>JAQBQJ010000478.1 GCA_028287065.1 Labilithrix sp. | reverse complement strand
TCCGGGAACCGGAATCGCGGCGGCGAGCGAAGGAGGCGGGCGCGGATTTCTTCGTGGCGAAGCCGTGCTTGCCGAAGGAGCTGGCGCTGCACGTGAGTGAGTGCATTCGGAGGAGGAAGGCGTAGCTACTCCCCCTCCGCCGTTGGCGGCGGCATCGTCGATTCCCTCTCCTGGCAAATCGGACAAAGCACCCGCCCGTTCCGGCACCACATCCACCCCAGCGATCGGAAATGCGCCTCCGCTTCGTCGACCGGCGCCTCGCGCAGCGGCGACATCCGGTAGCACGCGTCGCAGCACACTTGCACTCGGGTATGTGGCGAGACGATCACCTCTAGAGAACTAGAGCGTCCACGCGGCGTCGTCATGCCCCCTACGGTCCAAATCAAGCGTGATAGCGGCTTGCAGAGCTGCAATTTTCTCGGTCGATCTCGCGTGTCTTCGCGACCTCGCGCGACCGCGCGGGGCATCGCACCTGGTGCGTGCGTGAGCCATCCCACGGCGGTCGCGCAACTTGCGCGAGCCGCTGCGCGACTCGACTCTGCGCGCGCGCAGCTCACGACCACCGCCCGGCGGCCCGCACGGTGCATCCGCCGACGTCGTGATCGATCCTCGCCGGACACTCTCCATTCTCCTCTTCGCCGCGTCCTTGTCGCCGCTCGCCTGCTCCGGCGATCACGACGAGCCCTACGCAACGAACGCCGCCGATCACCACGACGACGCCGACGACGCCGACGACCACGCCACCGGCACCGTCAGCTCGCCGCTCGCGGCCAGCGACACCGTCGCGACCGCCGTCGCGCAGAGCTGCACCACGGCCTCGGTCAAGGCGCTCGCCGTCCAGCTCGTCGAACAGATCCAGTGCCTCCGGCCCAACACCTTCGCGAAGATCGACAACACCCCCGGCCTTGCGCTCGGCTCCGCCGTCTTCCCCTACCTGCAGACGAAGGCCGCTCAGGGCCTCATCGCCGCGCAGAAGGCTCGCGGCACCACCATGTCGATCAACTCCGCGCTCCGCACGTTGCCGCAGCAGTATCTCCTCTACCGCTGGTACCAGACCGGTCGATGCGGCATCGGCCTCGCCGCCTCTCCCGGCACGAGCAACCACGAAGGCGCGATCGCCGTCGACATCAACGACAACGCCGGATGGCGCGCATCGATGCTCGGCAAGGGCTTCCGCTGGCTCGGCGCGAGCGATCCCGTGCACTACGACTTCACCGCCGGCGGCACCGTCGATCTCCGCGGCCTCTCCGTGAAAGCCTTCCAGCGCCTTTGGAACCGCAATCACCCCGACGACACGATCGCCGAAGACGGCGCATACGGCGGCGCCACCGCCACGCGCCTCGCGCAGTCGCCCGTCGGCGGTTTCCCGAAAGGTGCAGACTGCAGCAAACCTGCGACCGATGCCGGCACCGCGACTGACGCCGGTGACGATCCCTCGAGCACCTCGCCCGCCGACGTCCCCGCGATCCCCGACGCCACCGAAGGCGACGACGACGCTCGCAGCACGACCAGCACGTCGAGCGGCCCGCAGACACGTCCGACGCCCGAGGCCACCGGCTGCTCGGCAGTGCCCGCAGCCACACACGCACGCGACACGTCGCCCGCCGCGCCCGCACTCGCGCTCGCCGCCGCCTTGGCCGTCGCAGCGCGCCGCCGCCGGCGCCTTCGACTCGTCCCGTAGCTCGCGACGCCTCGCGCCGCAGGAAGATGTAGATTCGTACCCGTGAGCGGTACGAAGGAGACGACGCTGCGCGACAGCGGGCTCGGCCCAGGCTCTCGACGAGAGCCGCGCGTGTCCCTCGTCTTCTACTTCCGCGAGGGCGCGAAGATCGTCGTGCCGGGCACCGAGCCCCTCGTCGTCGGGCGAACCTGGCCTGCCGACATCGTCGTCGACGATCCGAGCGTCTCGCGGGCGCACGCCAAGTTCTTCGTCGCGCCCGACGGCGGTGTCGTCTTCGAGGACCTCGGCTCCACCAACGGCACGCGCCTCAACGGCGTCGCCGCGCCGCGCGGACGCATCGCGCCGGGCGACGAGGTCCGCGTCGGCGACGTCTCCGTCGCGCTCCATGTCCTCTCGACCGTCGCCGGCGTGCAGGGGCTCCTCGGGTACGACCTCTTCCTCCGTCTCCTCGACGACGAGCTCGTCCGCGCACGTACGTTCGCGCGTCCGGTCTCCCTCCTCATGATCAGCGCTCGCGCGCCCGGTCATCCGCTGCGCACATGGGCCCCCGCGCTGCTCGACGAGCTCCGCCCCGTCGATCGCGCCGCGGTCTACGCCGCGGATGCCGTGCTCGTCGCGCTTCCCGAGACCGCGCTCACCGGCGCCGAGGCGCTCGGCGCCGCGATGGTGACGGGCAATGCGGCGCTGCGCTTCGGCGCTGCGACGTTCCCGGACGACGGCACGACCGTCGACGAGCTCCTCGACGTGGCACGCAGCGCGATGCTCGGTCGCGCGCGCGGGCGCGACCAGGGCACGGCGGCGCCGTCGCCGGGCAACGCCGGCGTCGTCGCGTCACCGAAGATGCGCGCCGTGTGGGACATGATCGATCGCGTCGCGCCGTCGATCCTCCCCATCCTCGTGCAAGGCGAGACCGGCACGGGCAAGGAGGTCGTCACGCGCGCGCTCCATGCGCGCAGCCATCGCAAGGACGGACCACTGCGGAGCGTGAACTGCGCGGCGATTCCGCCGAACCTCGTCGAGAGCGTGCTGTTCGGCCACGAAAAAGGGGCTTTCACGGGCGCGGACCGCACGACGAAGGGCCTCTTCGAGCAGGCTCACGGCGGGACCTTGATGCTCGACGAGATCGGCGAGCTCCCCGCCGCGGCCCAGGCGGCGCTGCTACGCGTCCTCGAGACGAAGCAGCTCGTGCGCGTCGGCGGCGATCGCGATGTCTCCGTCGACGTCCGCGTCGTCGCTGCGACGCACCGCGACCTCGAGAAGATGTGCGCCGACAATACGTTCAGGTGGGACCTCTACTATCGCCTCCACGGCGTCACCATCGCGCTCCCGGCCCTCCGCGATCGGACCGAGGAGATCCGCCCGCTCGCCGAGTCGTTCCTTCGCGACGCATGTCGCGACAACGCGCGCGCCGTCCGCGGAATCGACGAGGTCGCAATGGGCGCCCTCGTCCGCTGGCATTGGCCCGGGAACGTCCGCGAGCTCAAGAACGTCGTCGAGCGCGCTGTCGTGATCGCTCGCACCGAGATCGTCACCGCCGAAGATCTCCCCGAGCGCCTTCGCGCGGCGGCCGGTGCTCCCGATCCCCGCGCAGCCCCGGCCGCAGCCGTCGCGCCGTCGCCGGCGGAGGTCACCGCGACCGCACCCGTCGACCCGAGCCTCGATTACAAGGAGCGCCTGCGGCTCGAGATGCAGCGCTACGAGACGAACATGATCGTCGATGCGCTCGCGCGCGCGAACGGCAGCGTCACCGCCGCCGCCCAAGCGCTCAAGATCCCGGTGCGCACGCTCACGCACAAGATGCAGGCATTCGGCATCAAGAAGAAGGCCGATCCCGCGTGACGTCCTCGAACAGCGCGAGCAGGCGCTCGAGCAGGAACGGCTTGCCGATCCGCGGACACGCGCCACGTCGCATGAACTCCGACGCACGCTCGGTGAACGCTCCGCCCGTCATGAGCACGAACCGATCCGCGATGCCGAGCGCTTCCATCCGCGCATAGAACGCCGCGCCGTCGAGGTCGGGCATCGAGAGATCGCAGAGCACGACGTCGAAGCGCTTCGGATCCTCCTCGACGAGCGCGATGGCAAGGACCGCCTTCGTTTGCGTCTCCACGTCGTGGCTGTCTTCGAGGGCCAGTCGCAGCGACTCGACGAAGCGCGGCTCGTCGTCGACGACGAGAACGGAGAGACGGCGGCGCGGAGCTGCCCGCTCGGCCGGCCGCACCACCGAGCGACGCACGCCGGTCGGCGGCTCCTTCGCGTTCGCGGCGAGCGGCGGCGAGGACCCCTTCGCGACGGGGAGCGCAACGACGACCGACGTTCCGCCGCCCGGCTCGCTTTCGACCGCCATCGTTCCTCCGTGCGTCTCGACGATCCCGCGTGTGACGAAGAGCCCGAGCCCCGTTCCGCCCTGGTCCTGCTTCGTGGTGAAGAACGGATCGAAGATGTGCGCGAGGGTATCCGGCGCGATCCCCGGTCCGTTGTCGGTGACGGAGACCATCACCACTTCGCGATCTGCAGTGGTGGCGACTTGCACGATGCGCTGCGCCGAATCGTCGCGCGTCGCGGCCGCCTGCGCCGCGTTCAAGAGGATGTTCGCGAAGACCTGACAGAGCTCGCCCTCGTCTCCGACGACCGGCGGAACGTCGCCGATGCTGCGATCGACCCGGACGCGCGAGAGCTCGCTCGCGCACAGATCGAGGGCGGCTTGGAGCGGCCTACGTACGTCGATGACCGACATCGCCCGTCGCTGCGTGGCGAGGAGCGCGAGGCTCGATGCGATCTCGTCGATGCGTTGCGCGCCGGTCCGGATGTTCTCGAGCGCGGCCTGCGCGGCCGGCGTCGCCCTCGCCGCGAAATCACGCTCGAGCCGCTCGACGCTCGTGAGCACGTAGGACAAGGGTTGGCGGATCTCGTGCCCGACGCTCGCGGCGAGCAGACCGAGCGCTGCGAGGCGCTCCGCCTGCAGCAGCTTGGCCTCGAGCGCCTTCGCGTCCGTCACGTCGCGCACGAGGAGCGTGATCCTGCGCTCGCCGCTGTGTCGAGCATCGCGCGCGCGCGCCACACACGAGAACGTCCGCCTCCCGGCAGGAACGTCGAGCGTGTAGTCGAACGCCGCGGGCTCGCCGGTGTCGACGACGGAGCGGAAGGTCTGATGGAACCGCTCGCCGATCGCGGGGCCGAGGACCTCCATCACCGTGCGCCCGACGAGCTCGCTCGCCGGACGCGCGAGGAGCTGCGGCTCGCCAGACCACACGGCGAGATAGCGACCTTCGCGATCGATCTCGAAGATGATCCCGCCCGTGAACGCGCTCAGCACGTCGATCCGCTCGTGCAGATCGGCCACGGTGTCGGGCTCGACGGGCGTCACGATGGGCGCCGACGTTCCGTCGCGTGTTTTCCCCCCCATGACACGTTCACGTTATCACGCGATTCGCGCGCATCTGTGAACACGCAGGGTGTTACGCACCGCCACAGAACGGCCTCGGTCTCGGTGCCGCGGGGTCGATTGCACCGATCGAGGGAAGAAGCAGGACGGCCTTCGGGGGCTCTTCCTCGACGAGGACGTCACGCAAGAGACGCTGCGCGATCGCCATGCGGTCGCGGCTGATCCGCTGCGCGCGCTCCGACGCGCATCCTGCCGGCCCTGCCGCGTACCACGCGAGCGGATACGACGGACAAACGCGCATCGAGATCCGCAGCATGTGGATCGCGGCCGTCACGCACTTGTGCGGATCTTCGACGAGGTCTTCGCCGGTCCAGCCCTCCGCAGTCTTCCTGCCCCATGGCAGGTTCAACTGAAACGCGCAGAAGCTCGTGGGCTTGCCCCGCACGTGATCGCCCACCGCACCCGCGCGCAGCGAAGATTCGCGGAACGCGATCGCGACGAGCAGCGCCGACGTCCTGAGGCGGCCGTCGTCTCCCTTGAAGAGCGGTGCCTCGGCCTCGGCTCGAGTCGCGATGGCTTCGGCGAGCTGATCGTGTTGGCGCGCGGGCGCGAGCACCGAGCTCGCGGCGACGACCCAAGCGAAGAGGGCTGACATGCAAATACCTCCAGGAAAATAGTTTTCTCGACGCGGCTGGTCGCCCCGTCGCGGAGCGGGAGCCCTGAGCAAGTCGCGGTCCAGCGAGGCGCGACATGCCTCCGCGGCGCACGCGCGCGTGCTCTCGTCCGCGCCGGTAGGAGCGTCGCCGAGACGTCGCCGACGTGCTGGCGTTCGCGTTCGGTCGAAGCGGTTACTTCTTCTTCCGCTGCGCGACCGGGATGACGAAGCGCACCGAGGTCAGCACCTCGGAGACCTTCACCTGCTTGTTGTCGGTCAGCTGCAGCGTGCGCCCGGCGGTGAGCACTTCGCGCTCGGTGAGGTCCGCGTTCCCCTTCGGGTAGACGATCCAGATGCCGCCGTCGTCCTTGATCATCTCGCGGAGGCTCGGCAGCTTCTCGAGGTCCTTCTTCGACGAAGCGGCGACGAAGATCATGTCGAAGTCCTTGCCGCGCGCGCTCTTCGCGATCTTCGCGCCGCTGGCATCGAGATCCGCGCGGAGGTCGGCGTCGATCTTCCCGACGAGACAGACCTTCTTCTGCGCGTCGACGCCGAGCTTCTCGACGAGCACCTTCGGGTTCTTGATCTTCTCCGCCCACGTCTCGGCCTTCGGCCCGAGCTCGAACAGCAGCAGGCCGCGGCCGGTCTGGAGATCGAGCCATCCGGCGTTCGCCTCGATCTTGAAGATCTCGGAGAACTTCACCGTGATGCTCACGCCGCCGGCGCCGCCGCGGAAGATGATCGAGTCCGTCTCGAGCAAGGCAACACCTTCGAGGATGCGCCCGTCGAACCTCAGCGTCGTCTTTACTTCTTGCCCCACGATGACCCGATTCTATCAGCGATTCGGCGTCCCGTTCGGCAGAAGCGGGAACGTCGCGAGCGACGACGCACGGAGTCGATCGCATCCCGGATCGGGGCCGTCGACGACGCGCTCCTCGCTGCCGCCGAGGGCGGTGCAGTACCAGCCGCCGTCCCACACGCGCGACACGAGCTTGCGGTCGTCGCCGTAGAGCCCCCAGGTGTTGAGCGGGCACGGGAACATGCCCGTGCAGTTCGTCACCGGGATCGGCGCGCGTGCTTGGTACGCACGGAGCAGGCTCCGGCCCGGCATCGCGGCGCGATGCGGAGCGACGGAGAAGTTGTCCCAGAGCCCGAGCGCGTCGAGGAACGTGGGCAGCAGATCGAGATGCGTGACGAAGCGCCCCGCGTGATCCGCGAGCGCGCGCGACTGCGCCGGCGTGAGCGTCCCCGGTCCCGCCGCGATCCATCCCGGGACGTGCACCTGCTCGTCCATGAGGTTCTGGCCGTGGTGGATGGCGCCGTGCTCGCCGAACGCCTCGCCGTGATCGCTCGTGAACACGACGAGCCACGGACGCGCGCCGGCGCGCTCGATGAACGCGCGAACCGCCCGCGCGAGGGTCCGATCCTGCTCGTAGATCGAGTCGCGATACGCGTTCAGCAGCTTCGGCATGCCGGACCACGTGACGACGTGGTCGTACGGCTCGAACGGCGCGCGCGCGGAGTCGACGAAGTACGGCGCGTGCGTCCCGACGAGATGCAGCATCACGACGCTCGGGGACGGCAGCTCCGGCAGCTTCGCGAGGAAGAGATCGACGATGTCGCGATCGAGCGGGAGGTCTGCGTAGTCGGCGTCGTCGTCGACGTCGTGCCCGCGGATCGTCTCGATGGTCGCGAAGCGATCGACGGCGGCGCGCACCGCGTCCGTCTCGAACACCGTCGACGGTTGTGAAGAGAAATACGCGACCAGCGGGCTCTTGCCTCGCGCGTCACGTGCGGCGTGCGCGAAGTCGAACAAGCTGGGTGAGCGGAGGATCGCGTCGCGCGGTCCTTCCTGCGAACGCCCCGTGAGGATCGCGGACAGCGAGAGCGCCGTGTAGCTCGACACGGCACGCATCTGCGCGAGCTCCGTACGTCCGCGCGTGGCGAGCGCCGTCTCGGGCGCGGTCGGCGCATCGCCGGCTCCACGATAGTCGGCCGCACGCACGCTCTCGGTCAGCACGAAGAGGATGCTCGGCAGCTCCGCGCGATCGACATGCAGCGGCGGAAGGGTGATCGCAGCCGACGCGGGAGCTTCGTGCCGACCGAACGCTGCCGTGAGCGCGTGCACGGCGCGGATCTCCGGCGTGGCTCGCCGAGGTCCGTTGCCGGCGAGCCCGCCGAGCGCCGCGACGCCGAGGACGAACGCGGTCCGCGAAGGTCGCGCGGGATCGCGCCTCGATCGGAGCGCGTGATGAACGAGCGAGAGGAGCGCGTATTCGACGATCGCGACGACCGCGACGGAGAGCAGATACGCAGGCAGCGCTCGCATCAGCACCGGCCGCACCTCGTGCTGCACGTGCAGCGCGCTCGCCACGACCTGCACGTCGAGAGCCGTGTGGTAGTAGCGAAACACGAGCAGCTGGAGCACGAGCACGGCCGCCGCGACCACCGAGAGCACGGCGCGCGCGACGCGACCTTCGGCGAAGATCGCAAAGGCGAGCACGAGCGCAACGGACGTCGCCGAATCGACCACGAATCGCGGGTCCGCGACCCTCGCCGGCGATCCACGGAAGAGCACGTCGAGCGCCACGAATTGCGACGCGACCAGCGAGCCGGCGAGCGCAGCGGACGTGCCTAGAAGCGCCGGTCGAGAGCTCTCCAACCGGCACAGGATACCCCGGACACCCGGTGGTATCATCAGCCGGTGACGACGCAGCGACCGGCAGAGATGGACGAGGCCGTCGCAAGGACGTTCGAGGAGCGTCGCTGGGCGCTCGACGCGCTCTCGAGCCTCGGTGACGGCGTCCTCATCGTCGACGAGCGCCGGCGCCTCGTCTACTTCAACGCCGCGGCCGTTCGTCTCGTCGGCGCGAACCGGCTCTCGACCGATTCCGAGAGCTGGAGCACCGAGCACGGCATCTACCGCGCCGACGAGCGCACGCCGTATCCCGGCGGCGAGCTCCCCCTCGCGCGCGCGCTCCGCGGAGAGCCGACGCAGGACATCGAGATGTTCGTCCGGAATCGGACGGTCCCCGAGGGCATCCACCTCAGCTCCAGCGGCTGCCCGCTTCGCGACGAGACCGGTCGCGTGCGGGGCGCGACGGTCATCTTCCACGACATCACGCGCCGGCGCTCCCAGGAGATCCAGCTCCTCGAGGGCGAGCGACAGAAGCGCGCGATCCTCGACAACATCCCCGACATCGCGTGGCTGAAGGATCGCGAAGGACGCTTCGTCGCCGCGAACACGCCGCTCGCGGTCGCGGCGGGCCTGAAGCGTCCCGAGGAGCTCCTCGGACTGACCGATCTCGACATCTGGCCGCGCGAGCTCGCCGACCGATACCGCGCCGACGACGAAGAGATCATGCAGTCGGGCCAGCACAAACGCGTCGAGGAGCCGCTCGTCGACTCCTCGGGCGAGACGCGCTGGATCGAGACGTTCAAGACGCGCATCGTCGGCGACAACGGCGAGGTCATCGGAACGACCGGCATCGCGCGCGACATCACGGAGCGGAAGCTCGCCGAAGAAGCGCTCCGCGTCACGAACGACGAGCTCGAGCGACGCGTCGCACGACGCACCGCCGAGCTCGCCGAGGCGCAGGAGAACCTCGTTCGGAAGGAGCGCCTGGCGGTGCTCGGTCAGCTCGCCGGCGGCGTCGCCCATCAGATCCGCAACCCGCTCGCCGCGATCATGAACGCGACGTACGTGCTGAAGCGCCATCTCTCGCCGGACCAGCATCCGAACGTCGAGGACGCGATCCGCATCATCCACGACGAGGTGCGGCACGCGAACGTGATCATCACGGGCCTGCTCGACTATGCGCGCGTCCGGACGCCGGATCGGCATCCGGCGTCGATCGTCGAGCTCGTCGAGCGCGTGCTCTCGAGCGATTCGATCCCGGGCTCGATCACGGTCACGCGCGAGATCGACGGCGTGCCGCTCGTCGACATCGACGCCGATCAGCTGCACGGCGCGTTCTTCAACGTGGTGCGCAACGCGGTCGAGGCGATGCCCGACGGCGGCGCGCTGCGTGTCGAGGTGCGCAGCGACGACGATCACATCCTCGTCGCGGTCACCGACACCGGTCCTGGTATCAGCCCGCAGGTACGCACGCACCTCTTCGAGCCGCTCCACAGCACGAAGCCGATGGGCATCGGCCTCGGCCTCGTGACCGCGCGCACGTTCATCGAGGCCCACGGGGGGCGCATCGCGCACGTCGACGTGCCGACCGGCGCGCGCTTCGAGATCCGCCTTCCGCTGCCGTAGCTCAGTCGCGCCGGCGTCGCCGCGCAGCGATCAGCACGGCCGCCAGCGCGAGGCCGTAGGCGGCCGTGCTCGTGCCCGTGCTGCTAGCCGTGCGCGAGATCGCGCACGCCGAGACCGTGGTGGTGGTCGCGCCCGCGCCGCCGTCCGCATCGTTCGCGGGGTCAGCGCCGGTCGGATCGGTCGCTGCCGGGTCGGCGCCGGTGTCGAGGCCGCTGCCCGCGCATTGCGCCTTGCACTTCGACGCCACGCAGGTCGCCATCGTCTTCCGTGCAGCGTTGGTCGCGCACTCGGCGGCCTTGTCGTTCGTCTTCAGGCACACGTAGCAGGTGCCGTCGGACGCGCAGGCCAGCGCTTCGTCGCAGCACGCGGACTCGGTGCAGGTTGCACATTCTCCGGCGGGCAGCTTGTACCCGCACTTCGGCGCGGTGCTGCACTCGAAATTGCTCTTGCACTGCGTGGTACACGCCTGCGTGCACTGGCAGTTCGCCGCGGCATTGAACGGCCCTTCGGCCTTCGGGAACTTCGCGAGGCAAGACGCCTTCGTGGCGCCGCTGGACAGGCACTCGTAGTAGCCGGCGCATTGCTTGTCCGCGAGGCACGCCTTCGTGGCGGCGGCACACAGGCCGTTGCCCGAGTTGGCGATCTTTCCGCAGAGATCGCAGTCCTCCGTGGGCAGCGCCTTGTCGATCTCGCCCTGGAGGAACGAGAGCCCGAACGAGACGCGACCGCTGACGCCGACGCCGTTGCAGTCGCCCTGCACGTAGGAGTGCACGCCGGCGACCTTCTCGACGCCGCCGCTCGAAACGAGCACCGGACCGCCGCTGTCGCCCTGGCAGATGCCGCTCGTCTGCATGTTGTACGAGATCATCTGGCCGACCTGGCCGAGCGACTTCGACACGTGGCGGCGCACGGTGTTCTCGTCGCCGGCGCCGGTCGCGATGAGCGACGTTCGGCCGTACCCGACGCTGAGCACGCTGGTTCCGACCGCGAGACCGTCCGAAGCTCCGACGAGCGGGATCGTCGGCGTGGCGGCGTCGACGCCTGCGATGCGCAGCACCGCGAAGTCGTACGGCGAGCCGACCTGTCCTCCGTAACGAGGGTCGGCCCTGTAGTCGATGACGTCGTAGCGAAGGACGCCAGCCGCGGCGAAATCGTCACCCTGGAGGACGAAGACCGGCGGGAGGTCGACGCAGTGCGCGGCCGCGACGACCCAGCCGATGTGCGTCGCGGGATCGGTCTTCACGATCGTGCCGGAGCACAGCCCGCCTTGCGAGCCTTGCTGCAGGACGATCGCGACGACGGCCTGGTGCGTCGTGTCGAGCTGCCCGTTGATGACGGCGCTCGACGTGTGGCCGATGACCTCGGCGTGATCGGCTGGCGGCGGTCCCGCGGTGCAGGCGGCGATCGCGAGGCCGAGGGCGGGGACGGCGAGCAGGGACGATGCGCGCATGCGGGGCCTCGGAGTATACGGTCGAGCGGGGAGAAAGCCGCCTCGGCGCAGGGCGCCTCTACGATTGCATACTCCCTGGATTTTTCCGTGTAAGCGGCAGGCAGAAACCCCGTGTTACGCTCGTTTTTGCGATGGCCACGTTGCACCGCTTGCTGACGCTGCTCCTCGTCGTCGTCCTCCTGTCCGCGTCGATGCCCCGCGCGGCATGGGCACAGACGGCACCGGCGGAGCCGGCCGCGGCAGGCGCGGACGACGACAAGCGTCGCGGCGACGAGGCCATGATCGCGCTCCGCTACGAAGAGGCGCTCGGACATTACCGTCGTGCGTACGAGGCGACGAAGAACCCGGCCCTCCTCTACAACATGGGCCGCGCGTACGAGGGGCTCGGCGAGTTCCCGAAGGCGCTCGACGCGCTCGAGCAGTTCACGGAGAAGGCCTCGCCGGAGCTGAAGGCGCGCGTCCCGAAGCTCGGCGACCTCGTCACCGACGTCCGGAACCGCGTCGCGACGATGATCGTCAGCGCACCGGTCGCCCAGGCCGAGATCCGTGTCGGCGACAAGGTCGTCGGCGCGACCAGGCAGGGGCAGACAGTCGTCCGCGTGAACGCAGGGCCGCAGACGCTGACGGTGACGCACAAGGACTACTTCCCGTTCTCGCGTCAGGTCACGCTCGCCCCGAGCAAGATCGAGACGGTCGACGTGGTGCTCGCGTCGCGCACGGCCGAGGCGCTCCTTCGCGTGACGTCTCCGGTCTCGGGCGCTGCGGTCGTGGTCGACGGCAAGGCGATCGGCAACGTCCCCGCGGAGGTCGCGATGCAGCCGGGCCAGCACGCGATCGCCCTCCGCCGCGACGGCTACGATCCGGCCGAGACGAGCGTCGTCCTAGCCGCAGGCGAGAAGAAGGACGTGAACGTCCCGATGGCGATCCACGAGACCATCACGAGCAAGTGGTGGTTCTGGACGAGCATCGGCGTCGTCCTGGTCGCGGGAGGCATCGCTCTGTACGTGGCGGCGACGACGGAAAAGGACCCGAGCGCGGGAACGATCGCGCCGGGGACGGTGAAGGCGGAGGGGTGGGGAATCCGGTTTTAGAGAGCGCGGTCGAGATTTCGAGATTTCCAGAGAACAGATGATGGAAATGGAAATGGAAATGGAAATGCCGAGAGCCCTCTCGCGTTTCCATTTCCATTTCCATTTCCATCACCTGTTCTCTCGGATCTCGCTCTTGGCTACTGCAGCCTCACGACCTTCGCCCCCGCCACCCCCGCCACCACCTTCCCCACCAAATTCACCCACCCCGCGCACGCATCCAACGTCTCCGCGTCTCCCGTCACGATCTGCCTCTCTCGGCGCAGCGCTTTCGGAGTATTCGGGACCAGCGCTATTTCGATTTTGGCTTTTTGGGATTTGGCGTGGTCGGTGAATCGCGTCGACAAGTCGGCCGCGGCGGCGCTCGATTCGTCGACGTAGATCTTGAGGACCGACGGGCGGAGCTCCTTCGCGGCCGCCAGCAGACGATCGATCGCGTCGTCGACATTCGCGCCGGTCACGTAGCCAGCGCGATCGATGCCGAACGCGCGGACCGTGCCGTCGAGTGTCTGGAGGACATGGCGGCCTGCGAGAGCCGCTTCGACGGCCGACACGCAGTCGATCGCGTCGATCGCGAGCGGGCGCTTCGCGACGTCCTCGGGCTCGAGCTCGCGCGCGGCACGGCGCCGATACTGCGGCTCCGAGCACGTGCCGCACGCGAGCGCCGCGCAATGCACCGGCGAGAGCGCGTGATGCTTCGCGACGATGTCGCCCACGACGTCGAGCGCGTAACCACGCCCCGTGAGCCACGCGACCTCTTCGGCGGCGAGCTTGAGACGCGCGATCGCAGCCTCGTCGAGCTCGAATTCACCGCCCGATTCGCCCGCTTGCGTCACGTGGTCGTCCGGCACGACCGCGAGTATACTCGCGGCATGCTCAGAGCCGCTCGCTTCCTCGTCCTCGCCGCGTCGCTCGCCGGCGTCATCGGCTGCTCGCAATCAGGCGCGGCGGCCGGTGAAATGGCTCCCACCTCGCAGGCACATGGCGTGGTGATCGCGCAGATCGTCACACACGACAGCAAGGTGGCTCTCCTCGGCGGCAACGCCGGGCGCGACCTCCGGGTCGTCGTCCGGAAGCTCGACGGAACGCTCGTCGCCGACGGAGAGACGCTCGGCGATCTCCGCGCGCGTGACCCGGAGCTCTACGTCGTCGTCACCTCCGCGTTCGCGTCGACCTCCGGCGCATACGTCGACGCAACGCTCGACCTCGGTCACCTCAACTGAGCCGCCTCGTCTTCGCGTCCGTGCTCGGCGCGATCGCCACGCTCGCGGCGTGCACCTCCGACGACACGACCGTCGACCCGCCCGTCGACGAGCCAGATCCGCGGCCGCCCACGCCGGCGGAATGGGATCGCGCCGTCGCGCGACCGGACGAAGCGACCGCCGCTGCGGCTCGCGATGGCTGCAAGTTCGCGCGCGGTGCGCTGCCGGACGAGACGCTCGGCGCCGGAATCCCGACCGGCAAGGACATCCCGATCGAGACGATCGTCGTCTTGATGCAGGAGAATCGCTCCTTCGATCATTACTTCGGACATCTCGGCAAATACGCCGGACGCATTGATATCGAATCGGCTCCCGAAGACGCCTCGAATCCCGACAAGACCGGGCCCGGCTCCACCGGAACGCATCCGTGGCATCACGCTCCGCACCTTTGTTTCCTGGATACGAACCACGAATGGACCGGGTCGCACCTCCAGTACGACGACGGAAAGATGGACGGGTTCTACGAATCGAACCACGGCGACAAGGGTGAAGTCGTCCCCAATCCCTCGACCGATCTGAAGAGCGGCGAGCGCGCGATGACGTGGTACGACGAGCGCGAGATTCCCTATTACTACGCGCTCGCAAAGGCATTCGGGATAGGCGATCACTACTTCTGCTCGGTGCTCGGCCCGACCTGGCCGAATCGCATGTATCTCTTCGCGGGGACGAGCTTCGGATTGGCCGCAAACACGTTTGCGAACACCGATGCCTATCCGTTCCCGGCGAACGACGCGGTCGTCCTCGACGAGCTCGACAAGCGCCACGTCGACTGGAAGCTCTATACGGGCGGCGGCCCGCCCGGCGTCGCGACGGTGCTCGGTCCCGCGCTCCCCTTGCGTTACGGCGACCGGCGCGTCCTCTTCAGTATGGATGAATTCTTCGCCGACGCGGCCGCGGGCAAGCTGCCGCCGGTCGTCTACCTCGACGCGAACTTCACGAAGACCGGCGATCCGGACTCCGAGGACGAGCATCCGCCGTCGAACCCGCAGCTCGGGCAGCTGTTCACGAGCAAGATCGTCGACGCGCTCTTCAAGAGCCCGCAGTGGAGCAAGCTCGCGTTCTTCATGATGTACGACGAGCACGGCGGAATCTACGACCACGTGCCGCCGCCCAAGGCCTGCGCACCCGACGACAAGCCTCCGACGAACAAGAGCGGCGAGCGCCTCGACGGCGCGTTCGATCGCTACGGAATGCGTGTGCCGTTCCTCGTCGTCTCGCCCTACGCGAAGCGTGGTTACGTCTCGCACGGCGTCTACGACCACACGAGCATCCTGCGGTTCATCCAGGCCAAGCATCGGCTGCCGGCGCTCACGTCGCGCGACGCGAACGCGGCCATTCCGACCGACTTCTTCGACTTCCAGAGCCCGCCGAACACGAGCATTCCCGAGCTGCCGCAGCCGGTCGTCGATCCCGCGGAGAAACAGTCCTGCGAGACGACGTTCCCGCGGTGAAGCGCTACGCTCTCGGGATGTCTCCCGCGGACGCTCTTCGTCGTCGTCTTCGTGCTGCGCGCGGGCTCGACCCTTGCGATCTCGTCCTGTCGAACGTCCGCTACCTCGACGTCTTCACGTGCGCGTTCGTCGAGGGCAACGTCGCGATCAAGGACGGCTTCGTGGTCGGGCTCGAGCCGGGGCTCCGCGGGACGCGCGAGCTCGACGCGAAGGGCGCGCACGTCGTGCCCGGCTTCATCGACGCGCACGTCCACCTCGAGAGCTCGCTGCTCGTGCCGGAGAGCTTCCAGCGGGCGGTGCTCCCGCGCGGCACGACGACCGCCGTGTGCGATCCGCACGAGCTCGCCAACGTGCTCGGCGTCCCCGGGATCCAGTACTTCCTCGATGCGTCGCGAAGGCTGAAGCTCGATCTGCGCGTGATGGTCAGCTCGTGCGTGCCCGCGACGGACTTCGAGACGAACGGCGGCGGCACCCTCGACGCCACGATGCTCGCGCCGCTGCTCGGGCACGAGAAGACGCTCGGGCTCGCCGAGGTCATGAACGTCCCCGGCGTGCTCGAGGGCGATCCGCTCGTGCTCGACAAGCTGGTCGCGTTCGACGGACGCCCGCTCGACGGGCACGCGCCGCTCGTCACGGGCAAGGCGCTCTCGGCGTATGCCTGCGCGGGCATCACGTCGTGCCACGAGAGCTCCGAGCTCGGCGAGGCGCAGGAGAAGCTGCGCAACGGCATCGCCGTGTGGATCCGCGAAGGCAGCGTCGCCAAGGACCTCGACGCTCTCGCTCCCCTTCTCACGCTGGCGACCTCGACGAGCGTCGGCTTCTGCACCGACGATCGCAACCCGCTCGACATCCAGCGCGAAGGGCACATCGACTACCTCGTGCGCTCCGCGATCGCGAAGGGCGTTCCGATCGAGGTCGCGTATCGCGCGGCATCGTGGTCGGTCGCGCGTCACTACGGACTGGCCGGACCGGCGCGTGCGCTCACACGCGTGGGCGCCGTCGCTCCGGGCTTTCGCGCCGATCTGCTCGTGCTCGACGACGTCGCGACCTGCGCGATCCGCGAGGTGCTCGTGGCCGGCGAGCTGGTGCGCGAGATGGAGATGGCGAGCGCACCCGCGCAGACGCCGCCGAACACCGTGCGCGCGGCCATCCCCGAGCCCGTCGACCTCGAAGGACCGGCCGGCATGGTGCACGTGATCGGCGTGCGCGCCGGGCGAATCTTGACGGATCGTCATGTCCTCAGGCACGACGCGCCGGGCGTGCGCCGCCTGGCGGTGCTCGAGCGCCACGGTCGCGGCAGCAAGCCGGCGAACGGCTATGCGCTCGGCTTCGGCGATCTCGAAGGCGCGATCGCGTCGAGCGTCGGCCACGACAGCCACAACCTCTGCGTCGTCGGCAAGGAGACGAGCGACATGCGTACGGCGCTCGCCGCGCTCGCGTCGTCGGGCGGAGGCTTTTGCGTCGTGAAGGGCGGCGCCGTGATCGCGCATCTGCCCCTGCCGCTCGGCGGACTGATGTCGCTCGAGGATCCGGACACGATCGCGCGTGCGCTCGTCGAGCTGCACGCCGCGAGCAAGGCGATCGGTTGCGCGCTGCCGGAGCCGTTCCTGCAGCTCGCGTTCCTCAGCCTGCCCGTCATCCCGAGCCTGAAGCTCACCGATCGCGGACTGTTCGACGTCGACGCGTTCAAGCTGATCGACGTTCGCGCTGCTTGATCGACGCGCTCAACTGCCGGTCTTCGTTTCCTCCAGCGAGCACGTCGTCGCCGCCTCGTGATCGAAGACCACGTCGAGGCTGTCGACCCGGCCGCCCGGATCTCCGTAGCGGACGACGTACCTGCCCTCGTCGAGCGGCGGGACCCTGCAGCGAACGCGGCTCTTGCCGCAGGTCTCGCTGCACGCGACGCCGGCAGGCGGCTCGCACGTCTTCCCGTCGAGAGACAGCGTGAGCGTACGGCCCTCGACGGAGACCGAGCACGTCTCGGCCATCGACCCGCAAGCGCCGCAACGCTCTTCGATCTCGAGGACGAGCGGCGCGCCGGCGAGCGCCCGGCGCGGGAGGCACGTGCGGTCGACGGGCTGGCCGGTCCATTCGGCGCACGTACCCGGCGCAGCGGGGCCGGCGAGGGCGATCCGCGGAGGCGCGCCGTCCGGGGTGCATGCAGGCGCGAGCGAAGCGACGACGACGCTGCTCGCGACGACGATCCCTCTCCATGTCCTCGTGTCCATCGCTCTCCTCATGGCCGCGTCCCGGCCGGCCCGTCGCAACCCGCGTGCCCGAGCTCGGACTCGAGCCTGGACGCCTTTCCTCGCGGAATGGCACGTTTCTCCGCGGGCACATACAGGCACACCCGGACAATCGAGTCATGCGAGGCGTCACGCGCCTGATAATCTGGGCGCTCGTGATCCTCGTATCGAAGACGTACTGGGGCGGGATGCCGTTCTGGTTTCGCAAAACGCCAGAGCACGCGCGACACGAGTCGGTGGTGCTCCGCACGCACGACCTGCGGCAGCTCCGCGCGCTGTACTGGACGAGCGAGCGCGCCGCGACCATGCCGAAGGTCGGCGTCGTCGTCATCCACCCGAGGATCGACTTCCATCATCACTATGCGGTGCCGCGCCTCGTCGACGCGGGGTTCGCGGTGCTCGCCGCGAACACGCGCCACGTCGGCAACGACACGATGGCCGAGCACGAGGAGATGGTCCTCGACGTCGCGGCCTGCGTGCGATGGCTCCGCGAGAAGCGTGGGGTCGAGAAGGTCGTCCTGCTCGGGAACTCCGGAGGCGGCTCGCTCGTGGCGTACTACCAGGCGGAGGCGCGCAAGGCGCCGGGCGATCGCATCGCACGATCGCCCGGCGGAAGCCCGACGCGCTTCGACTCTGCGCCGATGACGCCGGCCGACGGCATGATCTACGTCGCCGCGCATCGCGGGCAGGGAAAGGTCCTCCTCGACGCGATCGATCCGTCGGTCGTCGACGAGCGCGACCCGCTCTCCACGGAGCCGTCGCTAGACATGTATGATACACGTAACGGCTTCGTCGAACCGCCGGCATGGGCGTCGTACTCGGCGGAGTTCCTCGAGCGCTATCGCGCGGCGCAGGTCGCGCGCGTGCGCACGCTCGACGAGCTCGCGCGGTCGCACGTCGCCCGCCACGAGGAGGCAGCCGAGGAGTCCGAGGCTCAGGGATTCGCGGCGCGTCCGTTCGAGGAGCGCCAGGACGTGATGAAGCGGCGCGCGTGCGAGCCCGTGATGGTCGTCTATCGAACGATGGCGGACCCGGCGTACGTGGATGCGGGCATCGATCGCTCCGACCGCGACTACGGCTCACTCCTGAGCGAGCGGCCCGATCTCATGAACATGACGGCGCTCGGCTTCGCCCGCACGGTGACCGCGCGGGCGTGGCTGTCCACGTGGTCGGGCCTGTCGTCGAACGCCGATCTGGTCGCCAACGTCGCGCACATCGCCGAGCCCACGCTGATCGTGCATGCCGAGCGCGATCGCGAGGTCCGCCCGAGCGACGCTGCGGGGCTACTCGAGGCCTGCGCGTCGCGTGACAAGAAGCTGTCGATCATCAAGGGCGCACGCCACTACTTCGAGCCCGAGCCCGGCGAGCGCGAAGCGCCGCACGTCGAGGCCGCGATGGACAAGATCGTCGCGTGGATCCAGGAGCGTTTCGGATGACGGCGATCGCCGTCGTCTATCACTCGGTGAGCGGACGCACGCGGGCGCTCGCGGAGGCGGTGGCGCGCGGCGCGGAATCGGTGACGACCGACGGCACGATCGTGGCGCACGTGGTGTCCGCCGAGGACGCGCGCCACGCGCAGGCGGTGCTCTCCGCGGCGGACGCGATCGTGTTCGGGTGCCCGACGTACATGGGCAGCGCATCGGCGCAGTTCAAGGCGTTCATGGACTCGACGAGCGCGGTCTGGGCCCTGCAAGGCTGGCGCGACAAACTCGCGGCGGGCTTCACGCACTCCGCGGCGCCGAGCGGCGACAAGCTCGGGACGCTCACGCAGCTCGCGGTCTTCGCGGCGCAGCACGGCATGGTCTGGGTCGGCCTCGGGCTGCCTCCGACGTATGCGGGCGCGGAGAGCCCGGACGACGACACGAATCGCCTCGGCAGCCATCTCGGCGCGATGGCGCAGTCACGGCCGGGAGGCGGAGCGCTGCATACCGGCGACGTGAACACGGCGGAGCACCTCGGCCGGCGCGTCGCGGAAGCGGCGCTGCGCTGGGGCGCGGGCGAGCGCGCGAGGTCCGGAGAGCGACGCGCGGACGCGGGCGCCGAAGCAGAGCCGGAGCGTCATCCCGCGGCGCGGACCTGGGCGTTCCCGCGCGCGGGACGGCCGGCGTTGCCGTCCGGGATCGAGCGGGCGAACCTGCGCGAGATGGTGGCGCGACCGGCGCGCTACGAGCATCACCTCATGATCTGCGCGACCGTCGACGGCGCGCAGCTCGAGGTCACGACCGCGTCCGAACCGCTGTATTTCAGCCACATCAACCTCAGCGACGAGTACGCGCTCGCGCTGCCCACGGGCGACGAGCTCATCGATCGCTTCCCCCTCCGCACGTTCCTGTCCGACCCGGTGACGGGCGACGACGTCGGGCGTTACAACCATCGCATCGGCGACCTCGTGCTGCATCCCGAGGGGTTGCTCCACTGGCCGGGCCGGCTGCGTCCGCCGTACGAGCCGTTCGACTTCCCCCCGGGCATGCGGCGGTGCGGGCTGAGTCTCGTGTATTGTGCAAGCGAACCCACGCCGGCCACGTGGTGTCCGCTGCCGAGGCCGCAAGGACGCGAAGAGGACGCGAAGGCATACGTGACGCCCGCCCCGCCCATGGTGCTCGCGTCGACGCGCGGCGCGCCCGGCGTGCTCGGGCTGATCGGTCGGACGTCGCTGGTGCTGCTGGAGCTCCCGGGAGCGATCGCCCCGCCGCACGGCGGCTGGCTCGTCGTGCTCGAGGCCGAGGCCGGAAGCGTGCATGCTGCATGCGATCTGCTGCGGATCCCGGAAGGCGCGACGCTCGACGGAGCGGGCATCGTGCGCGCGCTGCTGCTGTCGTCGAGCGCGGCAGGTCCGGACCCGACGCCGCCGTCGTGGCGCCATGTCGCGAGCGCGCCGTTCGCCGCGTACGAAGACGGAGCGCCGAGCTCGCTGCCGCTCGACGTCGCGCACGGAGGGCTGCGCATCGAGGAGGTCTCGCCGTCGGTGGTGGCGATCGCGGTGGGCGGGGCGAGGGCGGAGGTCCCGCGCTTCTGGCTTTCGCGCATGCTCCACCGCGTGGCGATGCATGGCCTGCGCCTGGGGTACGCGGAGACGTACGGAGGGTTCTTCGTGGACGACCGAGAGGACGTCGTGCTGCTCGGGGTGCGCGGGGAGAAGGGAGCGCCGCGGGCGGCGGTGGCTGTGGCGCGGGGGGAGGCGATCGAGGTGATCGAGAGGATGTATCGGGCGGTGGCGCCGGTGGGGTATCGGGAGAGAGAGGAGAGGAACAGGTGATGGAAATGGAAATGGAAACGGAAATGCCGTGCCGCTCTCGGCATTTCCATTTCCGTTTCCATTTCCATCACCTGTTCTCTCGGATCTCGCTCCCATTCCAATTCTCTGTCCTCTGTTCCCTGTTCTCTTTTTCTCTGCAGTAGAGTCGCCCGGTGGCCACACGCACACTCGTCTTCCTGCGCCACGGGCAGTACGACGCCGAGTCTCGCGGGGAGCTCACGGAGCTCGGGCGCGAGCAGGCACGGCTCACCGCGAAGTACCTCGAGGCGTTCCGGTTCGACGTCGTCTGGTCGAGCACGCTCCCGCGCGCGAAGGAGACCGCCGACATCGTCGCAAGCCATCTCGGCGGGATGCGCGTGCGGCACACCGGTCTTCTCCGCGAGGGCCTCTACACGAAGGTCGAAGGGTACGACGTGCCCGCCTCCGAGCGGCGCGAGGACCGCGCACGCGCTGACGCAGCCTACGCGAAGATCGTACGCACCAGCCGCGCCGAGCGCCGCGAGCTCGTGGTGTGTCACGGCAACCTCATTCGCTACCTCATGTGTCGTGCGCTCCATACGCCCGTCTCGAAGTGGTTGCGCATGACGACCAGCCATTGCGGGCTCACCCGCGTCATCGTCCGCGACTCCGGCGCCGTGCGGGTGGTGTCGTACAACGAAACTTCTCACCTCCCGACGAAGCTCGTGACTTGACCAAAGAGGACATCGCGCGGATTCTCTCTCACCCCTCGTGGCTTCGAGCTGGATGCTTCGCGCGGCCGCGGCGCCCGAGCTGTTCCTCACCAACCGAGGACTCACTGGCTTCGCGCGATTCGCTGAACGACTGGACGCGGTGACCCCGCGCGGGAGGACCCGTCCATCCAGCGCTCGGCGCGCCGCGAGCAAGCCGCGTGGTCCTCTGCCCGTCGAGCTGCCGCTCGAGCTCACGCAGCTGTTCGACGCCGCCGGCGATCGCGCCATCGCTGATTTCATTCCTGCAATGCCGGCGCTCGCGACCGACGCATTCGTGCGCCTCGTCGCGCAGGCATCCGTCGGGTCGGGCCGCTCGCGCAAAGCATCGGCGATCGCACGCGCTCGCCTCTGCGCGTTCCTCTCAGGGACCGTTCCGTTCGGTTCGACGCGCGGCGGCGAGCTCTGGATCTACGTCGTCGGCGCGCCCACCGCGCCTTCACGAGGCGTGATCGCCACGCTCGATCCAGCCGTGCCCGGCGCCCCTCGTCTCGCGTTCCGCGGCGCCTCGACCTTCGCGCTGGCGTGCGCGCTCGACGCGAGCGTCGCCGCGGGCGAGGACGCATCGCGCATCAACGAGCTGCGCACGAGCCTCGCGTCGCCGGGCGTCGCCGAACAAGAAGGAGTGCGCGCCGCGTTCGAGCGCGCGGTCATCCTCCTCGATCTCGTCAGCGGGACCGACGCCGGCGTACGACGCGCCGCGAAGAAGCTCGCCCCGCGGCCCTTCGAGCCGCCCCATCCGCCCACGAAGCGCCCGCGCAGCGCACGCACGCAGCTCGCGAAGCGCGACCGCGTCGAGCCGCTCGCGCTCGGAGCGCTCGTCGAGGCGTTCTTCCGCAAGGAGGGCGCCGAGCTCGACGCGATCGTGCTCGCGCAGCAGTCGTCGCACGACGTGCTCGTTCGCGACGCCGCGACGCTCCTCGCCGATGCGCTGGTCACGACGCGCAAGCCACGCACCGCGCTCGCACGCGATCTCGCACGACGGCGAGCCATCGCGACGCGCGCAGCTCTCGCGGACGCCCCGCCGCCGCGCGCTTCGTCGGCCGAACGCGCGCAGCTCACGCGACGCATCGTCGAGCTCGTCGACGCGGCGCGTCCCGCGACCGATCCGCTGGCGATCAGCGAGCCGCGCGAGGAGGCGCTGCTCGCGCTCGCGGAGCTCGGCGATCGCTCCGTCGTCCCGGGCCTCGTGGCGCGTGCCGTCACCGGCGATGCCGGCGCGGTCGACATGCTCGCGGCGATCGGCGACCCGCGTGCGGTCGCGCCGCTCGTCGGCCTCCTCCAGCGCGAGCCGCAGCGGTATCGCCTCCTCGAGGCGGCGGTCGTGCGCGCGCTTGCATCGCTCGAAGCCGGCAGCGCATCGCATGCACTCCGCACGCTTCTCGCCGAGAACCCGATGCCGAGCTGGCGCGAGGGGATCGAGCGCGGCGCCCTCGTGAAGGAGCTCGTCGCCGCGCTCGGCGCGATCCGCGACGAGGAGGCCGCACCGCAGCTCCTCGCCGTGCTCGAAGCGACGAGCCAGGAGTACCGCGCGATCCTCCCCGTCGCTGCATGGTCGCTCGGGCGCATCCGTCACCTGCCCGCGCTCGCCACGCTCGAGCGTCTCCTCTCTTCACCGAAGGAGCCGCCCACGTGCGAGGCGATCTGGGCGGTCGGAGCGATCGGCGCTGCTCATCCCGACGCCCGCGATCGGGCCGCGGCACTGCTCGAGGGCATCTCGGGCCTCGAGCCCGGCGCCGAGATGGTGCGTCTCACCGCGCTCGCGAAGGTACGCGGCGCGAGTGATTCGAACCAGCTCCGGCTCGCGCTCGAGCGCGCGCTCTGGGAGCCGGCCTTCCGACAGGAAGAGAGCTCGCGCCGCCGCACCTGGGCGCTGCGCTCGCTCGAAGAGCTCACGACCGCACGGCGCGCACGGTCCGCGCGCAACGCATCGAAGAGCGACGACGTCGACCCCTATTTCCTGGGTCACGAGGCCGTTCGCTACTTCGTCACGCGCGACGATCATCGCGTACGACGGGCCGCCGAGGAGGCCTTCGCCGCCTGGGGGATCCCGGTACCGCAGACGCGTCGTTATTACGTGTTCGCGCTCGACGAGCTCGAGCGCCGTGGCGGTCTCGTCGCGCTGCACGAGGCGCTCCGCGATCCGCTCGGCCTCTTCCGGCACAACGTCGCGACGCGGCTCGCGGAGCGCGGCGATGCGTCGTCCGTGCGGCCGCTCGCCGAAGCGACGGCCCGCCTGTTCGCCGAGCCGCCGACGTCGACGTACGAATACGACGACGCCCCGAGCCACCTCGTCGCGTTCGTGCGCGCGCTCGCGAAGATGAACCAGCCCGAAGGGAACGACGTCCTCATCGACGGGCTGCGCTCGGGCAACCACCAGGTCCGTGCCGTCGTGGCCGAGAACGCGCCCGATGACGAGCGCTTCGTGCCGGAGCTGAGGGCGATGCTCGGCGATCCGCGCAGCTTCCTGCGCTCGCGCGCGGAGCGGTCGCTCGCATCGCTCGGTGCCGGCGGGGCTCCGGGCGGGTCGCAAGGCGACGGCCGACCGCCGCGGGCGGCGCCGGTATGATGGCCGGATGAACCGCGAAACGGCGTCCGGCCCGCGCCCACGTCTCAGCGTCCAGAGCGGCAGCGCGCGCGCGAGCTTGCCGACCGTGAAGGCGGTCGGCCAGCGCCTCGCGCCGCACGAGGATTTCTATCACTGGGTGCTCACGCTCGGTTGGCCTGCGTTCTTCGGCTGGGTCACGGTGGCGTACCTCGCGACGAACGCGTTCTTCGGGCTCGCGTTCTGGCTCGCACGGGGGTCGATCGCGAACGCATCGACCTTCGCCGATTGCTTCTTCTTCAGCGTCGAGACGTTCGGCACGCTCGGCTACGGCGTGATGGCGCCGCAGACCGCGGCGGGTCACGTCATCGTCACGTTCGAGGCGCTCGCCGGCATCCTCGCGTCGGCATCGATCACGGGTGTGACGTTCGCGCGCCTGGCGAAGCCCCAGGCGAAGATCCTGTTCTCGCAGAAGGCGATCGTCGCCAATCGAGACGGCGTCCCGCATCTGCAGTTCCGGATGGCGAACTGGCGGCGCAACCAGATCGGCGAAGCGCAGCTCCACGTGCTCGTGCTCCTCACCGTGACGACGCGCGAGGGGGAGACCATCCGCCGGCCGACGAGCATCAAGCTCGTTCGCGACAAGAACCCCATGTTCCTGCTCACGTGGACGGC
>JAQBQJ010000475.1 GCA_028287065.1 Labilithrix sp. | reverse complement strand
TGAAGACCTTCGACAACACGCGCCCGCTCGTCGCCGCGATGGCGTGCGGAATCGGCCGTGCCGCGTACGAGTACGCGTGCGACTTCGTGAAGGACAACTACGTCCTCGGCCGCCCCATCCCGCGCTACTCGGCGATCGTCGAGCGGCTCGCGAAGGTGGGTCGCTCGCTCGAGGCCGCGCGCTCGCTCACGTGGCGCGCCGCATGGATGGCCGACAACGGTCTCGCGAACGCCAAGGAAGCGAGCATGTCGAAGGCCATGGCCGGCCAAGCCGCCATCAAGGCCTGCATCGAGGCCATCGAGATCTGCGGCGCGGAAGGCTCGTTCGCGCGCGTCCACCAGCTCCTCGAGAATTGGGTCCGCGACATCAAGGTCTACGACATCTTCGAGGGCACGGGCGCCATCCAGCGCATCGTCATCTCGAAGCGCCTCATCAGCGACCTGAAGTCGTTCTGACATGGCAGCGACCAAGCGCGCGAGCGGTTGGGGCGGGAGACGCGAGGGCGCCGGCCGCAAGCCGATCGATCCGAACCGACGCAACACGCCGCATCGCGCGCGCGAGCCTCACGCGCCGAAGTTCCCCGTCCACGTGGTGCTGCGGCGCGCCAAGGGTCTCCCGAGCATGGCTTCGGCACGCGTCCTCGAGCTCGTGCGCGAGCACGCCGAGGCTGTCTCGAACGACACGTTTCGCGTGCTCTTCGCAGCCGCGCAGGCAGACCGCGTCCACTTCGTGATCGAGGCGGACACGCCCGAGGCGCTGAGCAAGGGCATGTGGGCGCTCACGATCCGCATCGCGCGCGGGTTCAACAAGCTCCGCGAGCGTGCCGGCAAGGTCTGGGACGATCGCTACCGCACCACGGCGCTTCGCTCGGTCGACGAGCTGCGCGAAGCCCTCGCGTCATTCTCGGCCGCACCCGAGGCCGCGGCGATCGTCGCGACGCCGCGCACCGCGGTCGCGAAGAAGCTCTGACGGCTCAGAACAACCCGATCGCGAAATTCAGCGCGCCGACGTCCTCGTAGACCTCGCGCGTGACGTTGAAGCCGTAATCGATGGCGAGCGGGCCGACCGGGGTCTGCACGCGTATGCCGCTGCCGACGTCCACGCGCATCGGGATGACGCCCTTCCGGAACGGGTACGCGGGGTCGATCCAGAGGTTTCCGAAGTCACCGAAGACCACGGTCTCGAACGGCCCGCGGATCGGGATGCGCAGCTCGACGCGCTCGTTGATCATGAGATCGCCCCCGCGGATCGGCTTCGTGTTCGCCGTGAACTTGTCGGGATTCGGCTTCTGCTTGCCCGGGCTCGACGGGTCGTCGACGAAGTCCGGTTTGTCCTTCTCCTTGTAGATGCGGTCGACGTCGTCCTGCGGAATGAAGCTGTTCAGGTTCCAGCCGCGCATCGAGTCGACGCCGCCCATGAAGAAGAGGCGGTCCGGGTACGTCGCGGACGTGCGTGTAATCTGCACGTTCGCACCGAGCCGGGTGAGCGCCGCGATGCGCATGCCGCGCGGCAGCGGGAGGTAGCCGCCGAACGTCTCCGTGAACTTGAAGAGATGGCTCTCGTTCAGCGGTACGACTCCCGAGGCGACCTGCTCGGGCGTCTGCAGCGGAAAGCCGTCGACGTGCTCGACGCCGCTGACGAAGTACGTGCCGCGCGCGGCGTTGAACGCGTTGTCGCGCCGGTCCCAGCTCACGAGGATGCGCTCTGCGATGACGTAGCTCTCCCCGTCGGGGACGAGCAGCTGGCGCACGAGGTCCGTGGTGTTGAAGCCCTGGTTTTTCAGGCGATTCAGGTACTCGGCGATCGTGCCGGCCTGGAAGATCCGGCTGTTGTTGAACTCGAAGCTGTTGAAGAGCGTGACCTGGAACTCGTTCACCGGGCGCCAGTTGATGTTCGGGATCGCGGCGAGCTTCGTGATGTAGAAGTCGCGCTGGAGATCGTGAACGAGGATGCCGTCGAAGCCGGTACGCACGAGCGGACCGAGGCCGATCTCCGGGATCACTAGGCTGCCCGTCGCGCGCATGCCGAGGCGCGCGATCAGCTCGAGGTCGCGATAGTTTCCTCGCGCCGTCGGGTCGATGATGAGCGGCGTGGGGATGTACGCGAGCTGGAGGCGCAGCGTGAGCTGCACGGCGTTGCCCCACAGGTTCCGATGGCCGTACTCGGTCGCGAGGCGGAAGCCTTCACCGGTCGAGAAGCCGGGCGCGATCTCGGTGTACTGGCGCGGTCGCTCCACGACGGTGATCACGACGACCTTGTTGCGCTGCGGGACGTACGGGTTCTCGAGCGCGACGTCGATGCTCGCGAACGCGCCGAGCGTGGCGATGCGCTCCTCGGTCTTGCGGACGAGGCTCGCGCGGTACGGCTCACCGACGACGAGCGCGACGCGTCGCTCGATCGCGTGCGTATTCGTGAAGACGTTGCCGCGGAACACGATCTGCCGGACGAACACCTGCTCGCCCTCGGTGACGAGGAAGCGCACGCGCGCACGCGTTCGGTCGGGCGACTGCTCGAGCGCGTACTTCACGTCGACGAAGGCGTAGCCCTCCTCCTTGTAGACGTCGGCGACCCGACGGCGCGCCTCCTCGAGCTTCACCGTGCTCACCCACGAGCCGAGCTTCACGTCGGCAGCGTTCTGCAGCGTATCGGGCGAGATCGCGCGGACGCCGGAAAAAGCGATGTCCCATAGCTGCGTGCGCGGTCCGAGCTTCACCGGGATGCGCAGCCACACGCGCGCCTCGCACTGGACGCCGCGCGCCTCGTCCGGAACGCACGTCGAGCCTTGCTCGAGCGGCGCGACGGGCAGCGGCAGACCGGTCGCGTCGTAGGTGCATACGTCGGGCGGATTCTCGGGGATGCGCAGCGGCCGGCACTCGCCGGGCGGAGAGCGCGGATCGCAGCGCCGGCGGAGCACCTGCACGGGGCCGACCTGCGCGGCGAGGAACCCTTCGGAGCGATACAGCTCCTGCACGTGCTGCACGGCGCGCTCGTACGTCTCCGGCGCGTACACCCCCTCGGGATCGAGATCGAGCGGCGCGGGACGTGCGCCCGTCACTCCGAGCGGGCTCGCGATGGACTCGTCGAGGCCCTTCGGATGGGGCGGAACGAAGATGTCGCCGCCCGGCAGCTCCTCCTGCAGGTAGCTGTCGATCTCGCTGCCGATCGCCTTCGCCGACGTCGGCCCGCCCTCGGAGAGCTTCTTCACGTCCGCCTCGCGCAGGCACGGATACGACCGCGCCGCAGCGAAGACGCGCCGCTGCTCCGAGACGTGGAACACGAGGTAGTTGATCGGATCGCTCGACGTCCCGCGCGTCTCGAGGCGCACCTCGGCGTCGAGGAACCCGTGCTTCACGTAGTAGTCGCGCACCTTCTGGACGAGGTGGTTGGGCGTGCGATCGGTCTCGGCCTCGATGTCGAGGACGTCGTCGAGCGTCGACTTGTCGAAGTGATCGTTGCCGTCGTAACGCGTCTCGTAGTGCGTCCCGAAGTCGACACGGACGCGCAGCACGATGATGCCGCGATGGAGCACCATGTCGTGCGAGACCTCGGCACGGTGCCAGCCGCGTCCGCGGATGCGCGTCTGGAGCGCGGCGTCGGCGGCGTCGAGCGTGATCTCGTCGGCGCGAGCGCCGGTCTTCACCGCGTACTGCTTCTCGGCGTCCTCGACGTCGGCCGGGGTGCCGCGGAACGGGTAGATCACGCGGCGCTCGATGCGCCTCGGCGCGCCGGCGACGACGTCGACGAGCACGACGTCGCGCAGCGGATCGTCCGTGCCGCGCGTCGTGATCGTGACGGTCGGGGAAGGAAAGCCACGGCGCTGGAGCGTCGCCTCGATGCGAGCGCGGTGGCGCGCGACGTCGCGTCCCACGAGCTCGCCTTCGGTCGTGAGCTCGGCGTCGCGGAGCAGCTCGTCGCCGTCGATCGGCGCGCCATGCAGGTCGAGGCGGATCGCGTCGATCACCTTCCGCGGCATGACGTGGATCGTCGCGCGCACGCCGGCCCCTTCCCTGACGAGCTCGACGTGCGCGTCCGCGAAGTGGCCGCTCGCGAGCGCCTCGGCGATCGCACGCCGGACGAGCGAGGGCGTGACGCGATCGCCCGGACGCATCTGCGAGATGGCCGGCGCGTGCACGTCGGGCCAGCGCTGGTCGTCGATCACGACGTCGACGCCTACGAGCGCGAGCCCCAGGAACGCGCTGAGATCGGGCGGCGCATCGAGGTCCGGCGCAGGCGTGGTCGACGTGGGCGGCGGCGGCGGCGCGAGGACCGAGACCTCCTCGTCGGGCGTGGCGCGAACGCGCGGATTCGCCGGCGTCGGTGGCGGCGCCGGCGCCGGTGCCGGTGCCGGTGCGCGGCCGGCCGAAGACGCCGAAGCGGGCGCGGGACGTTGGGCCCGCGCGTTCGGCGTCGCACCGAGCACGAAGGCAAGGGCGAGCACGAGCTGCGCGAGCCTCACCCACCGTCGCCAAGTCATCCGGCCGGCATCATAGTGGAGAACGGCGCCGCTGCGCCGAGAGCATTGAGCGACCGCGCCGCGGTCCCTCTCAGTCGAATTCGAGACGCCAGCGGAAGTCGAGGCCGAAGTTTCCGACGTTGCTCGACGACACCGTGTTGATGCGGTCGTACGAGGGCTCGACCGTGAACGAGCGACCGAGGCGCCACTCGATGGTCGATCGAAGCTGCGGATCCTCCGCGAGACCGCTCGTGAGGCGCGCGCGCACGTTCTCGCCGAGGCGCCGGCCGACGGTGATGTTGGGCTCGACCCGTCCCGAGCGCGGTGAGTACGCGGTGCCGGGACGGAAGTCGTCGATCACCGGAATGGCTTGTTTCACGGCACGATCGACGCCGCTGACGGTGCCGATCGCTTCGAATGCAGCGCTCGCGTACACCGAGCCCGCGCGGACCTGATCGACCTCGGCGCGCGTGAGGCCGATCGTGAGGAGGAAGAAGATGTCCTCGCGCGAGAGCGCCGGGTCGCTCGTCATGTCGACCTTGAGGTCGTCGGCGTCGCCATAGGCGTGGAGCGTGATCCGCCACAGGCTGCCGCCCTGGCCGCCGCTCGTGACGCCGCCGTTGGTCGCGCCGGCACCGCCGGTCGTGTTCGCGCCGCCGCCCGCGGTCGCGAGCGTGTTGTTGTACCGGCGGTACTCGGTGAGCGCGGTGATGTCGACGTGGGGAGCGATGCGCGTCGGGTCGTCGAAGCGGATGCTCCCCTTCTGGACCTCGAAGTCGTTCGCGAACACGCGGACGTGACCGCCCTGGATCGTCGTCAGCTCGCCGCGGAGGCCGATGCGCTGGTTCGTGCCGGTCACGCGCAGCCCGCGCGGATCGATCGCGAGCTGCGCGTCGACGAGGTTGTTGCGGATGCGCAGCGGCACGCGCGAGCGCACGTCGAAGCCGAGCGACACGGCATCGAGCGTGGGATCGTAGTTCTCGACCACGGTGCGTTTCGACCCGCGAAAACCCGTCAAATCGATGGTGATCGGACGCGTGTACTCGAACGACGTGACCGTGACCTCGCCGCCGACGAACGGCAAGCGGCCGGCGGCGGACGTCGCGGTGGGGTTGAGCGAGAGCTGCAGATCGGCGTCGACCGTGGCCTTCACGCCCTCGAGCGGCGAGACGTACAGCTGCCGGCCGGTGATCGCGGCCTCGGCGATGCCGAGCTGTCCGCCTTTCAGCGGCATGCGGCCGGTCATCGCCACGTCGCCGCCGAGGAAGTGCCCGGTCGCGCGCGTGACGCGTGCCTCGTTCTCGTCGGCCACGAGATCGATCTCGACGTCCGTGATGCCGCCGGGGAGGCCCTTGAACGCGAATTCTCCGCCGCGGACCTTGAGCTGTCCGTCGAACTCGGGCTGCATGGCCTTGCCGCGCAGGAGCACCTTGCCGCTGAGCGTGCCGATCGCCCGGGTCATGCGCGGGACGATGCCGACGAGGATCCCGAGATCGATCGGCGAGAGCTCCGCGTCGAGCGCGAGCTCGGCGCCGCGGGTGACCTTGTTGACGCTGCCCTTCACCGCGAAGGCGCCCTTGAAGCCGTTCGGCGCCGCGAGATCGAACGTCACGGGCGGGATCTTCACGGCGTCGCCGGCGAGTGAGATGACGATCGGCGGACCGACCACCGCGCCCGGCGCGCTCGACGGCGACGTGCGCAGCGAGAGCGTCTGACCACCGCGCGAGACGCGGATGGCGCTCGGCGTGAAGCGGCCCTTCGCATGCGAGATGTCGTCGGTCGCGATCCGATCGATCACGATCTCGCCGCTGAGCTCGCCTCCGAGCGGCGGGCTCTGGCCGGCGTTGGGATCGGCGTCGGCATTCTGCTCGGTTCCGATGAGCTTGCCGATGGGTCCGAGATCGAAGCGCGCGAGCTCGATGCGGCCCGTCGCGACGGGCGATTTCTGTCGCGTGACCACGAGCTTGTCGACCTTCACCTGGCCGCCGAAGAGCGCGCCGTCGACGGTGTAGTTGCCCTGGACCGACGTGTCGCGGAGCCAGGCCTCCTTGTCGAAGGGCGCGCTGATCGGGGCGCCGCAGACGGTCTTGCCGATCAGCTTCGGTTTCGACGGAACCTGGGTCATGCCGAGGTGCAGGTCCGATCCGCCGAAGGGCGCGCCGGCGATGCGGACGGGCGTGACGTTGATGTCCGCGTCGACGGAGTACGCCGACAGCGTGCCGCCGATACGCGCGACACCCGACGCAGCGCCTTCGATGTTCGGGGCCACCGAGCCGAGCATGTCGGCGCGTCCGAGCGGGAAGCCCTGGAGCACCATGCTTCCGCGGAGCTCGCCCCCGCGGTGCACCGCGATGGAGCCGAGGACCGAGCCGAGCGGCGCCCTTCCCTCCTTCTTCACCTTCGTGAGCGCGAGGGAGCGCACCTCGATCTCGGCGCCCTCGAGCCCCGCCTGCTGATCGATCCACCGGTATTCGAAGTCGGCGTGGCCCTCGTCGAACTTCTCGCCGAGGAGATTGAGCTTGTGCGCGTTCACGGCGGCCTGGACGTCGAGATACCCGCCCTTGCACACGTCCTCGGGCCCGCCGAGCGCGAGGTGGATGCGCGCGTTCGTCTCGAGCGTCCCCTCGATCTCCGTGAAGCGAGGATCTTCGTCGAGCTTGAAGACGTTGAAGAAGTCGCGCACGTCGAGGCTCTTCGACGTGACCTGACCGTCGAGACGCATGCTCGCGGCGCCGCCGAAATCGAGCTGCCCGGTGTTGAGCTCGTACGTGCTCTTTCCCTTCTGCGCGTGGACGTCGCGAAGATCGACGGTGAGCCCGTGGAGCTCGACGTGTCCTTGCGTGACGTTTCCGAAGGGCAGATCGCCGATCGAGAACGTCTGGATGTTCAGGACGTCGCCCTCGAGGTGCGGGTCGTTGAACTTGCCGGCAACGCTCAGGTTCGCGATCTCGGCGACGCCGCCCATCTTCACGTGGCCGAGCGGCGATAGATCGTCGATGTCGATCTTCGCGTGCGGGATGTCGACCTTGAGGATCTCGTGGAAGCCGATCGAGACGAACACGTCGTCGACCTGGCTGTGCGTGGTGTTGACGCGGATGTGCTGGAACTCGAGCGCGTTCGGCCGAACGGCGACCTTGCCGCTGAAGTTTCCTTCCTTCACGCCGGTCGCGCGGACCTTCGCGGGGTCGTCGACCGCCGCGTCGTACACGGCGAAGTTCGCGGTGCGGCCGATGAGATCGCCGTCGAGCTTGACCGGATCGATCGTGCCGTGGAAGCTCGTGACCTTCACCTCGTTCAGGTCCCACGTGACGTGTGGATGCTTGCTGACGCCGAGGTCCTGCATCAGCGCCGTGAAGCTCGCGCCGGTGACGTCGATCTTGCCGGCCTTGATCGGAACGCCCCTCGCGAGCGGCTGGACCTCGATGTCACGGATCTCGGCGACGCCGTCGGCGATCTCGATGCGCGTGAGCGGGCTCGTGACGACGCTGCGTCGCACCGTGAAATCGCTCTGGATCGAGCGCGCGAAGCGATAGCGATCGAGGCGGATGCCTTCGGCCTCGAGCCGACCTGCGACGTCCGGAAGCGGCGTCTCGGGCGTGTAGCGGAGCTCGGCGTCGAGCGAGACCCAGCCGTCGACGTCCGGCGTGCCCGGCATGCGGTTCAAGAGGCCCATCGGCGCGCGCACGCGGACGTGGCCGTCGATGTTGGGCAGGTCGCCAGCGGCCTTCGGAAAGCCGACCGAGAGGTGACCGAGCGAGAGCTCGACGAAGCGCTTGTCGCTCTTCGCGATGTCGCAGCCGAGCGCCGTCGATTCCGCGGGATCGAGATCGGCGGCGCCGAACGTCGCGAGGCGTCGCACGAGGACACGCTTCGGTTCGATGCGTGCGCGGGCATCGATGCGGCAGAGGACGTCCTCGTCGACGGAGTACTCCACGGGATGGGCGGCGTCGGCGGGCTTGAGTGTGCGGACCATGCGACCGCGCACCTGCGCAGCACGGAGCGCGACCTCGAAGGCCGTGCCGCCTTCGCCGTCGTCGTCGGTCGTGACGTCGGCGTCGATCTCATGACCGATCACGTGGACGCCGTCGATGTCGACGTCGACGTCCGCCTCGCTCGCCGACACGACCGAGAACGGCGCCTTGATGGGTCCGCTCTTGTTGTCCGAGGCCGGCAGCTTGAGCGCGAGGTTCTGGAGCTGACCGTCCTTCATCACGACGCGTGCGGACGGCTGCTCGATCTCGATCTGATCGATGACGAGCTTGCCGGCAAGCAGGCCGAAGATCTTCGGTCGCGCCGTGGCGCGCTTCGCCGTGAGGAACGGGCTGCCGCCGTCGCTCGCCTCGACGCGCACGTTGCGCATCGTGACGCTGAGCGGCCACAGACGGAGCTCGAGCTCGTAGCGGGCGTCGACGCCGAGCCGCTTGATCACCTTGCGCGTCTCGGACGTCGCGATCCCGCGGGCCCAGCTCGTGCGGACGAGCAGACCGACGCCGACGGGCACGAGCCCCACGACCGCGAAGAGGACGCAGAGGATGCGCGCGAGGATGCGTCCCCAATCGCGGCGCTTCGTGCGCCGGACGGGCGGGAGCATCGTGCTCGAGCTTCGATCCTGCATCCTTTTGAGTGTTCTGTGGCGTTCGACGGCCCCGAGGGGTCGTTTACTCTAGCGGCTGGCCATGAAAATCGCTCATTTCTGCCTGACTACGCCATGTTAGGAAGGCTCAGGACGACCTGAACCGTGCGACGCAAGACGCCAGGGGTGCTTTCCGGCCACGAGCTGTTGCCGGCGCTGATCAAGCGGGTCGAACGCCACGATCCCGCGCGGGTCGTTGCACTGCTCGAGCCGCTCGTCCTGGCGCGACGCGCGCAGCGACTCCGAGACGTGATCGGGCAGCGACTCCAGAGCGTGCAGGTCGTGTTCGACGCTCCGCACGATCCGCACAACGGCGCGGCGGTCCTGCGCTCGTGCGAGGCGTTCGGCGTGCAGTACGTGCACGTGATCGAGCGTCTCGAGAAGTTCCTCGCGGCGCCCTCGGTCGCCAAAGGGGCTGAAAAATGGGTCGATCTGCATCACTGGTCGAACGTCGACGAGGTGATCGCGAAGGCGCGCGAAGGCGGCCTCGAGCTCGTCGCCGCGTCGGCGGACGGCGAGCTCGCGCCGCATGATCTCGCCTCGATTCCGCGGCTCGCGCTCGTCCTCGGGAACGAGCGCGACGGGATCGCGGACACGCTCGCCGCGGCATGTACGCGGCGCGTCAGGGTGCCGATGCGCGGCTTCGTCGAGAGCCTGAACGTGAGCGTGAGCGCCGCGATCCTCCTCGCGCACGCGACCGTCGGCCGCGAAGGCGACCTCACGGAGGAGGAACGCCTCCGGCTCTATGCGCGCGGTCTCTACTTCACGGTCGACAAGGCCGACGACGTGCTCCAGGACTTCGGCTGACATTTCGGCTACTTGCAAAAATCCGCGTCCGCCGTTCAACAGTCGCGCGCGGAGCGGGTACCTAGACACGTGATGCTTCGCTTTGGCGGGGCTCGGCATCGTGCCCGGGCTCTCCTCTTCTTCTTCTCGTTGCTGGTCGGGCTGGTCGTGACGCGCATCGCGCGCGCCGACGAGCCCGTCGCGGTCGTCCTCGTCGTGCACGGGGACGACCTTCCGCGTGAGAAGCTCCGCGACGCGATCGCGCGTGAGCTCCATCGCGTCGTCGTACTGTCGGACACGCCGCATGGCCCGGCCTCGAGCGGCGGCATCGTCACGGTCACGTACCGTCGATCGGCGGGCGAGCTCGCCGTCACGTGGGACGGTCCGAAACGCGGCACGGTCAGCCGCATCATCGCCGCGCGCAAATCGGAAGCCGACGTCGTGCAGGATGCGTCGCTGCTCGCGGCCAACCTCGCCCAAACGGAGCCCGACGAGCTGGTCGCTCCCGCGGCCGCTCTCCCCGTGCCCGTGCCCGTGCCCGTGCCCGATCTTCCTGCTCCTGCTGCGCCGGCCCCTTCCCCTACGCCCTCCCCGCCCGCTGCCGACGCCCCCGACCGCCACCTCGCCGAGGTGAACGTCGCGTTCCTGTACCCGTTCGCGATGAACGCCGGCAAGCCGTGGCAGGCCGTAAGCTTCGACTTCAATCTCCTCCACAGCCGCATCGGCGAGCTCGAGGGGTTCCAGCTCGGCGGCGTGAACCTCGTCACGCACACCGCGGGCCGCGGCACGGGCAACGTCACCGGCGTGCAGCTCGCGTATGCGATGAACATTGCCGCCGCGAAGGTCGAGGGCGTACAGCTCGCGATGCTCGCGAACGTCGCGGGCCCGGTCGAGGGCTGGCAGTACGCCTTCGGCTTCAACCGCGCGAGCGGCGATTTCGACGGCATCCAGAGCGCGTGGGGAGTGAACTCCGTCGGCGGACGGATGAGCGGTCTCCAGCTCGCGTCGATCAACGCGAGCGGCGACGTGCGCGGGCTGCAGTTCGGCTTCGTGAACGTCGCGAAGAAGGTCGACGGCGCGATGATCGGCCTCATCAACGTCGCCGACGACGTCGACGGCGTTCCCTTCGGCATCGCCAGCATCACGAAGACGGGCGGCGTTCACCCGGCGGCCTGGTCGAGCAGCACGACGTTCGCGAATGCCGGCGTCCGGCTCGCGACGCGCCACACGTACACGATGCCGATGTTCAATTACCACCACGCGTACGACCGCGACTTCTACGGCGCGGGCTTCGCGATCGGCGGGCGCATCCAGATCGACGAGGCGCGGCACATCGACACCGACCTCGGGGTTTCGTGGCTCTATGCGCCGGAGCGCTCGGCGTTCGGGCAGGACAGCTATCACCAGCACCTCGTGCAGCCGAAGCTGCGCGCGATGTTCGGTTGGCGCTTTGCCGAGCATTTCGGCGCGTTCGCCGGCGCCGGCCTGGTCACGCAGGTGCGCCTCGAGCGCGACTCGAAGGAGGTCACCATCCGCGTGGGCCCGGACTTCTTCGCAGGGATCGAGCTGTGACGAGGCTCGCACGGCAGCCCGTCTTGCGCCGTGGAGGCATCGCATGATGCTCTTTCCCGCGTTCTCCTTGCCGCGTTCGTCCATGCCCGAGGTCGATGGTTCCGCGAGCGACTCCGTCACGGAGCGGCTCGCGCGCGGCGATCACGACGCGGTGATCGAGACCTATCGAGC
>JAQBQJ010000471.1 GCA_028287065.1 Labilithrix sp. | reverse complement strand
CAGATGGGGCAGTTCAACCTGAACTTCTCCGAGGAGGACCGCGTCCGTCTCGTCGAGGCGAACGCCGAGATCGCGAAGGCGAACCGCGGCGTGAAGGTGGCCGAGGCGCAGGCGAAGGCGAAGCAGTTCGAGCTCGATCAGAAGTTCGGCCAGGACGCGAAATACGTCCAGCAGCTCGCCGGCAACTACCAGAACTACGCGGCGGGTCAGGCGATGATGGGCGCGGGCCAGGGCATGGCGGCGCACGGCGTCGGCGACGGCGGCGTCGCGGGCGCAGGCATGCAGATGGCGATCGGCGTGAACATGGCGAACGCGATGCAGGGCGGCGGTGGCGCGTTCGGGCAGGCGGGCGGCGGGCAGCAGGCGCAGCAGCCTCAGTTCACGCCCGGCGGCGCGATGACGACGTGCGCGAAGTGCAACACGCGTCAGCCCGGCGGGAAGTTCTGCGCGGAGTGCGGCGGCGCGCTCGCGCAGGCGAAGAAGTTCTGCACCGGCTGCGGCACCGAAACGGGCACCGCCAAGTTCTGCGCGAACTGCGGAACGTCTGCGAACGCTCCCGCGGGCTGACGAGAGCTCTTACACGCAAGCTCGGAATCGGGACGAAGGGCGGACGCACGTTCGGGATACGGTCTTGCGCGTGACACCCTCCAGGTCCACGGCGCCGCTCGCGGAGGTGATCAAGGGCACGTGGCTCGGCTCCGCCCTCGCCGTCGGCGTGTGCGCGAGCACGTTCTCGATCGCGTATCCGCCGTACGCCGCGATCGCCGCGACCGCGCTCGTGCTGATCGCGGTGGTGCTCGTCGTCGCGAGGAACGCGTCGCGCGACGAAGGCGCACGCGGCGCCGTCCTCGCGGTGACGGCCGCCGTAGGCGCCGTGCCCGCTCTCCTGGTCGTGAGCCTCTACGCGGCAACACGACCGCTGATGCGCTACGTGTGCACCGATCTCGTCTGCTATCCGAAGGTCGAGACGATCCTTTCCGTCGGCGCCGGCGTCACGATCGTCCCGCTCGTCATGTCGACCGCAGCGGTGATCGCGATCGCTCGACGGCGCGCGGCGCCGACGGGTGCGTTCGTTCGGGTCGTTGGGGTGGTCGCCATGGCGCTCGCGAGCCTCGTTGCCGCCGCGGGCGTCGCGCGCGGCGTCCGTTACCCCACTACCGATCGGTACCTGGAGACCGTGCCGGAGATCGGGCGCGTCGGAGGCGCGAGGTTCTCCTCTGCCGTACGCGACGGGGCGGCGCCGGTCATCCCCTCGTCGACGCCCGAGCACGTACCGCTGCTCGATGCGAGATGGAGCGCCGACACAGCTCGCGGCCGACCTTGTCGTCTCTCGATCGCCGGAGGCAGCTACGACATCGAAGCCGTCGAGACGACGAGCACGGAGGTGATTTGCCCCGCGGTTCGCGTCCGGCACGACGCGTCGCGCGGCATCGTCGTCATCGACGCGAAGACGGCAAGCGGTGAGCTCGCCCCGGTGTTCTCCGTCGACACGAAGAACGGCGGGGTGTCCGGCCCGACCTATGCGGACGGCTACGAGCTTCCGCGGATCGCGCCTTCGCGCGTGTGGATCATCGGCGGCGCCGCCGGCGTGCTCGCGGCGATCGCCCTCGTGCTCGCGCGTGTCCGCGCCGAGCGCAGGCTCCTCGCGAAGTGGCAAGCCGCGGTCGTCGGCAGACATCGCGGCGACGGGTGGGTGGCCTTCGACGACGATGCCTTCCCGCCTCTCCACATCGCGAGCGCATGCGATCTGCCGTCGGGGGAGGTACGCGTCCTCGGCATCGCGAGGAGCGCGAGCAGTGATTACCGAACGACGGGCGCCGCTTCGTCGACCGACGTCGTGGCGGCGGATCTCGCGAGCGTCGAACGAACGTCACGCGAGCACATCGCCGGCACGATCGCCGTCTACGGCCTCGTCGCTCTCATCGCCGCGACCCCGGTCGGCGCCGGACTCTTCGTGCTGCTGCGCGGCTGAGGCGCTGACCCGGTCGAGGGACGATGGCTCTCGGGGAGAAGCCTCCCTGGAGGCGCACTCCATGGGGTGTGCATGGGGTCCGGCCAACCCGCGGAATCGAGCGCCTTTTTTTTTGCGAACCGGGACCCACCAATCGGCCCCCGCGACGGGTCACCCTCGCGAGGGCTCGACCCAAAAAAAGGACCAAATCAGGTCAGGGCGACCCACACGGATTTGAGCTGCGTCAGCTCGTCGAGGACGGCGCGGCCGTTTTCGCGGCCGAAGCCCGATTGCTTGTAGCCGCCGTACGGGCTCGCCGCGTCGAAGCGGTTGTACGTGTTGATCCACACCGTGCCCGCACGGAGGCGCGCGGCCAGCGCATGCGCCTTTGCGATGTCGCGCGTCCACACGCCTGCCGCCAGGCCGAACTCCGTCGCGCCCGCGATGCGCGCCGCTTCGTCGACGCCCTCGAACGGGATCACCGACACGACCGGGCCGAAGATCTCTTCGCGCGCGATCTTCATCTTCTCCGCGACGTCCGAGAAGACCGTCGGGTTGACGAAGTAGCCGCCTTCACCGGTCGCGCGCGGCTCACCCGCCACGCGCTTCGCTCCTTCGGTCTCGCCCGCTCGAACGTAGCCCACGACCTTGTCGCGGTGCTCGGCCGACACGAGCGGGCCCATCTGCGTCTTGGGATCGAGCGGGTCGCCCGGCACCAGCGCGCGGGCGCCGTTCGCCACCGTCTCGAGCACCTGATCGTGCACCGAGCGCTCGACGAGGAGCCGGCTGCCCGCCGTGCACAGCTCGCCTTGGTTGTAGAATGCAGCCGTCACTGCGGCCTTCGCCGCCGTCGCGACGTCCGCATCCGCGAACACGATGTTCGGGCTCTTGCCACCCAGCTCCAGCGACACGCGCTTCAGCGTGCTCGCCGCGGTACGCATGATGATGCGCCCGGTGTCGGTACCGCCCGTGAACGAGATCTTCGCGACCCCCGGATGCTCGACGAGCGCCGCGCCGCATTCCTCGCCGTAGCCCGTGATCACGTTCAGCACGCCCTCGGGCACGCCGGCCTCCGCGAGGATCTTCGCGAGCAGGATCGTCGTGAGGCTCGCTTCCTCCGGCGGCTTGATCACGACCGTGTTGCCGACCGTGAGCGCCGGCGCGATCTTCCGCGCCGCGAGCAGCAGCGGGAAGTTCCACGGGATGATCGCGCCGATCACGCCGAGCGGCTCGCGCAGCGTGTAGTTGAGGACCGCGCCGCGCACCGGGATCGTCTCGCCGCCGAGCTTCGTCGCCCAACCCGAGAAGTAGAAGAACGTGTCCGCCGTACGCGGCACGTCGATGAGCCTCGCGTTCGCGATCGGCTTGCCGGTGTCGAGCGACTCGAGCTTCGCGAGCTCCTCGAGCTTGCTCATCACGAGCTCGCCCGCCTTCCACAGGATGCGCGCGCGCTCGTTCGGATCCATCACCGACCACGTCGCGAACGCCTTCGTAGCCGACGCGACCGCCACGTCGACGTCCTCGCGCTTCGCACGCGCGAGCGTCGCGAGAGGCGCGCCCGTCGCCGGATTCGTGGTCGTGAACGTCTCGCCGGACAGCGCGTCCTTGTCCTTGTTGTCGATCCAGAGCTTGTACGAATCCATCGGCGTCATCGTAGCGCGCGCCGCGGCGAGCGACCGGTCATCGCGGTGTACGCGTGATAGCCGACCCAGCGGAAGGGCTCGGGCGGCACGAACAGGAGCTTCTGCTGGTAGAAGGGCAGATCGCGCCACCGCGCGTCGTCGCCGGAGTAGATGTCCGTCAGCACCTCACCGGCCATGTTCGCGAGTGTGATCCCGTGCCCGCTGTAGCCGAGCGCGAAGTACACGTTCCGGTGCTTGCCGCGCACGCCCATCGTGCACACGCGGCTCATCGTGAGCGCCACCGGCCCGGTCCAGCGATGGGCGATGCGGACCTTCGCCGCTTTCGGAAGGTAGCGATGCAATGTGCGCTCGATCGCTTCGAACGGCTTCTGCGGATCGCCGCGATACACCGTGCCGTTGCCGAACCCGTAGCCGTAGGCCGCGTTGCTGCCGCCGCCGAACACGAGCTCGCCGCGCACTGTCATGCCTCCGTACGCGATGCGATCGAGGTCGTCACTGAACCCCGTGAGCTCGTGGCCCCAGCCGAGCTCCTCCCATTCGTCGGGAGACAGCGGCTCGGTCGACACGAGATGCGAGTGCAGCGGGACGATCCCGGAGCCGAAATACCCGAGCCGCGGCGTATACGCGTTCGTCGCCAGCACGATCGCCTTCGCGCGGATCGTGGCGTTCGGCGTCTTCAGTGCGATGGTCTCCCCCTCGTCGACGCCGAGCACCGGCGTGCCCTCGTAGACGTGTACGCCGAGCTTCTCGATGAGCGGGCGCATCGCGCGCACCAGGCTCACTCCGTCGATCTGGCCGGCCGTCGGATCGAGGATCGCGCCGGCCGCGCCCTCGAACCGTGCGAGCCGCGCGAGCTCCGCACCCTCGACGAAGCGCAGCGGGATGCCCGCCTTCGACATGCGCTCGACCTCGCGCGAGGCGGCCTCGGCGCGCTTCGGATCGGTGAGGATCTCGAGGCAGCCCTTCCTCCGGAACGCGACGTCGAGCGAGTGCTCGCGGATGCGCGCTTCGAGGGCGTCGATCCCGCTACGCGTCGCGTCGAAGATGCGGCGCGCGAGCTCCAGGTTGCTCGTATCGACGCCGTTCACCCAGTTGAGGACGAGGCCGCCGTTCCGTCCGCTCGCTCCGTTGGCGAGCAGCCGCGCCTCGCACAGGACGATGCGCTTCTCCGGGAAACGCCGGGCGAGATGGTACGCGGTCGAGGTCCCGGTGAAGCCGCCGCCGACGATGGCCACGTCACAGTCGAGGTCTTTGGCGAGCGCCGGGGCGGGCGCATACGGCCCGCGCGCGGCTGCTGCGTCCCACCACACCGAGCGGTTGTCGTCGAACGTATTGCTCACGGCGGCGAAGACGGGCAATCTCCGGCACGGTGACCGGGGCTAAACGCGTTCGATTGTGCCTCGGCGATCTCTTCCACCAGGACGTGGTCGAGATGGTCGAGCGGGAGACCCAGGGGCTCGAGTTCTGGTCCATCGAGCGCCCGGAGCACAAGGACTTCAAGCCGGCGTACGACCTCCTCTGGCAGGCCTTCGGGCCGCAGGGCGAGATGGAGCGCGAGAAGGCGATCCGCCAGTTCCTGAAGGACGACTCCTACGAGCCGACCCCGACGGGGACGTACATCCGTTACTTCCTGCTCGTCGCGAAGGACAAGCAAGGGAACATCCGCGGCGTGCGCGACGGCTCGGTGCTCGTCAATCCGAAGTACGCGTCGGATCTCTGCGTCGTGTACCTCTCGCACATCTTCACGGTACCGGAGGCGCGCGGAACGGTCCTCTCCTACTGGCTGCGCATCGCGCCGATGGAGATCGCGACGCAGTACCTCCGCGACCTGCACGAGCTCGGCAAGATCAAGCTCCCCGCGCCGGAGCTGCCCGGCAAGCACTTCGGCATGCGCGTCGATCTCGCGGCGGAGATGGAATACTTCTCGCCCGAGGATCGCATCTCCTGGCAGCGCATCCTCTTCTACGGACGCGGCGGCTTCGACGCCATCGACCCGAGACACTTCCCGTACTTGCAGCCTGATTTTCGCGACCCGAACGTCGTGAAGAAGACCGGCGATCGGCCGATGCCCTTCATGGTGCTCCTGCGCCGCATGGGCCGGGAGAAGCACGCTCTCCTGCCGATCGACGAGGCGCGCGCGGTCATGCGCCTCCTCTACGACGACTTCGCCTGTCACTGCGCGCCCGACACGCTCGCGAGCAGCCTCCAGCTCGTCCTCGATCGCCTCGAGGAGCGCGCGAAGAAGAAGGAGTTCGTCCAGCTCCTGCCGCTGCCGACCGGTCCGAAGAACTTGAAGCGCCTCCGCAAGTTCTTCCGGCACCGCGTGTACACGAAGTACTACCCGAACGTCCCGGCCACGCACGACTACCTCGAGAGCGGCATCCGCAAGAAGCTGCGCGACAATCCGCACTACCTCGACGAGGCGCTCGCGGAGATCGCCGGCGAGCTCGAGGCTCGCCCCGCGTACGTCTACGAGAACCGCAACCAGGACTTCACCTGGGAGGGGTTGCCCATCCCGCCGTCGACCGACGGCCGCAGCGAGCGTCGCGAGCAGAAGAAGCGCGAGAAGCAGATGCACCGCGCGGAGCGCTGACGGAACGGCTCAGCCGAAGGCGCGAACGGCCTCCTCGAACGTGTTCGCGTGCACGGCCACGACCTTGCTCGTGTCCTTCGTGTAACCGCCGGCGAGCACCCACGCGATCGGGATACCCTTCGCGCGCGCGACGCCGAACACGTGCGCGTCACGCTGCGCGAGATCCTCGAGGCCGACGTCGAGCGGCGAGTACGGATCCTCGCGGTACGGATCGGCGCCGGCTTGATAGACGATCACGTCGGGGCGCGCGCGCTCGATGGCAGGCCCGAGCGCCTCGGCGATGATCGCGAGGTACGCGGCGCCGTTGCTGCCGTTCGGCACCGCGATCGAGCGGCAATTCGCGGTGTCCGGCGCGTGCTCGCTCGCGACGTCGGACGACGCGCGGTTCTCCTTGTACCAGGAGCCGTAGATCGAGAGGTTGTGCAGGTCGGGTCGGGTCGCGAGCAGCGAGGCCGTGCCGTTGCCGTAATGGAGATCGAGATCGACGACGAGCGCGCGCTTCACGCGGCCCGCGGCACGCGCGTCTTCGAGCGCGACGACGAGACCGTTGAACGTGCAGAAGCCTTCGCCGTGATCGGCGTGGGCGTGGTGGTATCCGCTCGCGATCGCGCAAGCCACGCCGTCGTCGAGCGCCGCGCTCACCGCCGCGATCGCCGCGCCGTTCGTGAGGCGTACGGCGGCGGCCAGCTCCTTCGACCACGGGAACTTCTGCGATTCGGCGAGCGCGCGTGGCTCGCCGGTCGCCACGGCGCGAACGTATTCCTCGGTGTGCACGCGCAGCAGCTGCTCGTCGGTGGCGGGTAGAGGCTCGAGGATGCGCGCCGGAAGACCGCGCGCGACGATCGCGTCCTTCACGAGCCCGAACTTCTTCATCGGCATCACGTGCTCGCCGATGTCGGCGGCGAACGCGTCCGAGAAGTAGGCCCGGATCATGCGCTTCACAGCGCCTTGCAGGCGTCGTCCAGGATGGAGATCGCCTCCGCCACGTGACGCGGTCCGAACACGAGCGCCGGACGGAACCGGATGCTGCGCGTCCCGGAGCCGCCGACCTCGAGGCCGCGCTGCCGCAGCGCATCGAGGAGGCGGAGCTGCGTGGCCGCGTCCTTCACGTCGATCGCCGCGAACGTGCCGGCTCCGCGCGCGCCTTCGAGCAGGCCTGCGTGCCGCTCGGCGAGGCCCACGAGCTCGCGCACCAGCACTTCTCCGGTCTCGCGCGCACCGGCGATCAGGCCGTCGCGCTCCATGATCTCGACGATGACCTCGAGCTGCGCGCCGCGGATCGGATCGCCCAGGAACGTGTTGAAGATCCGGAACGGCTCGGGCGCGGCGTACTCCTCGGTGCAGTAGTAGCCGCCGAGCTGCATCTTCTTCGAGAACGTGACGATGTCCGGCGGGTCGTCGAGGCCCCACGCCTCGTGCGCCCAGAACGTGCCGGTCGCGCCGCCGCCCGTCTGCACCTCGTCCGCGATGAGCGCCACGTCGTGCGCGCGCGTGATGCGGCGCATCTCGCGGAAGAACGAAGGGCTCGCATGACGATCGCCGCCTTCGCCCTGGATCGGCTCGACGATCACGGCGGCGATGTTCCCGCCGCCCGCCTTCAGCGTCGCGTCGAGCTGCTCGAGCGAGCGCGCTTCGGAGGCGCGGTTCTCGGCGGCATGCGCCGCGAGCGGGAACTTCACGTCGGGGAAACGCACCATCGGCCACGGAAACGCCGGAAAATCGAGCTTGTGGATCGCCTTGCTGCGCGTGAGCGACAGCGAGCCGAGGCTCCGTCCGTGGAAGCTGCCCTCGAACGACACGATCGCGAGCGCGTTCGCCGAGGCCTGCGCGTTGTTCATGCACGCAGCGAGATCTTCGGCGGAGGGGGCTGCCCCGCCGCGGCGCACGCGCGCATGCCGTACGAACGCCGCCTTGATCGCGTTCTCGACCGCCTCGCTGCCCGTGGTGACGGTCATCAGCTTCGTGAGGCCGCGCGGCGCGATCTTCATCATCGTCCGCTCGACGAGCTCCACCCATTCGCGCGGCGGCGCGATGCCGAGCGCCGGCCGATAGCCCGCGGCCCAGTCGAAGCGCCCGCTCCGCCACGCCGCGAGCAGGTCCGGATGGTTGTAACCTACAGGCAATGCCGCGATGTGCCCGTACACGTCGAGCATGACGTTGTCGTCGACGTCGACGAGGTAGTTGCCGAGGCTCTTCTGCGCGTCCTGGTAGACGTGCACCGTGCGCGCGTCCTGGTGCCGGCCGTGGCGCGCGCGCAGCTCCTCGGTGCGCGGGCCAGGGATCGCGGTCTTCATCGAGGCGCGCGTCGGCTCGCCGGGAATGGTCTTCGTCGTCATCGCGGCTCCAGGGGGGAGAAGAACGGGAGCACCGCGTCGCGCATGAGAGGGGCGAGCGCGGCGTGATCGTCGGTCGTGCGCGGAAGCGGCAGGAGAGGCACCTCGTCGGATTCGAACGCGTCGAGCGCGCTCATGCTACGCGCCGAGAGCGCCGCGAGGTGAGCGGCGCGCACGTGCGTCGCGAACGCCGCATAGAGATGGCTGACGAATGCGCGCGCGAGCCGCTTCGGCAGCGATGCCGCACCTTCGTGACCGACCCATCGCACGATCGCGAGCAGCGGGATCGGGCGCGGCACGGGGTCGGCCGCGCGGTCGAGATCGCGGAAGTCCGGCTGGCAGTAGGGAAGGGCGGCCGGCGCGATCGCGGCGAACCCGTCCTTCGCGTATGCGGCGAGGCGCACGGCGCTGGCAGGATCCTCCGGCACGGCGGGCTCCATCTCGGCGGCGAGGAGCAGATCGCCCGAGCTCGCGTCCATGCCGGCGTCGGCGAGCGCTCGCGTGGCGAGGACGATCGGCTCGCTCCGGAAGCGCGCTCCGAGGCCCGTGCGCCGGAACGGCGGCAGCACCAGCGAATGCGCGAGGTACACGACCGCGATCCGCGCAGCCGGCTCGAGGACCACGTGACAGTCGCGCACGCCCGCCAGCGCCCCGCTCTCGTCCTTCGCCACGAGCAGGTGGTAGCGTCGCCTCAGGTTGCCTTTTCGTTCGCCCTCGCGTTCGGGGTCCGCGCCACGGTCGATCCATCGCGCGACGACCTCGCGACGCTCGAGCTCACCGCGCGGACCGAACTCGGCGTCGAGGGCGCCGTACGCCTCCGTGAAATCCGCGCTCGCGGACGAGGTGACCTCGTCGAGGCGATAGCTCACGCGAGCTCGCCGAGGACCGTGTCGAAGACCGCGAGCGCGTCGTCGACGTGCTCCTTCTCGGTGATGAGGTGCGGCCGGAGCCGGACCGAGCGTGTGCCGGTGTACGAGGCGAACACTCCGCGCCCGAGCGCGCGCTTCAGGAAATCGTCGCGCACGGCCGGCGACGGCAGATCGAAGGCGAGGAGGAATCCGCGGCCGCGAGGATCGCTCACGAGGGCGGGATACCGCACCGCCAGGCCTTCGAGCCCCGCGAGGAAGTGCGCGCCCACCGTCCGCACGCGCTCGAGCAGCCCATCGTCGACGACGGTGCGCAGGATCGCCTCCGCGATCATGGCGCGCGCGCGATCGCCGTTCTTCGTCTGGTACATGCGGCCGAACTGCGCGATCGCATACGGCGCGGTCGCGAAGAATCCGCCCATCTGCATCTTCTTGCCGAAGCACACCATGTCCGGCGGGTGCGCAAGGTCGAGCTGCTCGTGCGCCCAGAGCGTGCCGGACATCCCGACGCCGGTCTGGACCTCGTCGAGGATGAACGCGGCGCCCGCCTTCCCGGCGAGCTCCTGGACCTTGCGGAAGAAGCTCGGGCTCGCGTGGCGATCGCCGCCCTCGGACTGGACCGGCTCGACGATGACCGCAGCGACCCGCCCAGTGTGCGCAGCGAGGATCTTCTCGAGCTCGCCCAGCGCTTCGTTCTCGGCGCGCGCGTTCGCCTCCGCGTGCTGCGCGAGCGGGAACCGGTTCGCAGGGAAAGGCGCCGTAGGCCAGGGAAAAGAAGGCAGATCGGCCTTGTGAATCACCTTGCTGTGCGTCGCCGAGAGAGGCCCGAGCCCGCGCCCGTGGAAGGCGCCGGAGAACGAGACGACCACGGCATCGGTGCCGCGATTCTCGAGGACCGCGCGCTGATCGGCTTCGCTCAGCTCGAGCGGATTCTTCGGCGCTCCGGCGCGCTCGCGGCGGCGCTCTCCGTGGACGATGAAGGCCGCCTTGAGGGCCGCCTCGACCCCCTCGCCGCCGGCGTCGACGCAGAAGACCTTCGCCATGCCACGGGGAGCAAAGCGGGACTGTAACGCCTCTGTGAAATCGAACCACGAGGCAGTCGTGACGAAGGGCGTGGACGTGGGATTCGCAGCGGCGCGCGCGAAGGCCTCGCTTCGGGTGACCGCCATCACCGCCGGGTGGTTGTACCCGAGCGCGCCGAGCGCGAAATTCGCGAAGAGATCGAGGAGAACGTTGCCGTCGACGTCCACGATCCAGGGGCCGGAGCTCCGTTCGTCGTCGATGACGAGCGTGCGGTAGATGGCCTGCATGTCGAATCCGCCCCGTGCGGCGAGCTCCCGGGTCCGGGGCCCCGGAACCCCGTCCGTCACAATCGCGCGCTTCATGATTGGCAGGGTAGCGCGATCGACTACGTTAGACATCGTGTCAGCGCCGCAGCAGCTCCCGCCATCGGTCATCGAGGATCTCAATCGTCCCAGCGAGCGCCCTGTCGCGCCTCGCCCGTGGACCACGGAAGACTCGACGGACCTCTACCTGATCGACCGCTGGGGCGGCGGCTACTTCGGAGTCTCGCCCGACGGCAAGATGACGGTGTCGCCGCTGCCGGGGCGCGCCGGCAACGTGGCCATCCTCGACGTCGTCGAGGCCGCGGTCCGCGACGAGGGGCTCAAGGCGCCGCTCATCATTCGCTTCCAGGACATGCTGCACCATCGCGTGCGCGTCCTGAACGAGGCGTTCTCGAAGGCCATCCAGGAGAACAAGTTCCGCGGCACCTACCGCGGCGTGTTCCCCATCAAGGTCAATCAGCTGCGCGAGGTCGTCGAGGAGATCGTCGAGGCCGGTCGCCCCTGGCACTACGGCATCGAGGTCGGCTCGAAGCCGGAGATGTTCGCCGGGCTCGCGCTCCACACCGACAACGAGTCGCTCATCATCTGCAACGGCTACAAGGACGACGCGTACATCCGCACGGCGCTCCTCGGTACGAAGCTCGGCAAGAAGGTCATCCTCATCGCGGAGAAGCTCTCCGAGGTGCGCGCGATCATCCGCATCGCGGCCGAGATGAACGTGCAGCCGGAGATCGGCATGCGCATCCGCCTCGTTTCACGCGGGGCAGGGAAGTGGGCGGAGTCCGCGGGCGAGCGCGCGAAATTCGGTCTCTCGACCGGCGACATCCTCGAGGCCGCGAAGATCCTCGCCGCCGCCGGCATGAGCCAGGCGTTCAAGCTCCTGCACTTCCACATCGGTTCGCAGATCCCGGACATCCTCACTGTGAAGCGAGCCGTGCGCGAGGCGGCGCGTTACTACGCGAAGCTGCGCCGCGCCGGACACCCGATCGAGTACATCGACGTCGGCGGCGGTCTCGCAGTCGACTACGACGGCTCGCGCTCCACGTTCCACTCGTCGATGAACTACACCGTCGATCAGTACGCGCGCGACGTCGTGTGGAACATCGCGGACGTCTGCGACGAGGAGCGCGTTCCGCATCCGCACATCGTGTCGGAGTCGGGCCGCGCCATCGTCGCGCACCACTGCGTGCTCGTGGTCGAGGCGTTTGGCGCCATCGATCGCACGCCGTCCGCGCAGCGCATCGACCCGCCGAAGGAGCATCGCCTCACGGCGGCGCTCGACGACATCACGCAGAACCTCTCCGTTCGCGGCCTCACGGAGTCGTGGGCCGACCTCCTGCAGGTGAAGGAGGAGACGCAGAAGATGTTCGAGCTCGGTCTCCTCGAGCTCGATCTGAAGGCGAACATCGAGTCGGAGTTCTGGCGCGTCGCCGAGCGCATCCGCGAGGCGACCGCGGAGCTCGACCCGGCGGACGTCCCCGATGATTTGCGCACGCTCCTCGCGAGCGAGTTCACGACGCAGCACCTCTGCAATTTCTCGGTCTTCCAGTCGCTGCTCGATCACTGGTCGTTCGGCGCGCTCTTCCCCGTCGTGCCGATCCACCGGCTCGACGAGCGTCCCGAGCTCGAAGGCACGCTCGCCGACATCACCTGCGACTCCGACGGGAAGGTGTCGAGGTTCATCGACCGCACGGAGGACGCGCGCGAGACGCTTCCGCTCCATTCGATCGGCAAGGGCCCGTACTACCTCGGCGTGTTCCTGACGGGCGCGTACCAGGACATCATGGGCGACATCCACAACCTGTTCGGTCGCGTGAACGAGGTCCACGTCTTCCTCGATGAGGACGAGGACTGCGGCTACTACCTCGAGGAGACGATCGAGGGGAACACGATCGCCGACGTCCTGCACATGACGCAGTACGAGCCGAAGGACCTCGCCGCGAAGGTGAAGGCCCAGGTCGATGCGGCCATCAAGCAGGATCGGCTCAAGCCGACCGAAGGCATGCGCCTGCTTGCCGAGTACGAACGCGGGTTGAAGGACCACACGTATCTGTCGTTCTAGCTACGCCTTCGAAAAACAAGCGGAGACGCGGGAGCCGCGGAGGGCGCGGAGCCGTGCTCCGAGTTTCGCTCACCAAGGGGAGATCTCACTCCCGCCTGCCAGGCCTTCCGCAATTTCACCCTCCATCCAAACTACTGACCGGCCTGCGGAGCGAGAGAGGTGCTCCGCAGGACGGCGTCAAATCGGACGACGGTGAAATGGCGGATCGCCCTCGACGCTCGGGAGTGAGATCTCCCAAATGTGAGCGAAACGTGGAGCGGCTCCCGCGGGCGAAGCCCGTGGGAGCCGCGTAACGTTTCGCGAACGGCGACACGGGTCCAGTCAGGAAGAGAGGCGAGACCCCTCCGCGTGCCTCCGCGGGCTTCCCGCGTCTCCGCTTGTTTCTCGAAACTGTTCTAGCTCGCAGGAACGTCGAGCGCCTTCAGCCACGCCACGACCTCGTCGCGGATCGCGGGATTGCCGTCCTCGCCGAACGCGACCAGGAAGCGTTCGAGGACCGACTTCGCTTCGGCGGTCGCGCCCGCGTCGCGGAACGCTTGTCCGACGATGAAGAGCGTCGTGAGATCGGCCGGCGAGCTCGCGTCCTCGAGGCGGAGCAGCTCCTGCGCGTGGGGCAGCGCGTCGGCGGCGCGCTTCGCGTCGAGCAGCGCACCGACGAGCGGCCCGAGATAGCCGTGGGCATCGCCGCCCGCGCGCTTCACGACGTCGAGGGCGCGCAAGAGCAGCTCGACCGCGCGTGACGGCTCGCCGTTCGCCCACACGCTGACTCCATGCGCATGCAGGCATTCGGCGAGGAGGAGATCGTCCTCCGGCAGCGCGGCCTCGGCGATCGCGAGGGCGCGAGCCTGGACCTCGAGCTCACGTTCCATCTGCGCGCATGCGGTCGCATTGTTCTCGCCCGACGCGCGAGCGAGGCCCATGAGCGGGACGATCAGCTCCTTCGCTCGCTCGCCGTGCGTGCGCTCGGCATGGGCGACCGCTTCTTCGAAGATCCTCCGCGCACCGGCGTAATCGCCGTCGTAGAGGCGGCTCTCACCGTCTTCGACCAGAGCGGAGAGCGCGTCGGTCATCGGCAGGATCTCGCGTCGGGCCACATGGGAAAAGGCACCCTAGCGCCGCATGACGCGACACGCGAGAGCAGCGATGACGCGCCGGGACCAGGCCTCTCACGTCGACATCGGTTTTCCGCACGGACGGGATAGACTAGGGGCGTGGTCCGGAACGTCGCCGCATTCGCGCTGATCTCGCTGGGCTCGCTCGGCGGTCTCGGCGCGCGTCGCGATCCCGGATGCGGTGGTGCGGACTCGCCGTCGAGCGGTCCGAACGCGCCGTGCACGCGCTCGAAGGACTGCACGGGAGCTCTCGTCTGCACCGAAGGTGTTTGCACCGAGCCCGACTCTGGCGTCACGCCTCCGGACGGTGGCGGGCACGACGCCTCGCCCGCCCCGGCGGGGGATGCCGCGGATGACAGCGGCTGACACGATCAAAGACCTGCACGTGCAGGTGAAGCGGTGCCCGGAGTGCGGCACCGGCTTCGGCCGCGAAGCTGCGTTCTGCCCGTTCGACGGCATCGCGCTCCAGACCAGCACGTGGGACCCCACGCGCGATCCGCTGACCGACACGGTGATCGATCAACGCTACGAGGTCGAAGAGCCGCTGGGTGAAGGCGGGATGGGGACCGTGTACAAGGTCCGCCACATCACGCTCGATCGCTCGTTCGCGATGAAGGTCCTTCGTCGCGATCTCGCCGCCGATGCCGGGCTCGCGGCGCGCTTCCTCCAGGAGGCGAAGGCCACGGCGGCGATCCGCCATCCGTCGGTCGTCGCGATCAACGATTTCGGCGAGCTCGACGACGGGGCTCCGTACTTCGTCATGGATCTGCTCGTCGGCGAGACGCTCGCCACGCGCATGCGCGCGCGCGGTCTGCTGCCGCCGCGCGAGGCGGCGCGGATCGCGGGCAAGCTCGCCGATGCGCTGTCAGCGGCGCACGCCGCGAACGTCGTGCATCGCGACCTCAAGCCCGAGAACGTCTTCCTCGTCGGTGCGGCTGCCGGAAAGTCCGCGAGCGACGAGATCCGCATCGTCGACTTCGGCGCCGCGAAGATCATGGGCGGCAGCAAGCTCACGCGTCCGGGCGTGGTGTTCGGGACGCCGTATTACATGTCGCCGGAGCAGGCGAGCGGACAGGCCGTCGACGCGCGCGCGGACATCTATTCGCTCGGCGTGCTGCTCTACGAGATGATCACGGGCAGCCTTCCGTTCGAAGCCGACACGTACATGGGCGTGCTCACCAAGCACATGTTCGCGGCGCCCGCGAAGCCGAGCGAGCGCGCCCCCGCGGGCGCCCAGCTGGGTGAGCTCGAGGCCGTCGTGCTCCGCGCGCTCGAGAAGGAGCCGAGCGCCCGGTACCCGTCGATGAAGGAGCTCGGCGCCGCGCTCGAGCGTGCCGTCTCTGGCCGCACGTCCGAGGCCCCGCGCGGTGACGATCGGCCGGCCGCTACCGTCCCGTTCATGGGGATGAGCACCGCCGATCGGATCCAGCGATCCGTCACACGTCAGCTGCTCGCCGACCAGCGGCGGAAGCGACGCACGATCGTCGTCGCGGCGGTCTCGGCGGCAGCGACGCTCGCGCTGTGCGGGCTCGCGGTCTCGCTGGTCGACAGCCCGGGCTCGTCGGCGTCGTCGTCGCCCCCCGCGGTCGCGTCGCCATCCGCGACCGCTCCCGTGCCCGTGCCCGTGCCCGTGCCCGATCCTGCGGCCCTCGCGCCCGTCGCCTCGGCAACATTGCCGGCAGCGACGACGTCCGCGTCTCCTCCTTCTGTTCCTTCTCCTCCTTCCCCTCCGCCGCCTTCTCCTCCTCCGGCGCGGCCCCGCCCGTCGCCTCCTCCGGAGTCTGCCGGCTCGCCCCGTCCGTCGCCTCGTCCGTCGGCAGCGCCCCCGCCGCCGCCCCGAACGAAGTCGCCCGACGACCTCACCGATCCGTGGAGCCGGTGACGGAAGAGGTCCATGCGCACGTGATTCGCCGGGGTTTTCGTGCCGATCTCGCGGAAACGTTGACCTGAAAGGGCGTGGGGCCGATCCTTTCGGGAGCGCTCGTGGCCAAGAAGAAGGTCCTTCTCGTCGATGCGGACCTGCGCAGCTTGCGGGTCCTCGAGGTCAGCCTGCGGAAGGCTGGCTACAACGTCACGTGTGCGAACGACGGTACGGCCGCGCTCGAGATCATCGAGCACCAGGCGCCGGACCTCGTCATCGCCGACACGAAGCTGCCCAACATGGACGGCTACACGTTCGTGCGCCGCCTGAAGGAGCGCAGCGAGCACGCGAGCATCCCGGTGATCTTCCTCGCCACGCAGCGCTCGGTCGAGGACAAGATCCGCGGCCTCGAGCTCGGGGTCGAGGACTACCTCACGAAGCCGATCTTCGTCCGTGAGCTGCTCGCGCGCGTGAACGTGGTCATCGCGCGGCGCACGCAGGAGAGCCTCTCCGACCATCGCGCCTCGGCGACGATGAAGACGCGCTTCGCGGGATCGATCCACGACATGACCGTCGTCGATCTCCTCCAGACGTTCGAGATCTCGCGCAAGAGCGGGACGATCACGTTCAAGAGCGGGAGCCATCTCGGGTACATCTGGTTCAAGGACGGCCGCATGATCGACGCGGAGCTCGGCACGCTCCGCGGGGAAGAGGCCGTGTATCGCATGCTCGTCTGGAGCGAGGCCGACTTCGAGGTCGACTTCGGCGCCGTCGATCGCGACGAGGTCGTCGAGCAGCCCACCTCCGTCCTCGTCATGGAGGGCATGCGACGGGCCGACGAATGGGGACGCCTCGTCGAGCAGCTCCCCCCGCTCACGTCGACGTTCGAGGTCGATCACGAGAAGCTCGTCGATCGGCTCAGCGAGATCCCCGACGAGCTGAACGGCATCCTGCGCCTGCTCGATGGGCAGCACACGCTCCAGCAGGTCGTCGACGAGTCGCCGTTCGAGGACCTCTCGACGATGTCGACGCTGTCGAAGCTCTACTTCGAGGGACTGCTCGTCCCGTCGGCGGCGCCGCTTCCCGCAGTCGCGCGCGTGAGCACGCGTCCAGCGCCGGCGGACCAGGTCGTGGTCGATCCCACGGCGACGCCGCCGCCCACGACGGACCCGACGCCGATGACGGCCGATCCGCCGCAGGCACGCGTCAGCACCTCGACGCGGCCGCTGCCGATGCCGCCGGGGGCGCGCGCGAGCGTGTCGTCGTCGCCGCCACGACCTCCGCACGGCGGTCGTTCGCGAACGAAGCCGTACACGCCGGCGGCGGTGCGTGGTCCCGGCGGCGAGGTGCGGACGATGCGCCTGCCCGCGATCGCGCAGGTGCCGCCGGTCGAGCCGCCCCGCGGCGCGCCCGATACCGAGCCGATGCTCGATCGCGATACGCAGAAGATGAACCTCGACGAGCTCCCGAAGCCGGAGAGCGCGAGGGCGAGCGCGCGTCCGTCGATCGACGGTACGAAGACGCAGCCGATGGCCGTGATGCGCATCAGCGCGCCGAGCTCTCCGCCCGCGACGCCTGCGACCGAGCCCGCCGCGGAGCAGCGGAGCGAGCCCGCGACCGCGCCGGCCGGCGACGCGGACGAGGTGTCGCCCGCGGCGGCTTCGCTGTCGCCTTCGCAGAGCTTCGCAGATCCCGCGGACGTCGAGGACGCCGCGTCGTCGCTTCCGCCCGGCGCCACCGAGTCGATGCACGGCGCGCAGTCGCCCGTCGCGAACGGCACGAACGAGATCGTGTTCGCGAAGGTGACGCCCGCGGTCGACTGGGAGGCGCGCCGCGCGAGCAGCCGTCCGCCGCCGCGCGAGGAGCCCGAACACGACGAGCCCGAACACGACGAGCCCGAAGACGAAGGCGAGGAGCCCGAGGAGCAAGAGTCCGACGACGACGACGACGTTCGCTCGTCCGGACGTCCGGCGACGGGTCCGCAGTGGCTCGAGGACGCCGTCGACGACGAGCGCCCGCCGCCGAAGCGTACGAGCGGACGATCCGTGGCGCTCACCTTCGTCGCGGTGACCGCGGTGTTCGCGGCGCTCGCATTGTATGCGCGATACACGTATCGCGGAGACCACGACAACGCCGCGGACCTCGGGCTGCCGCTCCGCGATGCCGGGACCGGCGCGAATACGGCGACCGCTGCGCCCGTGCCGTCGCCCGCCACGTCGGTCGCGATCAAGACGACGGCCACCGTGGCGCCGAGCGGCGCGCCTTCGATCCCCGCCGGTGCCGCCGATGCGAGCACCACGGCCGCCGCCGTGACGGGGCCGGTCACCGCGACCGGACCGGCGACGCATCCGGCCGGGACGAAGCCGAGCGGCGTGACGGGCACGACGACGCCGACGGCAGCCCTTGCGCCCGACGCCTCGGCGGCCGCCGCTGCCGACAGCTTCACGCTCGAGGCGCAGAAGGCGCTCGAGGCCGAGCGCGGCGGATCGGCAAGTCGTGCCGCCGACCTCGCGTGGAAGGCGACGAAGCGCGATCCGACGAACGCCGAAGCCTGGCTCACGCTCGGCGCCGCGTATCACGCGCTCGGCAACAAGGCGCAGGCGCAGCAGGCGTATCGCTCGTGCGCGAAGCAGGCGACGGGACCGCGCGTGGCCGAGTGCCGTGCGCTCGCGGGCCTGCCGCCCGAGTGAGTCAGCGCTCCGCGCGCACGCGCGGATCGAGCGCCGCGTAGGCGAAGTCGACGGCGATCGTGGAGGCGACGACCGCGATCGACGTCACGATCACGCAGCCCATGATGACCGGGCCGTCGCGGTCGAGCATCGCCGTGACGCTCAGCGAGCCGAGCCCCGGCCAGCGGAAGATCGACTCGGTGACGATGGCCCCGCCGACCAGCGTGCCGACGTCGACGCCGAGGATGGTGACGATGGGCATCATCGCGTTCCGCAGGGCATGCCGGAGCACGACGGCGACGCGCGAGAGTCCTTTCGCACGCGCCGTGCGCACGTAGTCCTGAGCGAGCTGTCCGATCATCTCGTCGCGGACGAGCCGCGTGTAATACGCGGCGCCGAAGACACCGAGCGTGAGCGCCGGGAGGATCACGCTGCGGACGTGATCGAAGAACGTCTCGCCCCAGCCGTCGAGCGGCAGGAGCCCGAGCCGGTGCGCGAATAACCACTGGAAAAATAGGCCGATCACGAACGTCGGCGCGCTGATGCCCAGCAAGCTCGCGCCGACCGCGAGGTGATCGACGGCGGTCTTCTTTCGCGACGCGGCGAGCACACCCGCACCGACGCCGAGCAGCACCTGGACGAACGCCGCGGCAAGCGCGAGGACGATCGTGCGCGGCAGCCGCTCGGCGAGGATGGTGACCACGGGACGTCGTTGCTGGGCGCTCTTTCCGAGATCGAGGTGCAGCGGGCCGACGATGGCGGCGCAGGTGGCATGCTCCTTCGCGAGGGCGGCCGGATCGCTCGGCCCCACGTGCAGGAGGCGCCCCATGAAGCGTGTATACTGCACGAAAAGCGACTGATCGAGCCCGAGCTCCTTCCGAATGCGCGCGATGTCCTGCGGCCGCGCCTGCGGGCCGGCCACCATGCGCGCGGGATCCGACGGCAGCGCATGGCTCACGACGAAGGCGAGCGTCACCGTCGCCCACACGACGAACACCGCCCACGCGAGCCTGCGAGCGAGCCGCTGGATCACGGCCCGTCTCCGAAGAGCTTCGCGAGCGCGTCACCGGAGAAGAGGGCGCGCGCCGCGACCGGCCCGGCCAGCCGATCGACCCACGTGCCACGCGGGTCGGTCGTCCACATCGGATGCGGTTTGTAGTCGTGCACGTAGGGGTGCCACTGCGCGTAGAAGCGATAGTGGTGCGTGAACGCCCACGGGGCTTCGTCGCAGATGAGCTCCTGCGCCTCGCCGTAGATCTTCATCCGCCGGCCGCGATCGAGCTCGCGCCGCGCGCGATCGATCAGCTCGTCGACGCGCGGGTTCTTGTAGAACGCCGAGTTGTTCGAGTCCTCGTCGTTGATCGACTTCGAGTGGAAGAGCGGCTCGAGGAAGCTCCCTGCCTCGGGGTAGTCCTGCGTCCAGAACGCCGGCCCGAACGCGACTTGATGACGGCGGCCGCGGAGCGCCAGGAAGGCCGCATAGTTCACGATGCGCACGTCGAGACGGATGCCGATGCGCGCGAGCTGCTGCTGCGTGACCTGCACCATGTACTCGTCGAGGCCCTGCGAGTACGTCAGGTACGGGATCGGATGCGGGTACCCGCCGGTGCGCGTGACCGGGTCGTACGGATAGCCGGCGCGCTTCATGTGCTCGAGCGCCTCGGCGAGGTCGAAGTGCTGCCCTTTCAACGTCGGGTCGTAGCCTTCGACGGCGGGCGGCACGGGGAACCACGCCGGACGCAGGTTCGCGGCGCGGACGAGGGTCAGCTGCTCGCGATCGAGCGCCGTCGCCACGGCGCGACGGAGCTCGACGTTGTCGAACGGGGCCATCTCCGTGTTCATCGCGAGGCCGGCGAGCTGCTTGTCGAGCTCGTACTCGCCGAAGGCCTTCCAGCGCGGATCGGCCTGGAATCTAGGCAGGTCCGGCGAGAGGAAATCGCGCAGGATGTCGAGGTCGCCGGTCGTGAACTTGAAGCGCTGGCTCGTTTGATTCACGTGGAAGAGGAACCGGACCTCGTCGAGATACGGCAGGCCGGGCCGGAAATAGCCCTCGTGTCTCACGAGCGTGATCTGACGCCCGCGGTCCCAGCCGCCGGGAAGGAGCTTGAACGGGCCGGCGCCGCACGGGTGCCACGTGTCGAGGTAGCGCGTCCCGCCGCTCCGGCACACGGGACGGAGCGGATGCATCGCGAGGAGCGGGAGGAACGCCGCGTCGGGCTTGTCGAGCTTGAACGTGACGACGTAGCGACCCTCGACGCTCACGCCCTCGAGGTGCTCGGCCTTCTTCTCCGTGAAGTCCGTGTAGCCGACGATGGATGCGAAGTACGACGAGTACGGGTTCGGCGCGGTGGGATGGAGGGCGCGCTCGACCGAGCGCTTCACGTCGTCGGCGGTGACCTCCTCGCCGTCGTGGAAGCGGACTCCCTCGCGCAGGACGAACCGGAGAGACGTGCCGTCGTCGGACACGGTCCAGTGATCGGCGAGGTCGGGGTAGATCTTGCCGTCCTGGTCGTAGTCCACGAGGCCGGCGAACATCTCCTCGAGCATCTGCACGACCAGGCCGTCGCCCACGTTGGCGGGATCGAGCGTCCGCAGATCGCCGAAGCTCGCCGAGGTGAGCGTCCCGCCGCGGCGCGGGACCGTCGCGTCCGGATGAGCGGTGGGGATCGGCGCGGGGAGCTCGTTCGAGCAGCCCGCGAGCGAGAGCGCGAGCGCGACCGAAGCGCCGAGCGCGCGCACCGCCCTAATGCTTCCGCGGATCGAGCGCATCGCGCAGCCCCTCCCCGAGCATGTTGAAGCCGAGGACGCTCGCCATGATCGCGACACCGGGCGCGAGCGAGATCCACGGCGCCGCCGTGAAGTAGTCCTGTCCCTCGAACAGCATGTGCCCCCAGGTAGGCGCGGGCGGCGCGATGCCGCCCCCGAGGAACGAGAGCACGCTCTCGGCGAGGATCATCTGCGCGACGGAGGCGGTCGCGATGACGAGCAAGGGCCCGGCGACGTTCGGCAGCACGTGACGGAGCATGATCCCGGGCGTGCTCTGACCGAGCGCGCGCGAGGCCGTCACGAAATCGAGGTTCCGGATCTGCATCGTCTTCGCCCTGACGATTCGCGCAGTTCCGAGCCAACCGGTGAGGCCCAAGGTGAGGAGAATGGTGGTCGGCGTCGTTCGATCGAGCGCCGCCGCGAGCGCCATGACGAGCAGCAAGAACGGGAACGCGAGGCCGACGTCGACGACGCGCATGAGCGCCGCGTCGAGCATGCGTCCCTCGAACCAGCCGGCGACGATCCCGACGAACGCGCCGATCGCCGTCGCGATCAGGGTCGCGGCGATGCCGATGAACAGCGAGATGCGCGCGCCGACCGCGAGGCGCGAGAGCTCGTCGCGGAAGAGGCGATCGGTGCCGAGCCAGAAGGTGCTGCTGGGCGGGACGGGGAGCCTGTCGGACGAGATCCCGCGCACGAAGTCGCTCGCGTAGGGGTCGTGGCTCGACAGGAGGGGGCCGAACACGGCGAAGAGGACCAGCAGACCGACGATGGCGACGCCGATCGTGCCCGAGCGATTCTTCCGGAGGCGGGCGGCAATCACGGCACGTGCGGAAGGGATCGTCGGGACGACGGCGCGCGGCACGACGGCGCGGAGTGCAGGAAAGAGGCCACGATCGTCGCGAAGGCCTCCGGCTCCTCGTCGGGAGGGCAGCGCCCGCACTCGAGGACCTCGAAACGACCCTTCAGCGCGCGGGCAAGACGGCGTCCGTGCTCGACAGGAGCCAGTCGATCGTCGCGTCCCCACACGACGAGAGACTCAGCCGTCACCCGAGGGAGGCGTGCGACGAGCGGGCGGGTGTCTGCGTTCGCGACGATCGTGGCGTGCGCGGCCTGACGCGCGGCGGGGTCGTCGAACGACGCGAAGAAGGCGTCGACGCGGCCGGCAGGCACGTCGCTGCATCCCGCGTACACGGATCCCTCGACGTACGTGCGAAAGAGCGCGTGGCCCATGAGCTGGCGCCACAACAGCCCTCCAATGAGGGGAACGCGTCCGGCGCGCTCGAGGATGTGCTCGTCGGTCGGATAGACGACCGCGTCGACGAGCACGAGCTTGTGCACGAGGGCGGAGTGGCGAGCAGCGACCGCGAGCGCGACGCCGCCGCCCATCGCATGACCGCAGAGGTGCACCCGGCCGAGCCCGAGCGCGGCCGCGAGGTCCGCGATGGAGTCCGCGAAGGCGTCCCAGCCGTAGGCGTAGCGATGCGGGTCGGGCTTCTCGCTTGCGCCGAAGCCCGGCAAATCAGGCGCGATCACACGAAACGACGAGGCGAGATGCGCGGTCGTCGCGAGGAACATCTCGTGGCTCGCGAGCCCGTCGTGGAGCAGGACGAGCGGCGGCCCTTCGCCCGCCTCGACGAAGCGGATGCGGGCACCACGCGCGGAGACGTCCCGGGCCAACATTCTCGCGCGACCATACCACGAGGCAGAATTTGGACGGCGAGCCTCTGGGCAGGCGAGGATCTCACCATCACTCACACGACTGCGTTCGCGTCGCCGACGACGCCGACCTCGTGACCTCTCGTTGCCTCCCTTCGGGACTCGGATCGCGGATCTCATTCCGTGTGATCTGCATGCGTTCGCTCCGGTCGAGCTATGACATTGTTTGTCACGGCATCGATCTAACCGTGCGAACACAAGTCCATTATGGAAAGGGGCAAAAAAAACGAGATCAACGCGTTGACCCTGATCTTTGTGTCGGAATACAGTCGCTCGCGTCGGACCTACGCCGGCGATCTCCATCAGATCGCCAGGCCGCCTCGCCGTCGGAATCTCGGCAGAGCGAGGCACCTTCCGAAGTTTTCGGACTGAACGCGACTGCCCCAGATGCTCGGCTTCGCCGAGCACTCGCGGCGAGTCGCGACGGGAGTCGTTCGCCTTCGCCCGAGCCGCGTCTGTCAGGCGCGCTTATCGAAGTCGAACCCGGGGGAAAGGTACTGCGCTGTGGGACGTCGGTCCGCAACAGCACGGTGCCAAGACGGACGTGTACCTGGCGGAGGAGCACCATGGACCCGAAGAACGCAATCGTTGGGGATCTGATCGACGAGACGTCGCTGCCGGCTGGCGAGCCGGCTTCCCCAACGGTGGAAGGGGCCCTCGCGCTCGACACCGACGCGACGTCGACGGACGACAAGGGCGTGACGCGCGAGCAGCGCCGCTCGCGCCGCAAGCGCGACGTGCGTGCGCGCACGATCAGCGTGAAGCGCATGACGAAGCGCGAGCTGGAGCTCGGTCGCATGCTCTACCCGGACGTCGAGGACGTCGCCCGCCCGAAGGTCCGCGAAGACTGCGCGCAGGCGGAGCGTCCTTGCCCGTTCGTCTCGTGCAAGCACCACCTCTATCTCGACGTGTCCGCCCGGACCGGCGCGATCAAGCTGAATTTCCCCGACCTCGAGGTCTGGGAGATGACCGAGACCTGCGCGCTCGACGTCGCGGATCGTGGCGGTACGACGCTCGAAGAGGTCGGCGCGATCATGAACCTGACGCGTGATCGCATCCGCCAGGTCGAAGTGAAGGGCCTCGCGAAGCTCGAGGCGCTCAAGGACATGTCCGCTCTCCGCGACTACGTCGACGAGGGCCCGGTCGGCAAGCGCCGCCTCCCCATCCTCGCGAAGCCCGCCGCGGCCAAGGAGGAAGAGGAAGAGGACGAGGAGGACGAGTTCGACGCCGACGAGTTCGCCTCGGACGCCCTGGACGCGGAATGAATCACATGAAGCTCGGTATCTAACGCCCCTACTTTCTTCGGAACTCCTGCAGACGACGGCCCGGGCTCACCCCCGGGCCGTTCGCCTTTTAAGTACTTCGGTACGCCGGACGAGATGATGAGACTTGCGGCCGCCGGCGTCGTCTCGCTCGAGGTCGACTTCGCCTCCAAACCCGACCACCCGTTCGAGTGCGAGTGCGCGCAGCGCGCCTGCGTGCATTGACCACGCATCGTGCGGTTACTAGACCCGCCGTATGCCCATCCGGACCGCGCTCCTCTCCGTCTCCGACAAGACCGGCCTCATGCGTTTCGCATCGGCGCTCGCCAAGCGGGGCGTCGCGATCCTCTCGAGCGGAGGCACCGCGAAGGCGCTGTCGGCCGAGGGCATCGCCGTCGAGACCGTCGAGAGCTACACGGGCTCGCCCGAGGTCATGGGCGGACGCGTGAAGACGCTTCATCCGCGCGTCCACGGCGGGATCCTCGCGCGCGCCGGCACGGACGACCAGGACCTCGCCCGCATCGGCGGCAAGCTCATCGACCTCGTCGTCGTGAACCTCTACCCCTTCGAGAAAGTCGCAGAGAATCCGACGGCTGGGTACGACGAGCTCATCGAGAACATCGACATCGGCGGCCCGTCGATGGTGCGCTCGGCGGCAAAGAACCATGCGCGCGTCGCGATCGTCTGCGACCCCAGCGATTACGACAAGGTGCTCGCCGAGATCGAGAGTACGGGTGAGGTCACGCAGACCACGCGTCGCGAGCTCGCGGCGAAGGCCTTCGCGCATACGGCTGCGTACGACGCGGCGATCAGCGGCGTCCTCTCGGGCCCGCGCGCGCAGGATCCGGACGGCACGGTGGGCGCGAGCCAGTATCCGAAGTACCTCACGCTGCCGTTCGAGCGGGCGTACGGGCTTCGTTACGGCGAGAACCCGCATCAATCCGGCGCGTTCTACGTCGAGCGCGGCGCGGCGCCGGGCACGATCGCGCGCGCCGAGAGCCTCGGCGCCGGCGGCAAGGAGCTCTCGTTCAACAACCTGGTCGACGTCGACGCGGCGCTCGAGGCGGTGCGCGAGCTCTCACGTCCCGCAGCCGTGGTGGTGAAGCACACGAACCCGTGCGGCACGGCATGCGCGGACACGCTCGCGGATGCGTACAAGACGGCGCGCGACGCCGATGCGCTGAGCGCGTTCGGCGGCATCGTGGCGCTGAACCGCGAGGTCGACGAGGCGACGGCGAGGCTGCTCGCCGAGACGTTCCTCGAATGCGTCGTGGCCCCGAAGTTCAGCGCGGGCGCCCTCGAGCTGCTCCGCGCGAAGAAAAACCTGCGCCTCCTCGCGACCGGCGCGTGGCTCCCGGCCGACTACGCGGCGCTGCAGTACAAGCGCATCGGCGGCGGCGTGGTCGTCCAGTCCCGCGATGCGACCGCCGAAGGCGAGGTCCCGAACGGCAAGGTCGTGACGAAGCGCGCGCCCACCGCCGAGGAGATGAAGGCGCTCGATTTCGCGTGGCGCGTCTGCAAGCACGTGAAGTCGAACGCGATCGTCCTCGCGAAGGCCGACGCCGGGCGCGAGCGCACGGTCGGCGTGGGCGCAGGCCAGATGTCGCGCGTCATCTCCGTGCAGATCGCATGTGAGAAGGCGGGTGAAGAATCGAAGGGAAGCGTGCTCGCGAGCGACGCTTTCTTCCCGTTCCCGGACGGCCTGGAGCTGGCGGGCAAGCACGGCATCACCGCCGTCGCGCAGCCGGGCGGCAGCGTGAAGGACGCGGACGTGATCGCCGCCGCGGACGCCATGGGGATCGCGATGGTGATGACCGGCTTCCGTCATTTCCGGCACTGACCTCCGAAGCGTGTGCCTCACCCCCCAAACCCCCCTCTCCGCTCGCGCGGAGAGGGGGGCTTTAACGCGTGCGTGAATCAGGCGTCATCGCGTTCTTTTGCGAGTCGCGCTTGCTCCGAGATGAGCGGTGGCTCGGCGAGGGCGCGCCGGATGGCGGCGAGGACGGCTGGTGTGTCTTCGAGGATTTCTCGGTTTTCGAAGCGGAGGACGCGGATGCCGAGTCTTCGCAGGTTCGCGTCGCGGTAGATGTCCTTCACGGGACGCGGGTAGTGCGGGTTGCCGTCCGCTTCGACGACGAGACGCGCCTCGCAGCAGTAAAAGTCGACGAAGTACTGCGCGATCGGATGTTGCCGGCGAAACTTCGCGCCCGCGATCCCGCGGTTCCGCAAGAGCTCCCATAAGCGCTGCTCCGCCGGCGTTGACAACACCCTCAACGCCCGCACCGCCGAAGTCCGAAACCCTTTGGCCATCCAGCCCCATCGGCCACAGCTCGAACCGAGTTGCTCACTTAGTGCTCTCTCTCTCTCCCTCTCCCTCTCCCTCTCCCTCTCCCCCTCTCCCGCTGCGGGAGAGGGGGCAGGGGGTGAGGATGAAGCTGCATGCCCGAGGTGACTGCGGACGCTTGCGCATCGCTCTTCCCCCTCTCCCGCTGCGGGAGAGGGGGCAGGGGGTGAGGCACAACGCTGGTGAGGCACAACGCTGGTGATGCACAACGCTGGTGATGCACAACGCTGTTGAGCCACAACGCTGGTGAGGCACAACGAACGGGCGACTCGCTTTCGAGGCGCCACTTATTTGGCCCAGACGCGTCCGTTCTGGCATCCCTGGCGCATGGCCGGAATGAGCGAGACCTGCACGGTGTGCGGGCGGGGCTTCGATGTGCAGTTCCGCTATCAGATGGAGGAGAAGGACAACGCCTTCTCGTTCTTCTGCTCGCAGGCCTGTCATGGCAAGAGCCTCCGCGGTGAAGCCGCGGGCGGCGTCGTCTGCGATTGCTGCAACAAGCGCTTCACCGTCGAGCTCGTCTCGCAGGTCGTGCGCATCAAGGGCGAGGCGCGGTACGCCTGCTCCGAAGGATGCCGCGGGCAGCTCCTCCAGGAAGCCGGAGGCATCCGCCTCGGCGCGATGAACACGCCGCCGCCGGTGCCCGTCGCGACGCCCGCACCGTCGTCGGTGCGCGTCCCGGTCGCGGCGCCCGTCGCGGCGCCCGTCGCCCCTCCCGTCGCTGCCGCGGCATCTGCGCCGCCGCCCGATTCCGGTCCGCGCGTCACCCACGTCGACCGCAAGCTCGCCGCGCCGAAGAAGCTCGCCGTCTTCAACCACAAGGGCGGCACCGGCAAGACCACCACGAC
>JAQBQJ010000466.1 GCA_028287065.1 Labilithrix sp. | reverse complement strand
GGGCGCGCGGAGCTCGCGCGAAGCGCGGCGTAGCGCGCCCCACGTTTCGCGAACGGCGACGAGGCAACAATCCGGATTGGAAGCCAACCCCCTTGGCGCTTTCGCGCTTTTCTCAGACTTCTCGGATCTAGGATTGCGGTTCGTCTCTGATCGCAAGACAGAGAACAGAGGACAGAAGAGGCGGTAGGGGCGAGAGGCTTGATAGAGGCGAGGAAACATTCCCCGCTTCTTCTCGTCTTCTCCGTCCGCTGTCCTCTGTTCCATGTCTCGCGATCGAGGCGCGATCGCGAGCTCAGTCGGTCGCGTCGAGCGAGACGATCGCGCCGTCGACTGCGGCGATCGCCTTGTCGAACGGCTCCTTGTCGCCCGCCGCCTCGACCACGAACACCTTCGACTTCGTCGCGAACACCGTCAGCCAGTAGCGGTGCTGGCGGCCTTCCTTCGTCGTCGTGTAACGGAGCTGCGTGCCCGCAAGGCCCTTCGCGGTCTTCACGTTGCGCGTGCCCTCCGCGACGTAGCCCTTGTCGCGCAGCTTCGCGTCGAGCGTCTCGGCCCAGAACTCCGTGTTGGCCTTCACGCCGTTCGGCTCGGTGCGCGTCGCGAGGACGACGCCCTTCGCGCTCGTCGCGCGGTAGCTGTAGCCGTTGCCCTCGTCGAGGGTGGCAAAGCCGTTTGGTGTGGAGAGGCGAGCACCGTGCGTACAGGCCGCCGAGCCGAGGAGGAGCGTGAAGAGAATCGCGATGCGTGTAGTATTCATGGTTCGTCTCACTTGCGGAGCGACAGGAGGGGATCGATACCGACCTGACTGACCCACGGGATCGGAAGGTCGATGCCCGTACGAGCGGGCGGAGGAGGAGGCGGCGGCGGCGCGACGACGATCGGCACGACCTTCGGCTTCGCGGTCAGCGCCACCGAGATGACGGACATCGAGGCGCGCGTCCGGAGGAACTCGAGTCGACCTTCGATGCGATCGATCTCCTGCGCCACGCGCTCGAGCTCGCGCTCGACGGTGAGCATGTCCTGGATGCCGTTCGCCTTGCCGAGGAAGTCCTGCAGACGCGTGCGCGTCGCACGGAGGTTGCCGAGGCGAACCTCGAGATCGTGGAACTCCTCCGAGACGTCGTCGGCGGTCACGGAGCGACCGACCACGCCGCCGATCGCGTCGATCTTCGACATCGCCTCGCGGAAGCTCGCGGACGGCACCTTGATCTGCACGCTCTGATCCTTGCGACCGGCGATGTGACCGCCGAGGCTCTCCGCGATGTCGATCACCTTGTCGATCGTCTTCGGGATCGCGTCCTCGTCCGCCATCATGTGGAGGTCGCCCTGGTAGATGATCACCGGCGCGCGCGCCGACGGACCGGCGTTCTTCGCCGAGCGAGAGTCGGCGGTCTTCGCGGCGGTCGACGCGGTCGACGCGGTCGACCCGGTCGACGGGCCGGCGGCCGCAGGCGTCGACGGAGGTGACGTGGGCGAGGCCGGTGCCGCGGGCTGCGCATGCCCAGGCTGCGCAGGCGCAGGGGATGCCGCGTTTGCCGACATCGCCTCCACGCCGCGCGGCGGCGACGCCGCAGCGCGGACCGAGCCGCAGCCCGTCTGGACGGCGAGGAGGACGAGCGTGAGCGGAATCGAGCGAAGGAAGAGGCGATGAGCGCGGGGTTTCGGCGTCGTCATGGGGTCGACGAATTCAACGTCGACCGTGGCGCTCCCTTACACGCCCGAATCGCCCTCGCGGGTCATCTCGAGCATCGTCGTGCGGAAGCCGAGCTTCTTGAATAAACGCTGCGCCGCTTCGTTCTGCGTCGCGGTGCTGAGCACGACGCGCGGTGCGCCCTTCTCCGTCAACCGGCGCACGGTCTCGGAGACGAGGGCCGCGCCGATGCCGTGTCCGCGGACGCTCTCGTCGACGTAGACGTCGTGCAGCTGGCCGGCAGCTTCGAGCAGGTCGTTGTAGTTGCGGGGCTCGAGCCGCGCGTACGTGTAGCCGACGACCTCACTGCCATCGGTGCGCTCGGCGACGAGGAGGACGACGTCCTTGCTCTTCAGCTCGCCGGAGAGGTAACGCGCGTAGCCGGCTTCCGGGTTCCTCAGCTCGAGGAAGCGTCGCGGATCGAGCTCGTGGTGCATCCGTACGAGCTTGCCGGCGAGCTTGCCGACCGCGGGGAGATCGGGCGCCGTCATCGCGCGCACGGTGAAGGTGTCGTCGCTCACGACGCACGAGGATAGCGGGTATGGCGAGCGTGTCGCGACGTACGCCGTCGATGTCCGAGCGACGGAGTCTCGCGACGCGCCCAATTTCGCCTGTTTTCGCGGCGAAATGCACATTTCTGCGACTGTGCCACGCACGGCATGCGCGTTGCGAAGTGTGTCACCGATGAAGACGTCGCTGCTTGCTTGCTCGATGATCGCTTGTGCGGCCGCGGTGCTCGAGCCGGGTCGTGCCGAGGCGTGCGGAGGGTGCTTCGTGCAACCGACGGAGCGCACCGTCGTCACCGATCACCGCATGGCCCTCTCCGTCTCGACGACGCAGACCGTGCTCTGGGACCAGATCCGGTACAGCGGCGACCCCGCGGAGTTCGCGTGGGTCCTGCCGGTGCGCGCCGGCGCGACCATCGAGGTCTCGAACGACGCGTTCTTCACCGCGCTCGATACGAGCACGCAGCCGGTAGTGATCGGCCCGCGGACGTACGGCGGCAACTACGGCTGCGGCCTCACGGGGTGCGGAACAACGACGACCTCGGACAGCGCGAGCGCCGCGCCCGGCGCGGGTCAGGTGCAGATCCTCTCGCAGTCCGTCGTCGGGCCGTACGAGACCGTCACCCTTCGCGCGACCGATCCGAGCGCGCTACGGACTTGGCTGAAGAGCCATGCGTTCGCGATCCCGGACGCGATCGGTCCGACGATCGACGCGTATGTCGCCGAGTCGTTCGACTTCATCGCGCTGCGGCTCCGTCCCGACTGCGGCGAGCGCTCGATGCAACCCGTACGCATCGTCACGCAAGGCGCCGATCCGACGCTGCCCCTACGCATGGTCGCGGCGGGCATCGGCGCGCGCGTCGGGCTCACGCTGTACGTCATCTCCGAGGGTCGCTGGGAGCCGCAGAATTTCCCGCATGCGGTCGTCGACGAGTCACGGCTCTCGTGGGATCGCACGCAGAACAAGTCGAACTACGAGCCGCTCACGCAGGAGCTCATGACCGCGGGCGACGGGCGCACGTGGGTCGTCGAGTATGCGAACAAGCCGGAGCTCTTCACGGCGTTCGACCCGCGCTACGGCAATGCGCGCGCCCCCGGCTACGTGACGACCGGCACGCCGGGCCTCACTCCCGGGCTCGCGGACACGTACTACGGTCTCTGCGGATCGCGACCGAGCGCGCCGCGGTCGAGCGGCTCTTCCCCGGCGCCGTCGGGCCAGCCGTTCACGCCGTGTCGCAACGGTGTCGATGCCGGCATCGCGAACCAGGACCTTCCGGATGCACAGGCCGATGCGAGCACGGATGCGGATGCGGAGGCGCAAGACGGCGGCGTGGACGCGGATGTCGATGCGGACACGCAGGACGCCGGCGCGGACGCCGAGGCGCACGACGCCGGCGCCGAGGAGCCCGACAGTGGGGGAGACACGACCCCGCCGTACACGCCGCCGCCGACGTGCAAGAACTTCGACGACCTCGACGTCGCGATGCGAGGTCTTCATCCGAAGGACGTGTGGGTCACACGCCTGCGCGCGTCGTTGCCCGCGAACGCCTTGAGCGCGGGCGACCTGCGGCTCGAGGCGGCGCGCTCGCAGGCCATCGTGGAAAATGTGCATTATACAAATACGTACGCGGACGAGGAGAGCGCGGGCTCCGGCTCTCGCGAAGCGTGCTTGAGCGCGCCGAAGCGCCATACGGCGTTCGGAAGCTGGGCCCTGGGCGCGGTCGCGGCCATTGCCGGCATCGCGCTCCTCCGGCGGCGAACGCGTCGCTGAGCGAGAGCCAGTGCTAGACTCGGTCCGTCATGCCGGAGCTCCCGGACGTCACCGTCTACATCGAGCATCTCGAGCGGCGCACCGTCGGTCATCCGCTCGAGCGCATCAGGCTCGCCAGCCCGTTCCTCTTGCGCACCGCCGACCCGCCGATCGCGGAGGTGTACGGTCGCGAGGTCCGCCGCGTCTCGCGCCTCGGCAAGCGCATCGTGTTCTCCTTCGCGCCGCCGGCGAAGGCGCCGAAGAAGGAAGAGCCGCTCCACCTCGTCATCCACCTCATGATCGCCGGGCGCTTCCGATGGAAGCCCGCCGGCGCACCGGTGCCCGGCAAAATAGGGCTGGCCGCGTTCGACTTCGGTCCGGCGACCTCGAAGAAGGCCGCCGAGAAGGACGCCGGCACGCTGATCTTCACGGAGGCGAGCAGCAAGAAGCGCGCGAGCCTCCACCTCGTTCGCGGCGATGCGGCGATGCTCGCGCTCGCGCCGGCCGGCATCGAGGTCCTCGACGTGACGACGGACGAGTTTGCCGAGCGGCTCCGCTCCGAGAACCACACCCTGAAACGCGCGCTCACCGACCCGCACCTCTTCAGCGGGATCGGTAACGCGTACTCCGACGAGATCTTGCATCATGCACGTATGTCGCCGGTGAAGCTCACGTCGCGCCTCACCGACGAGGAGATCGCGACGCTGCACGCGTCGATCCGCGAGGTCCTCGTGACGTGGACCGATCGACTGCGCGCGCGCTCCGGCGAGTTCCCGGAGAACGTGACCGCGTTCCAGCCGGAGATGGCCGTGCATGGCAAGTACGGCAAGCCGTGTCCGCGCTGCGACGGCCGCGTGCAGCGCATCCGCTATGCCGACAACGAGATGAACTACTGCCCGGCGTGCCAGACCGAGGGCAAGCTCCTCGCCGATCGCTCGCTCTCGCGCCTCATGCGCGGTGACTGGCCGAAGACGCTCGAGGCGCTCGAAGCGAAGAAGGAACGCGCGCGCTCGGGCATCTAAATCACCGACTTCGGCGAACCGTGCTTCGCACGGAGGAGACTCCACTCCCGCGCTCTCGTCGTGCGCAGCACGACCTCGCCGAAGGCGATGGGGGAGGATCGTTGCGGAGCAACGAGGGGGCCTCCGGCCCCACCTGGGTAGAAGCTAAACGGACGGGCTACGGCGGGAGCGTCGCGACGACGTTCAGGAGCTTCTTCTGCTTGTCGTCGATGTCGAACTTGCAGACGCCGACGCTCACCGTGTTGCCCTCGGGATGGCGACAGGCCTGATCGCGGAGAATGGCCTCTTCGCAGTGACAGGCCGTTCCCGGTGCCACACCGCTCTCGCACTCCGGCGTGCTCGGCTGCGCGACGGCATAGCGCCTTCGTGTGTGCGCCTGCTGGACGGCGGCCGGCACCTTGCCCGCATTCATGACCGCGCCGTACGCGAAGAGCTGCGGACGCGTTCCGCTCGCCGACGCGAGCGCATCGGCCGGAGCTCGCGCGAGCTCCTTCTCGATCGCCTTCGCGATCTGCTCCTTCGTGCAGAGCGGCTCGTCCTGCTTCGTCGTCTCGCGTCCGGTCAGCGGCCCTTGGTCGTTGCAGCGCACCGAAGGAACGCAGACCTCGTCGCCGAGGAACGTCGCGGCGTTCGCACAATCGGTGCCCGCGGCGGCCACGGCGAGCAGCGCCGACTCGACGAGCACCTCGTCCGTCGGTTTGCGACCGAGCACGTCGCATCCGATCTGCGCGGCCGCGGCCTTGTCGTTGCTCGCGAGCGCGCGGAGCATCACGCCGATCGCGCGAGGCTCGCGCACCGGATCGACGAGCTCGCGGATGCGCGCAGCGAGCATCGGCGCACGTGCCGGCTCGCGGAGCGGCGCGACGACGACGGCGCGCTTCAAGCCCGCCGTCGGCTTGCCCTTCTCGAGGAGCGCGGCGAGCGCGGTCTTCACCTCGGCCGCACGCGCGTCCGGCAGCTTGGCGAACGCCTCGTCCCACTCGCGTCCGTCGGTGCCTGCGCCGTCGACGAGCATGCGCACGACGCCGGCATCGCCCTTGTCCTTCGCGACGTCCGCGACGAGCTGCGCGCGCCTCGTGCCGGCGGTCTCGAACAGGTCGCCGAGCGCGTGGTCGAGATCCGGCGCGGCACCGAAGTCGATGGGCGCCTTCGCGCTCGGGCCGACGTAGAGACCGCCGCCCACGACGTAGACGAATCGCACGTCGCCCGCGCGGCGCACGTACGCGAGGCGCTTGCCGCTCTCGTCCTGCATCACCTGCGGTCGCGGCGCATCGGGGAGCTCGGCGGCGTCGAGCGCGAGGGCGTGCTCTCCGAGGACGAGCTCGGTCGGACCTCCGTCGCGCGCGCGGAGCTCGGCGCTGCTCGCGGTGCCGCCGCTCGGCGCAGGCGTCGAGCCCTTGCATGCGGCCGTCGCGAGCGCGAGCGCGAGCACGGCAACGGAGGCGAGACGAGCGCGACGACCGAGGGAGGAGCGGGCCACGAACCGATGGTAGCGAACGCGCCGGTGCTGCGGGGCTTCCAAACCTCGTCGTCGTGATTACGATCAGGCGGTGTCGAAGCGCATCGCCCTGGGCTTCTTCGCGGGCGTGCGAGCGTTCTTCGGCGGCCTCGGCTTCGTGGTCGGCACGCCGTCGGCGTGGGGCTGGGCGCTCATCCCCGTCCTCGTGGCGACGTTGCTGTTCGGTGGTGCGGGCGCGCTCGCGATCTGGGGCGGCAGCGAGCTGTCGCAGAGGGTGATCGGGGACGGCGCGAGCGGGGCGTGGTCGTCGATCGGGGTCTGGACGCTGCGCATCCTGTTCTGGGCCATCGGCGTGGTCGTGGCGTTCGTGATCGCGATGTCGCTCGCGCAGCCGCTGTCCGGATTCGCGCTCGATGCCATCGCGCGCAAGCAAGAGGTCGCGCTCGGCGGTCGTACGTGGCCGGATCAGCCGTTCGCGGCGGCTGCGCTTCGTTCGCTCCGCGTGACCCTGACCGCGCTCGTTATCGGGCTTCCGATCCTGGCGATCCTCGCGGTGATCACGTTCGTGTTTCCTCCCGCCGGCGTCGTCGCCGTGCCGCTCAAGTTCGTCGTGACCGGGGTTCTCGTCGCCTACGATCTCCTCGATTATCCGCTGTCGCTGCGCGGTCATTCGGTCGGCGATCGGCTCTCGTTCATCCGCCGGAATTTCCCGGCCGTGCTGGGCTTCGGCGTCGCGACGGCGGCCCTGCTGCTCATCCCCGGCGTCGGGCTTTTGCTGCTGCCGTTCGGCGTGGCGGGGGCGACGCGGATGGTGGCCGCTGCCGACCGAGCGGACGCGCAGCTGGATCACGGATGACCATCTTGACCTCTGCATTGGGATGATGCGACGACTCGACTAACCATGAGCACTCCGCTCGTCATCAACGACAAGGTCACGTTGCCCGGTCACGATCTCGAGTGGACCGCGGTGCGCGCGTCCGGCCCGGGTGGCCAGAACGTGAACAAGGTCTCCTCGAAGATCGAGCTCTCGTTCGACTTCGAAACGTCGGTCGCCCTGAACGACCCCACCAAGGCGCGCCTCCGCGACCTCGCGAAGAACACGCTCGACGCCGAAGGCCGCGTCCTCGTCACGAGCCAGAAGACGCGCGACCAGTCGAAGAATTTGTCGGACGCGAGGGAGAAGCTGAAGGAGCTCGTCCTGAAAGCGCTGGTGGTCCCCAAAGCGCGTAAGAAGACGAAGCCCACGAAGGGGGCGAAGGTTCGAAGGCTCGTGGCCAAGAAGAAAGTTGGCGCGAAGAAGGCCAGCCGGAAGAAGCCTTCTCGGGAAGACTGAGCAAAAGGCTCTCTTCTCCCTCCAAGAGAGGCTTGGAGAACCCATTCCCCCCCGGGATGAATCCCGGGGCACGCCGCGAGTCAAGCCCGCCAGGCGGGCTGAGAATGGGAGTGCCAACGTTCGCGCAGGTCTGGGACCTCATGGCGTGCGCGTTGGTTCGCGATGTACTCGATCAGAGAATCGAGGTTGGTGGGGCTGATGGATTCGGCCCAGTAGCCGATCTGCCAGCTCCGATTCCGGAGATGCGGGTGCTCGCGGTGGAATGCGTGACTCGAGGCTCCTTTGAGGCGGTGGGCGATGTCCGCTACCGGCACGCGCGGCGGATGACGCACCAGAACATGCACGTGATCGTCAGCGCAGCCCGCGGCTAGAAGCTCGCAGCCGATCGCGCGCGCCTTGTTTCGCAGCACCGCGAGCAGCCAGGCATCGAACCTCTGTTCGATCCAAGGCACGCGAAATCGCGTGGCCCAAACCATGTGAACGACCAGCACGGTCGTCGCGTGCGTGCACCAAGGAACGAGCGGCTCCATCCCCGCCCATTCGCCCGCTGGCCCTCACGGTTGCGCGAAATCGCAGCCCGCCCGGCGGGCTTGACTCTCGGGGTGCCCCGGGATTCATCCCGGGGGGATGCTGAAAGCTCCCCGAGCCTCTCCATAGGCCCGAACCCCCAGCTCTTACTCTGCTGAGGCTTCCGAAAGCTCGGGAGCAGCAAGGACT
>JAQBQJ010000435.1 GCA_028287065.1 Labilithrix sp. | reverse complement strand
AGGAGCTGGATGCGCATGGCGAGGCGCTCGTCGACGCGATGAATGCCGGGCGCGAGCTCGGCGCCCTTCTTCTTCGCGAGGTCGGCGATCAGCGCGGTCGGACGTGCCGCGCTGCCGGGACGGATGAGGACGGAGAGGTGCTCGACGGCGAGCGGCGCGAGGGTGCCATCGCACTTGGTCAGCTGGAAGGTGTCGATCTCCGGCCCGCGGATGATCTCGACCGGATCCTTCGTGCACGTCGGTGCCTTCGCGCCGGCAGGCTTCGCTTTGCTGCTGCTGGTGCTGCCGTCGCTCTCGGCTTCGGGCTTGTTCGGTCGCTTGCCGGACGTCGGCGCGACGAGATCGGCTGTCTCCTCGTCGCGCTCGGGTTTGCCGTCGTCGGAGCTGTCGTCGTTCTTCTTCTCGGACGCCTTGCGGGCGCCCTTCTCGCTGCCGGCCTTCGACGCCTTGGTGGCGTTCGGGTTCGGGAGCTTCGGGAGATCGGCGGCCTTCGCGTCGACCTTCTGCGTGTGCGAGACGTGCGTGAGCTTGCCGTGCTGGACGGGCTCGGTCTTCTTCGCCATCGAGGCGGGGACGACGTGGACGCCCTTCTCGATCTTCGGCTCCTTGTGGCCGGCGCCGCTGACGTCCGCGTTGTGCGCGTGATGAAGGACGGGCTTCAGCGCATCCTTCTTGGACATCGCCTTGACGTGCGCGAGCGGAGCGTCGGTCTTCTCGGCCTTCTCGCTCTTCTCCGACTTCTCCGACTTCTCCGACTTCTCGACCTTCTCGGTCTTCTCGGTCTTCTCGACCTTCGCGGTCTTCTTGCTGTGGTGCTTCATCACCTTGGCGGCGACGGGCTTGTGAGCCGACTTCTCGGGGCTCGCCATCGCGGCGAAGGGCGCGATTGCGATCGCCAGGGCTACGATCGAAGAAACAACGGGCCTCATCACGTCCTCCTCAGCGCCGCCGGTCCGACCAGGGGCGTAGGCGATAAACTCCTACATCACCCCACCTTGGGCCAAACGAACGGCGTTTCTTTTTTCGGGACGCGTCCGGAGGACCTGTCTAAACGCGGGCATCGCGATGACGCTCGCCGATTTCGAACAGCGGTTCCGCGCGTTGGTCGCGGCGCATGCCGAGGGGACCGGCAACGTCGGCTGTCTCGCGTGCGAGCGATGCCAGCGCTGCAGCGAGTCGACGTTCCTCGAGGACTGCAAGAACGTCGCGCGCTCGAACTACTGCTCGGCCTGCGAGGACTGCACCGAGTGCTCGCACTGCACGGGATGCACGGCATGCCTGTCGTGCTCGCACTGCGAGGCGTGCGATCGCTGCGTGGCAAGCGCGTATCTCGTCAAGTGCATCGGCCTCAGCGGCTGCACGTACTGCTTCGGATGCGTGGGGCTCTCGAAGAAGGACTTCCACATCCTCAACGAGCCTTACGATCGCCAGGCGTACTTCGATACCGTCGCCGAGCTGCGACGCACGATGAGGATCTGACGTCATGCGAGCCCTCGTTCAGCGCGTCGCGTGGGCGAAGGTCGAGGTCGACGGCGAGCTCGTCGGAGCGATCGATCGCGGTCTCCTCGTGTATCTCGGCGCCGGCAAGGGCGACGGCGATGGCGAGCGCGCGTACGTCCTCTCGAAGGTCCTCGGCCTGCGCATCTTCGAGAACGACGCGGGCAAGATGGATCAGAGCATCGTCGACATCGGCGGATCGCTCCTCGTCGTGAGCCAGTTCACGCTCTACGGCGACGTCCGGAAGGGACGACGGCCGAGCTTCGACGGCGCGATGCCGCCGGAAGAGGCCGAGCGCGCGTACGAGGCCTTCGTGCACGAGGCTCGAGCGCAGAACATCATGGTCGCGACCGGCCGTTTCCGCGCGGACATGAAGGTCTCGAGCCTCAACGACGGCCCGGTCACGATCTGGATCGACAGCGCGAAGGACTGACGCGACGATGGAGGCGTGAGCGTGAGCGACGAGAGCGACAGCGAGACGCCAGCGGATCCCGGCGAGCCGGTCGGCGAGCGGGTCGGCGAGCGGGTCGGGGACGAAGAAGGCGTCGGCGCGGCGCCGGACGCGGTGTTCTCCGCGCTATGGACGAAGGTCCTCGCGAGCTGGGACGACGACAAGCCTCATCAAGCCGCGCTCAGCTACGCGATCGCGCACGAGATGCTCCCCGAGATCGCCGGGCGCTATCGCAAGCTCGAAGGCGATCCCGAGAAGGGCGCGCGCGCGAAGAAGAAGATGGACGGCATCGTGATCGCCGCCACGCAGCTCATGCTCGCGACGAAGACGCCGCCGCGCGAGAAGGTGCCGTGGACGTGGACGGCAAGCGTCGCGATCGTGATGGTGCTCGTGATCTCGTTCCTCGCGTACAAGATCTTCTCGCATCACTAGATCGCCGAGCGCGATTCTCGTACCTCGAATCTTGCTCGGTGATCTAGTTCCTACCCTGGTGGGACTTCGTCCCCTCGCTCGCAGGCTCGCGAGCCTTGGACTCGCCTTCGGCGAACCGTGCTTCGCACGGCAAGACCGCGGAGCTGACCTCTCGTCGTGCGAAGCACGACTTCGCCGCAGGCGATGGGGGAGGATCGTTGCGCAGCAACGAGGGGGCCTACGGCCCCACCTGAGTGGAAGCTAAAGGGACGAGCACGATTCGAGGGACGAGAATCATGCTCGTCCCTTTAGCGAGAGGGACGCACGAGGCGCACGGCGAGCTTCATCGCCTCGATCATGCCGCGCGGATCGGCGGTGCCCTTGCCGGCAAGGTCGTACGCCGTTCCGTGATCCACGCTCGTGCGCACGATCGGCAGACCGAGCGAGAGGTTCACGGCCTCGCCGAAGCCGAGGATCTTCATCGGGATGGTCGCCTGGTCGTGGTACATCGCGACGACCGCGCTGTAGCGGCCCGTAACTGCGAGGCGGAAGGCGCTCTCGGCGGGCACGGGGCCTTCGAGGTCGACGGCGAGCTTCGCGGCTCCGATCCGACGGCGCGCGAGCGCGATGCCGGGACCGATCGCGCTCTCCTCTTCGTCGCCGAGCAGGCCCTTCTCGCCGGCGTGCGGATTCAGGGCCGCGATCGCGATGCGCGAGCGCGATGCCCCGCCCTTTCGCTTCGACGCCGGCGCGAGGCGATCGACGAGCCATGCCGTCCAGTACGCCGCGCGCGCGACCTCCGGCGGACGTATCGCGCGTGGAACCAGCGCCAGCGGAAGGTGCGTCGTGACGAGCGACGTCGTGAGCCGCTCGGTATGGAACGCCATCGTGACCTCGGGCGCGCCGAGCCGCGCCGCGAGATGCTCCGTGTGACCGAGGAACCCGCGCGAGCCCGGAGCACCGGAGCGCGCGATCGCGTCCTTGCTCACGGGGCCGGTGACCAATGCGTCCGCCTCGCCGCTCGCGACGAGATCCGTCGCGGTGTCGATCCAGGCGAGCTGCGCGGCCCCTGCCGCACGACCAGGCTTGCCGGGCCGGCGATCGGCTGCCGCCAGCGCGCGCACCGGCTCGAGCACCGCGATGTTCTTCGGTGGCGCGGACCACGCGGCGGCGGCGGTGTCGACGCGAAGCAGACGCGAGGGATCGACGTCGATCGCTCGCGCTGCGGCGCGCAGCACGCCCATGTCACCGACGAGCAGGATGCGGGCGCCCGCCGCTCGCTGCGCGATCGCGAGCGCGCCGGCGAGCGAGACCTCCGGACCGATACCGCACGGACAACCGATGCTCACGGCGAGGCGGACGATCGTGCGGGCGCGCGCGCTCATTTGGTGCGCTTCTTCTGCGGTTGCGCGCTGCGGGGCGGAGGCTCCCCTCCTCCGTCGCCCGGGGTCCGCAGCTTGTAGCCGGCGCCGCGAAGCGTCTCGAGGGGGAACGCGTCGCCGAGCTTCATGCGCAAGCGACGGACGTGGATGTCGACCGTCCGGGCGCCGCCCTCGTAGCGTCCGCCCCACACGCGCGCGAGCAGCGAATCGCGCGAGAAGACGCGACCACGGTTGTGCGCGAGGAACGCGAGCAGCGCGAACTCCTTTGCGGTGAGGACGATCGCGCGACCGTCGACGAGCACCTCGTGCGCCGCGCGATCGACGACGATGCGACCGACCTTCACGCGCTCCTCGGTGGCGAACTCGCTGCGCTTCCATTCGAGCTGCTTGATGCGCGCGTAGAGCTCGGACGGCGGGCAAGGCATCACGATGAAGTCGTCGAAGCCGCTCGCCGGCTCGACCCGCCCGATCTGGCGCGGCGACACCGCGACGATCGCGGGCACCTCGGCGAGCTGCTCGTTCTTGCGCACGGCACGGAGCGCGGCGACCGCGAGATCCGGCCGCTCGCCGGCCTCGATCACGATCGCGCGTGCGGTCGCGCCGTCGTCGTCGAACAGCGACGCGCCTTCGTCCCAGAGGTCGAGGGTGCGCACGTCCGCACCGAGCGCGCGCAGCAACGTCGCGGCGCCCTCGGGGGCTTCGAGGTCCGGGCCATGACCGATGACGACGACGAACGCAGGCATCGAGCGTTGGCCTTCGATACTACGAACGCACCCTCGCTGCTATGACGGCCGAGGGCCGGACGCAGTCGTCAGACCTTCGTGCCGCCGACCGTGATCGAGCTGATCTTGATGGTCGGACACCCGACGCCGACGGGCACGCTCTGCCCATCTTTCCCGCAGGTCCAGATGCCGTCCGACGTCTCGACGTCGTTGCCGAGCATCGCGACCTTGCGGAGGACGTCCGGGCCGTTGCCGATCAAATTCACGCCCTTCAGCGGCGCGGTGATCTTCCCGTCCTCGACGAGGTAGCTCTCGGTGAGCGAGAACACGAAGTCGCCGTTCGAGATGTCGACCTGACCGCCGCCGAACTTCTTCGCGAAGATGCCCCGCTTCACCGTCTTCAGGATCTCGTCGGGATCGTGCGGCCCCGCGAGCAAGATGGTGTTCGTCATGCGGGGCATGGGTGCACAGGCGAAGCTCTCGCGGCGGCCGTTGCCGCTCGGGCCGAGCTTGTAGTGATGCGCGCTCAGGCGATCGTGCATGTAGCCGACGAGCTTGCCGTTCTCGATGAG
>JAQBQJ010000426.1 GCA_028287065.1 Labilithrix sp. | reverse complement strand
CGGCGCGACCTGCGCGCCGCGTTCAGGTCAGGTCAGCGGATGACCGGGAGGCTTCCACCGCCGACCGACGACGAGCACGCGCAGTTGCCGTAGTCGATCGTGAAGTCGGTCGTCTTCGAGCCGCCGCACTCCGTGCCTTCGCAGCCAGTCGCTTCCGGCGGGCACTCGTCCGGGTTGTCGCTGGGGCCTTCACAGACCTCCTCGTCACCCGTGCCACCCGCGCCCGACGAGCCCGACGAGGAGCCCGGGGGAAGCGTGTCGCTGCCACTCGAGCCCGACGAGCCGGACGTTCCGCCCGCGCCGCTCGTGCCGCCGGAGGTACCGGACGTGCCGCCCGACGTCGTGCCGTCGGTGCCGCTCGACCCGGAGGTGCCGCCCGACGTTCCGCCCGCGCCGCTCGTACCACCGGACGTGCCGGAGGTGCCGCCCGACGTCGTTCCGTCGCTGCCGCTCGTACCCGACGAGCCCGACGTTCCGCCGCTCGTACCGGAGGTGCCGCCGCTCGTACCACCGGAGGTGCCGGAGGTGCCGCCCGACGTCGTTCCGTCGCTGCCGCTGGAGCCCGAAGAGCCCGAGCTACCCGACGAAGAGCCCGAAGAGCCGGAGCTCGAGCCGCCGCCGCCGCCGGGGGTGCCCCACGGGGTGCCGCCGCCGTCGTCACACGTGCCGTCGCTGCCGCTCGAACCGGACGAACCGGACGTGCCGCCGCTCGTGCCGGAGCTGCCCGACGTTCCACCGGACGTACCGGAGGTGCCGCCGCTCGTACCGGAGCTGCCCGACGTTCCACCGGACGTACCGGAGGTGCCGCCCGACGAGCTCGTGCCGGTGCCGGCGTCGCAGCCGGGCTTCGGCGGCGGAGCGCCGTAGGTGCGGACGCTGAGGCTCGTCTTGCCGCCGGCGCATGCGACCTTCGGAGAGAGCCACTGCACGAGGCTGTCGGTGCGCGCGATGTAGACCTTGCCGGTCTGCATGCCGCGGCCGGTGACGATGCCGACGATGTTGCCCTTCTCGTCGATGACCGCGCCGCCCGTGTTGACGGTCTCGCTGTTCGGCATCTCCGCGGTGTACGCGTGCGGGAAGTTGCGGACCGTGGCGAGCTTCGCGCCGATGAGGTTGAAGTTGCCCTGCAGGTGCTGCACGCGCATCGCCTGCGTGCCCGTCGCCGCCTTCGCGCTCGCGAGCTTCGGGTAATTGGCGAGCTGGATCGGGCTCTCGAGATAGATGACGCCGATGTCGTGCTTGCGCGGGTGCGACTTGAGGCTGTTGTACTGCATCCAGTCGTACGTGAGGCCGCGCGAGCCGTTGACGGTCTTCTTGCCGTCCGCGGTCGTGACGGTCCACTTCGCCTTGCCGGCGATGAGGTGACCGGAGGTCAGGACGAGGTTCGGGGCGATGAGCACGCCAGCGCCCTCACCGACCTTCGAGCCATTGGCATCGAAGAGGTCGATGGCGACGTTGGCAGACTCGAGCGCCGCCCTGGCCGACTGCGCGTTCTCTTCGTCCGCGGACGGAGTGCCGCACGCGGCCAAAGCGCCGAGACAGCTCACGAGGACGCCGACGCCCGCTGCTCCAAGAACTCGCTTCATCATGATCACTGCACCTCGTTCAACTGGGGGGACGGTGATTCCAGTAGTGGCGCGCCTTTGCGCCTTCACTGATTCACCCGCCGGGCGTTGAACCTAGATTGCACGTACAGGGCCAACGCTTGCGCACGGGGATTTGCGGGATCTTGTCGGCCCTATCCGATGTCGGATGTCCTAGGTGCTGCGTGATCGAGACCGCAGCCTGGATCGAGCTTTCACCGCCGGGCGATCCAACCCCCGAACGTGTACGACACCCCGTGATTTCAGGCAGTTTGTACAAGTACAGTGAGAGCGGCGGAGCGATTTCGTAGATGCGAGGATTTCGGCAGGAGCGAAAATGGACACCGGAGGAGAGGTCCATGGCGTCGAACGTGCAGCATGCATCCATCATGGTGAAGGCTTTCTCATACTCAGCGTTGATGCTCTCCGCGCTGCTCGGCGCAACGTTCATCGTCGTGGCGTGCAGCTCCAGTGACCCGAGCGAGTTCCCGGGTGAGCCGCCGAAGCCCGATGCGGAGCCCGACGCTCCCGGAAACTTCCTCCCCGAAGGCGGCGGTCCCGATGCCGCTCGCGAGGCCGGGCCTTCGTCCTGTCCGCCGGCCGCGATCCCGCAAGGCTTCACGCCGACGTGGAAGCCGCCGACGCGCAGCGCCAGTGCGTGCAGCACGGCCGACATCAAGGCGTACTACGACGCGTGCCTTGCCGACCCCGGCAAGACGGAGATGGACGGCACCTGCGCGAAGTGGAAGACGGCGAACGCCACGTGCGCTGCGTGCACGGAGCCCGCGGACAACAGCGGCCCCATCCAGTGGCATCAGACCCGGAAGTTCCTCACCACGAACATCGCCGGCTGCATCGCCGTCGCGCAGCAGAAGCCCGAGGCCGGCAAGTGCGGTGACGCTTACAACGCTGCCGTCGAGTGCGGGCGCAAGGCGTGCGACTTCTGCTACGAGGCCGGCGGTACCGACGAGCAGTACGGCGCGTGCCAGAGCGCGGCGAAGAAGGCGGGCCTCTGCAAGAGCTACGACGATGCGGCCGCCTCCGCATGCGCGGGTATCAACGACCCCGCCTCGCCGGCGCTGCCGTGCCTCCGAATGAGCTCCGCGGAGGACCGCTCGGTCTATTACCCGCGGCTCATCGGCGTCATCTGTGGCCCGTGATCGCGCCCGCGATCCGTGATCACCAGTCGATGATCGCGGCGCCCCACGTGAAGCCGGAGCCGAAGGCGCAGCACGCGACCTTCATCCCGCGCTTCAATTTCCCGCTCTCCACCGCCTCGGCGAGGAGGATCGGGATCGTCGCGGCCGTCGTGTTTCCGTAGCGCTGGATGTTGTGGACGATCTTCTCGTCCGGGATCTGCAGCGTGTTCTGGATGAACTGGTTGATCCGCAGGTTCGCCTGGTGGAAGCAGAAGAGATCGATGTCGTTGCCCGTGATGTTGTTGGCCATGCAGACCTCCATCAGCACGGTCATCATGCGCTCGACCGCGTTCTTGAAGACGAGCTTCCCTTCCATCTGCGCCCACATCATCTCGGGCTGCACCTGACCGACGCCGTCGGCGTTCGACGGGATGAACGGCCGCTTGCGGATGTCCCACACGCGCTGCGCGAGGACGTCGGCGAAGCGACCGTCGGCGCCGAGCTTCCAGTTGCGGATGCCGCGGTCCTCGTCGGTCGCGCTGACGACGACGGCGCCGGCGCCGTCACCGAACAGCGACGCGACGTTGCGGCCCTTCGTCGACAGATCGAGCGCGGCGGAGTGGACCTCGGCGCCGACGACGAGCACGTGCTTCGCGGCGCCGGACTTCACCATCGAGGACGCGGTGCCGAGCGAGTACAGGAAGCCGCTGCACTGGTTGCGGACGTCGAGCGCGGGGACGAACTTCGCGTTCGGCCCGTCGCAGAGCCCGAGCTTCTTCTGCATGTACACGCCAGAGCCTGGAAAACAGTGCTCCGGTGAGAGCGTCGCGAAGATGATCATGTCGAGATCGGTCTTCGCGATGCCCGCCTTCTCGATCGCCTTCTCGGCGGCGAGCGCGCCGAGATCCGCCGAGCCGACGCCCTCTTCCGCGAACCGACGCTCCTCGATTCCGGTGCGCTGCACGATCCAGTCGTGCGTCGTGTCGATCCCGTACTGCGTCCGCAGGTCGTCGTTCGTGACGACGCGAGGGGGGACGTAGAAGCCGGTACCGGAAATGTAGGCGTTGGGCACGAGAGGACCTCCGAAGGGGAAAGGCTACAGACTCAGAGCCGCAGGCTACAGGCGTGCGGAGCGGGTTTCTGCCATAACGCCGTCACGAAACGGTCGAGCTGAGCCGAGCTCGATGGCGCTCGGCTTGCCCGGCGCCTGGCGCGCCGGGGGCTCAGCGCCGATGTGCGTGTCGTGCCGCCCTCGCGGGCAATCTCGACGTGACGTTGACAGCCGGGCGTGGCCACGGGTTTGCTTCGATCATGCGCATGCTTCGTCGTGTCGTGCTTGGCCTCGTGATCGCGTCTCTCGGTGCGTGCTCGTCATCGTCCTCGGACGACGGGGGCGGCAAGCCGGTCGACAATCCGAACGCGCGCGTCGGCGAGGTGCACGGCGTGGACACGTGGACCGACGGCACCGTGCTCACCGGCACCGTGACGGTCGCTCCGGACGGCAACGTCGAGATCGCGCCGGGCGCCAAGATCACGTGCGCCGAGGGCGCCACGCTCTACGTGCAGGGCAAGCTGCATGCGAGGTCCGCGGCCTCGCACGCGAAGATCACGTGCACGCGATGGGCGGGCCTCGTCGTGAGCGGCGGAGGTCAGGCCGACCTCGAGGGTGTCGATCTCGAGAACGGGCTCGTCGGCATCGCGACGGCGGTCGGCGCGCTCGAGTCGACGTACGCCGAGGGCTCGATCCTGAACTCGCTGAAGCCGTTCGTCGTGAGCTACGGCTCGAAGCTGAACGTGAAGAACGTGAAGGCGACGACGCCTGCGACGCTCGGCCCCGGCGAGACCTCGCAGGCCGACGTCGAAGGCACGCTCGTCGCGAGCCACCTCGACTACGACGCGCAGCACTCCGAGGGGATCTCCGTCCGGAAGGGGAAGGACGCGCCCGAGGGCGGCACGCTCGACCTCCAGGACTCGAACATCCACGCGACGAACGGCGCGGACCTCGTGTCGGCGTACGGCGCGAAGCACGTGAAGGTCGCGTACACGACGCTGACGGGCGCGCACTGCGGCCTGCACATGCAGCCGGCCGAGTCCTTCGAGATCGATCACGTGACCAGCGACACCGATATCTACGGCATCACGATCTACGACTCGGGGATCGGACCGAACACCGTGACGAATTCGAACTTCACGGGGACCGCCGCGTGGCTCGACTTCCAGGGCTTCGACCAGGGGAAGGTGAGCTTCGACAACATCTATACGAACGGGATGGAGATCCTGACCGGGACCCCGATCCCGAGCATCAGCGGCAAGCTGACCGCACCGATCCCGGACGCGAAGCCGCGCTGATGGATACGTAAGCGCCCGGTATTTTGGCCCTTCCGCGAGACCCCAGGTTAACTGGAGACGGTGGAGGTGGATGTGGTCAGCTTCGCGTCGGAGTTCCCGAACGACAATCCTGCGCTGCATCGCGGGGTGAGTTGGGTGTGCCTGGCCGTGACGGGTCCGGCCGTGGCCGTCCACGAGCCGCCTCCGGTCCTCGAGACACTCGAAGCCGAAATCTCGCCCGTACACGTGCCCGTGCCCGTGCCCGATCTCGTCTCGGAACAAGAAGATCGGTTCACGGCCACGGCCACGGCCGAGAGCGACAGCGAGAGCGAGAGCGCGCCTGTGCCCGAGTCGCGGATCAGCGGCGTGGTCCCGGTGGGGCAGGCACATGATCTGGACGCGAGCGACGACGAGGAAGACATCGTCGTCGAGGAGCTTCCCCCGCTCGACGAGAGCGCGAGCTTCGAAGGCATCCAGGCCGTCGACGCCGTTCCCTCCGATGCCATCGCGACGGAGATCCTCGCCTCGATCGCTCCGCCGTCGACCGAGCTTCCGCCCGCCTCCGACGATCCCTTCACGACGCTCCTCTCCACGCTCGTCGACATCGCGCTCTCTGCCGGATCGCCGCACGTCGCGTCCGTGCTTCCCGCGCTCCTGCTCGAAGGACGGCTCGAGCACGCGATGCCCGACGACGCCGCGCAGGCGCTCGCCGAGGCGAACATCGTGCGCGACGGCGTCGCTACGCCCGCGTTCGTCGTGCAGACGCACGCGTGGCGCACGATCCTGCGCGGCACGAGCGACGACTTCGAAGCGTGCGGCGGCGCGATGCTCGACGAGTGGGCGGCCGAGCTCCTCGCTCGACTCCTCGGCGCGTCGTCGCGTGCGGCCGGGCTCCGGCGCGAGCTCCGCGCTCACGGCGTCGCCGCGTTCGGGCTCGTCGAAGCCGCTTAGGCCTGACCGACGAGCTCGGTCTCGGGGCGCGCGGGCTTCTCCGCGAACCTGTACTCCAGCGCCGCCGACACGTCCGTGACCTGCAGGTCGTAGGCGCCGAGGCGCTCGGCGAGCAGCTTCTCCACGGCCCCGCCGTCGAAATCGCGGCACGAGTAGACGTCCATGACGAAGAACGGACGGAGCGGCCACGTGTGGATCGAGCAATGCGACGTCGACAGCACGCACACGCCGGTGACGCCGCCCTCGTCCTCGAACGGCTCCACGCCGAGCTTCGAGATCTCGGTCTCGACTTCGTACATGTGAGCTTTGTCGAGGATCCGCATACCGAGCACGTCGATCAGGTCGACCAGCATGGTCTCGACGGTCTTTGCGTCGCCCATGCGACTCGCAGAGCCGCGCCCCAGAACCTTGATGTGTCGTCCGTGCGTCGTCATTTCGTGGTGCGCGCTTTTACTCCGCGCACCACTTCGCGCAAGGGTCATTTCACGTGGTCGTCACACATTTTTCACGCGCGTGCGCGTCGCGTCGGCTCGTCACTTTCGAAGGAGCGATCGCAGGCGCGGAGCGATGTTCGCGACGGCACCGTTGCCCTTCACCGAGCCCTCGAATTTCTTCTCCGATGCGCGCCCGTCGGCGGCCGGCATCGCGAAGAGCGGGATGAATTCGGAGACGTATCCGGCCGTTGCGAGGCGGTCGCGATCGTCGTCGAGGTCGAACTCGAGCAGCGTCAGATCCGGGAATTCGCCGTCGAGCTCGCCCTTCGCTGCCGCCTGGTGGAAGTATTTGCAGGGCTCGCACCACTTCGCGCCGACGTAGACGACCAGATCGCGTCCGTCGCCCTTCGCGAGCTCGCGCTCCTCGCGCACGACCTTCGCCGCGTCGGCGCCCGGCGGAGCGTGGACGATGCGGACGCCGCGCGCGAGCACGAGCGGGCCGGCCGGCGTCGCCGCGGAAGCCGCGCCCGGAG
>JAQBQJ010000383.1 GCA_028287065.1 Labilithrix sp. | reverse complement strand
GTCGGCAAGAGGCGCGTGTCGAGGCTCGCGAGGTACTGGAGAACCGCGACGTTCTCGGTGAGCACGTCTCCGTCGTCGAGCTGCAGGGCCGGCACGTAGCCCTTCGGATTGACCGCGTTGAAGTCCGCGCCTTGCTCGGTCTTCTTGGTCTTGAGATCGACCTTCACGTAGTCGGCCGGGATCCTCGCCTCGTGGAGGACGATGTCGCTCGCGAGGCTGCACGCACCAGGGGCGTAATAGAGCTTCATGCGAGCACCATCGCGTCGTTACGGAGTGATTTCAACGCGGCGCGAGATCGCGCGAGCTACGCGCGACCCTCACGCCGTGCCCGCACCGCTTCCAGCGCTTCGAGCGTGGCGGTCTTCTCGGCCAGGATGGCGCGCTTGTCGTGCGCCTTCTTTCCGCGACCGAGGCCCAGCGTGACCTTCACGCGGCCGTCCTTCCAGTACAGATCCAGCGGGATCAGCGTGTAACCCTCGCGCAGGACCGCGCGCTCGAGGTGGCGGATCTCCTTCGCATGCAACAGCAGCTTGCGCGCGCCGCGCTCGACGTGAGGAAACGCGCGCGCCGCGTCGAACGCCGCGATGTGCATCTGCCGGAGCCAGACCTCGCCGTTGTCCACGGACGCGTACGCCTCCGTGAGGTGGGCGCGGCCATCGCGCAACGACTTGACCTCGCTGCCGCGCAGCACGATGCCGGCCTCGTAGCGCTCGGAGATCAGGTAGTGGAAGGTCGCGGCGCGGTTCTGGGCGATGAACTTCCGCGCGTCGTTGCGTCGTCCACCACGCGCCATCAGCTCGTCCCTGCGAACTGCAGCTCGGCGAGGCGCGCATAGAGTCCGCCCGCACGCGTGAGCGTGTCGTGCGTGCCCTCCTCGACGATGCGACCCTCGCTCATCACGATGATGCGATCGGCCGCACGCACCGTCGCGAGGCGATGCGCGATGACGATCGTGGTGCGGTTCTCCATCAAGCGATCGAGCGCGTCCTGCACGAGACGCTCGGACTCGGCGTCGAGCGCCGACGTGGCCTCGTCGAGCAGGAGGATCGGCGCGTCCCTCAGGATGGCGCGCGCGATCGCGAGGCGCTGGCGCTGGCCGCCCGAGATCCTCGCGCCGCCTTCTCCCATGAAGGTGTCGAGGCCCTGCGGCAGCTTCGCGAGGAACTCCTCGGCATTGGCGGCCTTCGCCGCGGCCCAGAGCTCGTCGTCGTCGGCCGTCCAGCGGCCGTAACGGAGGTTGTCGCGCGCGCTCGCGGCGAAGATGACCGTCTCTTGCGGCACCATCGCGATCCGCGCGCGCGCCCATGCGGGATCGGTCAGCGGGAGCGCGACGCCGTCGACCGAGACAACGCCCTTCTGCGGATCGTAGAAGCGCTGCAGGAGCTGGAAGAGCGTGGTCTTGCCTGCGCCCGACGTGCCGACGATGGCGACGGTCTCGCCCGGCGCGACGTGCAGCGAGAAGTCGTGGAGCGCCGCGACCTCGGGGCGAGTCGGGTAGCGGAACGTGACGTGCTCGAACGCGATGCGCCCCTGCGGCGGATCGGGGAGGGCGACCGGGTTCGCCGGAGCGGCGATCCCCGGGCTCTCGGAGATGAGCTCGCCGAGCCTCGCGGCAGCGCCCGCGCCGCGCAGGAGGTCTCCGTAGACCTCCGTGAGCGCTCCGAACGCGCCCGCCACGAGGGCGCCGGTGAGCACGAACGCGGCGATCGTTCCGCCCGACATGCGCCCGGCGGCGACGTCGAGCGCGCCTTGCCACATCACGAGCGTGATCGAGCCGAAGATCAGCGCGATGACGAGCGCCACGAGCCCGGCGCGCACGGCGATGCGCCGCCTGGCCGTGCCGAACGCGCCCTCGACCGCGGTCGCGAATCGTTCCCGCTCGCGGTCTTGCTGTCCGAAGGCCTGCACGACCTTCATGGCGCCGAGCACCTCGTCGACCATCGCGCCGACGTCCGCGACGCGATCCTGGCTCGAGCGCGAGAGCTTCCGCAGGCGCCGGCCGATGGTCACGATGGGAAGTACGATGAATGGAATGCCGAGTAGCAGCATTCCTGCGAGCTTGGGTGAGAGCGAAAACAGATAAGCAATCCCACCGACGCCGAGGACGAAATTCCGTAATGCGACGGACACCGTGGTCCCGACCACTTGCTCGATCACCGACGTATCCGCGGTGAGCCGCGACGCGATCTCCGAAGGGCGGTTCTCTTCGAAAAATGCGGGCGCGAGGCGCAGCAGATTGGCCTGCACCGCCGCGCGGACGTCCGCGACGACGCGCTCGCCGAGCCAGGAGACGAAATAGAAGCGCAGCGCGGTGGCGGTCGCCATCACGACGACGATCGCGAGGAGGTATTCGAACCATCGTCCGATATCGCTCCCGGAGGAAGACGCGAATCCCTTGTCGATGATGGCGCGGAATCCGTTCGGGATGGCGAGCGTCGCCCCCGACGAGACGAGCAGCGCGAGCAGCGCCGCGGCGATGCGACCGGGGTAGGGGAGGGCGAAGCGGAAGATCAGCGCGAGATCGCCGATGCGTTTCGACGGCGCGGCGGCAGCTGACACGACCCCGAGACTACGGGATCTCGCGTCGCGACCCGCGGTTCTTCGCGTTTCGCGTCTCGCGTCTCGCGGCGAGCGTGTGCGGTAGAGCTACAGACCCCAGCTTCGTCCCACCCAGCGCGCGCCGTTGCCCGCGCCGGTGGAGACCGGATGGAGCATTCGGCGTCCGCCTTCTCCGGCATGCGCGCGAGCGTCGCCTTCGAGCGCGCGTCGTGCAGCATCGGTGGCGGCTTGCCTCGCCGAAGCGACACGCTCGCACGCGTCCGGGCTCGTGCGCTCGGGCGTTCGCGCGGCGACGGTCGCGACCGCTTCGCGGTCCGGCGACGGCAGCAGCGCCGACATTTCGGCGAGGAGCCCGTCGTCGACGAGCGCCGAGCCGCCGGCGGCGAGGCCCGCTGCGACGACGACCAGCGGAGGCAGCGCGCGCGTGACGAGCGCGCCGGCGACGGTCGCGAGATCTTCGTCGGTCGCGGCCGTGAGGAGCGCGTGCGCTGCGGCCGCACGAAGGCCGGCGCCGGCAGCGTCGTCGTCGAGCAGCGCGGCGATCGCCCCATGATCCATGGGCGCCTCTCGGTAGGCTTCTCCTCCGGAGGCGTGGCGGCGAACGCGCTCGAGCCACGCGCCGAGCTCGGCGTCGCCGCGCTCGAACGCGGGATGGGTCACGGGCTCATCGGTGCGGCGCTCTCCGAGACGCGCGACGACGGCGCCGAGGACGTCGAACGGATTGCCGTTCGCGAGCGTGATCGAGATCGTTCCGCCCGTCGCGAGCGTGATGACGAGCAGCGTCTTGCCGAAGACCGATGCGCCGAGCGTGGCGTCCGCGACGGCGTCGAACGGCAGGTATGCCGCTCCGCCGTCGCGCCAGGTGCAGCGCAGGCCGCCTTCGTCGAGGCCGACGGTGACCGGGCCATGACTCGCACGAAGCGCCATGACTGCGAAAGTCGAGTCGGACATGGCCTCCTCAGCTTACTGGTGTTCCCCGAGACCGGTAACTACTCCGCGCCGGAAGCTGCCGGAACCCCGGCGCTACGTGTCTTCGGGGTCGATGCCGGCGTGCCGGGCACGAGGCTCAACGCGAGTCGGTCGACGGCGCGCATCTCCGCGAGCGCGGTCAGGAACGACAACGTCGACTCTGCTCCCTGGTTCTCGTTCAGTCGATCGACGTGGATGCCGTCACGGCAACCGCCGGTCCGCGCGTCGTAGACCTGCGTCTCGCGCGGGTTCTGACCGAGGAACCACTGGAATGCGTGCCGCGCATGCTCCAGGAACCGCGGCTGACCGGTCGATCGATGCGCATCGAGGCACGCGGAGACCATGGCGCATGCCTCGACCGGCTGCTGATCGAAGCTCGCGCGAGGCGCGCCGCGGACGTGGAACCCGTTCGACCCGACGGGAGCGAACGTCCCGTCGCCATCGAGGTGCTGACTGATCAGCCACTCGAGTGAGCGCAGGCCGACCTCCGACATGGCGGCGTCGCCCATGCGCGATGCGGATACGAGCAGCGCTTGCGGAAGCCGCGCGTTGCAGTACGTGAGGCGGTCCTCGAACCACGGCCAGTCGGCGCTTTGCGACTCGCGGAAGCGATCCATCAACCGCGCGGCGAGCTGCGCTCTCGTCGATTCGACGTTGCTGTCACCTTCGAATGCGCGAAGGTACTCGTCGATGCCGAGCAGGACGTAGGCCCAGGCCCGCGGGCTCGTGAGCGCCGTCGTCGCCGGAAGGGCGCTGTGGAAGAGCCGGGCGCAGAGGCCGCGCCGTCCGGGATCGGAGGAGCGGCCGATGACCGCTCCGAGCGCCCAGAACGCACGACCGTGGCTGTCGTCCGAGCCTGGCTCGTCGTGCCAGCGCCGCGCATACGAGAGGAAGTTGCGGAACCGGCCGCTCGCGTCGTCGAACGCGTAGCCGACGAAAGCCAGGTAGCGCGTCGCGAGAGCGCGGATGACGTGCGGCGCTTCCGTACCCGCCTCTTCGAGCATCGTCATCAGCAAGAGAGCGCGGGCGTTGTCGTCGAGGCAGTAGCCATCCTCGTAGCGCGGGATGTCGAACGTTGCGTGCTGGAGCATCCCCGTGTCGTCCGTCATCAGACGGACATGCGCGAGGTCGATCTCCGGCAGCTCCGGTCGACGCTTGCTGACCGTCCTGGCGGCGGCACCTGCGCGGCCTCGTTCGGCGTGGGCAACGCGTGCCTGCTCGAAGCTCGCGACGTAGCGGCGCGCGACGATCGGCCAACCCATCGACCTTCCGAACGCCGAGGCACGTTGCTGTAGCTCGATGCGCTTTGCAGGGTCATCGAGGAGACCGATGATCTCGCGTCCGATGGCTTCGGAGTCACGCCACGGAACCAGGATTCCTCGGTTGTCGGCGAGCAGCTCGCGCGCGTAGCGATACGGCGTCGAGATGACGGCTTTTCCGCATCCGACGGCATATGCGAGCGTCCCCGACGTGCTCTGCTCCTCCTTGAGGTACGGCGTGACGTAGAGATCGGCGGCGCCGAGGAACTCGACGAGCTCCTCGTGACTGACGAAGCGATTGTGGAAGATCACGTTCGTTGCTACGCCCAGGCGCTCGGCGCGCGTCTGGAGCATGTGCCGATACGCCTCGCCGTGCTGCTGCTTGACGTGTGGATGCGTCGCGCCGAGCACGATGTAGACGGTGTTCGGATGCCGCGCGAGGATCGCGGGCATCGCGTCGATCACGTGCTCGATGCCCTTGTCCGGCGAGAGCAGGCCGAAGGTGAGGATGACCGAGCGGCCCTCGACGCCGAGCTTGTCCTTGCTACGGCGATCGGGCGCGACGGGAATGCCGTGAGGGATGACGTCGATCTTCGCGGGATCGACGCCGTGCACGGTCTGGAGGAGCGCGGCG
>JAQBQJ010000374.1 GCA_028287065.1 Labilithrix sp. | reverse complement strand
CCGCGGCCTGGGTTTCCAGGATCGACGGGGGTTTCGTGGACCGGCGGTTCGGCCCGGACACCGTGAATCGCCTGCTCGAGAGCGGCCGCGACTACGCCGAACGGGCTCGGATCGAGGGGGGACGTCTGGGCGCGGCCCTCCTCCGCGATCCGCGCGACCCACTGCCCCACCCGCGGTCGCTCGATCCTGCGGCGACCTCGATTGCGCTGCGTCTTCGCGTAACGGGCGACGATCTCGAGATGGCGTGCGCGTGCTCGCGCGGGCGACCTTACGTCTGCGAGCACGTGATGCGCGTGCTCGTGGACCTCGCCGTCCATCCTCGTCTCCGCGAGGTGCTCGCGGCGGGACGCGAAGCGCCCGCGTCCCTCTTCGAAGAGCTCCCTCGGTTGCGCGCGGAGGCCTACGAGGAGCGCACGCTCGACGATCGCCTCGCACGCTGGCTTCCGTCGGCTGCCGTCGAGGACGACCTCGAGATCGACGTCGAGGTGGTGCGCTCGGCCGGTCTCGCGGCGGCCGAAGAGCGTCCGGCGCTCGTGCTGCGCCACAGGCGACCGAAGTCGCGCACGCTCCTCCGCCCGCGCGAGGTGCTGGATGCGCGATTGCCTCCGAGGCATCGCCGCCTCGTCGAGCTGACGGCGCCGGGACACACCGATCGCAACGTGCTCGTGTCCACGCGCGCACAAGCGTCGATGCTCCTCCATCTGCTGCGCGAGGAGTCGCCGGTGTTCACGCGCGAGTGGAAGAGCCGCCTCCGCTTCGCGAACGTTCCGGTGATGCCGCGCATCGAGCCGGACGCGTCGAGCGCGCGGCTCGTCGCGCGCTGGTACACGATCGACGGAAAGGCGATCGCCGACGCCGCCGACGCGCTGCTCTTCACGGGGCCGTTTCCCTTCCTCTGGTCGGAGGCTCACGAGATCTTCCATCCCGTCGCACCCGAGGTCGATCTCGACGTCGCGTGGGGGCTGGCGCTCGTTCCCTCGCTGCCGCTCTCTTCACGATCGGCCGAGAAAATAGGGCGCGCGCTGCTCTCGCGAGGACGCGGGCTCGGCGTTTTGCTCCCTCCTCCGGAGACGTTCGGGCTTCCTCCTCTCGAAGCGCCGTCGTTCGAGCTCGCGCTCACGGGCACGCCGCTCGACGTGCGCGGCGAGCTGTTCGCGTTGTATCGCGCGGGCCGGATGCGCGTGGCGCCGAACGCTCGCGACGTCGCCGGTCGCGACCTCGACGCCGAGGCCCGCGCGCTCGCGCTCGTCCGCGACGCGGGCCTCGCGAGGAGCGAAGACGAGCAAGACCAGGGAGACGACGACGGGCTCGGTCACGCCGTCGAAGACCGCGCCGTGCACCTCTGGCAGCAGGGCATGCCCGCGCTTCGTGCGTCGACGTCGCCGCCGATCGCCGTGCTGCTCGAGGAGTCGCTCGCGCGCGTGAAGGTCGGTCCGCCGATCGGCGTCCACGTCGAGGTCGGCGTCGCGTCGGGATGGCTCGAGACGGAGCTCGACTTCCGAGCGGGCGCACTGAAGGTTGAGCTGGCTCGGCTCCGCGCGGTGATCGCGTCTCGAGGGCGTTGGGTCGCGCTCTCGGACGGGACGCTCTCGAAGATCAGCGCAGAGGTCGCGGCGCTCGTCGACGAGAGCGTGGGGCTCGCGGACGAGCATGGCCGCGCGCGCCTCGCACCTCATCAGCTCGGCCGCGTCGAGCGCTGGATCGAGCGGTTCGGCGGGCACGCCGACGAGCAGGTCTCGACGCTGCGGAGCCGGCTCCGCGCGCTCGCCGTCCGAAGCGAGCCCGATCTGCCGTCGCGCCTCGATGCGACGCTGCGTCCGTACCAGCTCGTGGGTCTCGCATGGCTCCAGTTCCTGCGCGAGCTCGGCGCAGGCGGCGTCCTCGCGGACGACATGGGGCTCGGCAAGACGCTGATGACCCTCGCGTTCCTCGCGCGCTGGAAGGACGACGCCGGCAGCGCGCCGTCGCTCGTCGTGTGCCCCACGTCCGTGGTCGGCAACTGGGTCCACGAGGCACGTCGCTTCGTTCCGCAGCTCCGCGTGCTCGTGCTCCACGGAGGCTCGCGAGCCGTAAAAACAGGCGCGATCAGCGACAGCGACCTCGTCGTGACGACGTACGCGGTGCTCCGCCGCGACATCGAGCGCCTCGCGTCGATCCGCTTCCGTTGCGCCGTCCTCGACGAAGCGCAGAACGTGAAGAGCGCGACCACGGCGACCGCTCGCGCGGCGCAGCGGCTCGTCGCGACGATGCGTGTCGCGCTCTCCGGCACCCCGGTCGAGAACCGTCTCGACGAGCTGCGCTCGATCATGGGGTTCGTGAACCCGGGCATGCTCGGCACACGCGCGGACTTCGAGGAGCGGTTCGAGCGTCCCATCACGAACGAGCCCACGGGCCTCGTCGCGCAGCAGCTGCGCGCGCTCGTGAAGCCGTTCATCCTCCGCCGCACGAAGGCCGACGTTCTCCTCGATCTGCCTCCGAAGACGGAGCTCGAGCGCACCTGCGTGCTCGGTCTCCGGCAGAAGCGCCTGTACGACGCGCTCGCGCTCACGCTCCGCGAGTCGGTGCGGAAGGCCGCCGAGAAGCGCGGGCTCGCACGAACGCGGCTGTCGGTGCTCACGGCGATCCTGCGCTTGCGGCAGATGGCGTGCGATCCGCGGCTGATCGATCCGACGCTTCCGCCCGGCGAGAGCGCGAAGCGCGCGGCGTTCCTCGAGCTCGTACGCGAGCTCGTCGCCGAAGGCCGGCGCGCGCTCGTCTTCTCGCAGTTCGTCGAGCTGTTCACGCTCTGGCGCGCCGATCTCGACCGCGAGAAGATCGCGTACGAATACCTCGACGGCGCGAGCACGAGCCGCGAGACGATCGTCGAGCGGTTCCAGCAGGGCGACGCACCGCTGTTCCTCGTATCGCTGAAGGCCGGCGGCGCCGGCTTGAACCTCACCGCGGCCGATACCGTCATCCACTGCGACCCGTGGTGGAATCCGGCCGTGGAGGATCAGGCGACCGATCGCGCGCATCGCATGGGGCAGACGAAGCCGGTCACCGTCGTGAGGCTCGTCGCGAGCGGCACGATCGAGGAGAAGATCGCGCTGCTGAAGGCGAAGAAGAAAGAGCTCGCGGCCGCGGTGCTCGACGATGCCGAAGGGAGCGACGCACCGCTGCCGGGCATGACCGACGAGGACGTCGACGTCCTGCTCGGTGGTCTGCCGGCGAGCAGCGAGGTGGAGGACGACGAGATCGTCGTCGCGCCACGCAGGTTCGTGGCCGCGCGCGAGGTCGACGAGCTCCGCGCGATCCTGCGCCGTGTCGAGTCGAGCGGCACGCCGCGGAAGGAGCTCGCGCGCCGGGTCGGTCTGCCGGTCGCGCGCGTGTCTCTCCTCTTGATCGGGCACTCCGTGCCCATCCCCACGCGCGCGGCTTCGAAGATCCGGGCGCTGCGGATCTGAGCCATTTCGCGGTGCTGGAGCTGCCGCAGCGCGACCGTACGCTCCGTAAAGCACCGTAAACGACGGCATGCGACGCGGGCCTCGCCCGTCTGACTCCACGAGACGGAAATCCTCGAAGGAGAAAGACGAAACATCATGCGTTCCAAGATCATCGCCATCGGCCTCGCCCTCTCGTCCCTCATCGCAGTCCCCGCGTTCGCGGCCCCCGCGCAGGGCGGAGCGCCCTCGCGCGGCGAGAAGGGCGAGAAGGTCTCGTTCCCGATCCCGGCAGCCACGTTCAAGCAGCACGTCGACGCGCGGATGACGAAGGCGCGCCAGCACATGGAAGAGCGCGCGAGCAAGCTCCCGGCCGATCAGGCGAAGGAGCTCCGCACGAAGTTCGAGGCGAGCGTCGCCGCCATGAACGCCGAGGTCGCGAAGGCGATCGCGGACGGCACCGTGACGAAGGAAGAGGCGCAGGCCGTTCGCGCAGCGGGCCCTCGCGGCGGCCACGGGAAGGGCAATTGCGAAGGCAAGGACAAGGGCACCAAGGCTTGATCTGACCCTTCGCGCGTGACGCGCGCCACATCACAGCCGCGGCCAGGCACCACCATCCTCCCTGCGAGGGCGGTGGTGCCTCGGCGTTCGTGGAGGCGGCGGCAGGCTCGCCGGCCGACCGACGCCGGACCAGCTCCTCACGACGGCGACGAGATCGGCGACCGTGGCGACGCCCTCGAGATCGGCGACCGGGAACTCCGCGCTTTCCATCTCCTCGAGCCGCAGGACGACCAGCACGAGGTCGAGCGGATCGAGGCCGAGATCGGCCTCGAGCTCCTGCTCGAGCGCGACCGTGGCAGGGCTGATGCCCAGGTGAAGGGCAAGCGCGATGCGGACCACCTCTACGTTCACGTCGGTCATCGGAGTCTCCTTTTCGTGGAGTGCGTCATCGCACTCGATGACCAGGGGCGAGGAGGCGCCGATTTCGATCACGAATGCTGCGAGATCGGTCGCAGAACCGAGGTCGGTTCCCCTGGACGCGGTCGCGTTCAGCCAGGCGACAACATTCGCTAACAAACGCGCCGCATGCGCGTAACGCACTGGGCGCATATTGTTCCTCCGATGTCCGACGCCGTCGAAACGATCGCTGTCGTCCTGGTCGAGGACGACGATCGCCTGGCTCGATTGACCGCCCGCTACCTCGAGTCGCACGGCGTCGTCGTCACGATCGCGGCCGACGGTCGCGAGGGCATCACGAGGGTCATGCAAGAGCGGCCCGACGTGGTGCTGCTCGACTTGATGCTGCCCGGGCTGGGCGGCCTCGAGGTCTGCCGCGAGCTCCGCAGTCGGATCGACACGCCGATCATCATGGTCACCGCGCGCGGCGAGGAAGCCGACCGCGTCATGGGCCTCGAAGGCGGAGCGGACGACTACATCGCGAAGCCGTTCTCGTCGCGCGAGCTCCTCGCGCGCATTCGCGCTCATGCGCGACGCGCGCGCGGCGCCGTCGGACCCGCGAAGAAAGACCTCCGTCTCGGTCGTCTCACCATCGACACCGAGGCGATGCACGCGACCCTCGACGGCACCTCTCTCGTGCTGACCACGTACGAGTTCATGCTCCTGCGCGCCCTCGCGGATCGCGCAGGCCGCGTGCTCTCGCGGGAGCAGCTCGTCGACATCGTTCGCGGCAGCGCGGAAGAGGCGTTCGATCGCTCGATCGACGTGCACGTCTCGCATCTGCGAGCGAAGCTCGGCGACGACCCGCGCAACCCTCGTTTGATCAAGACGGTGCGCGGCGTCGGCTACATGCTTGCGGTGGAAGCTGCAGGCTGACGTGCGCCGGCTTCTCCGCCTGCTCCGACCGTCCCGCCTCGCGGTGCGGATCTACGTCATCGGCATCGTGCAGATCCTGGTCGTCGCCGTCGCCATGGATGTCGATCATCGTCTTCATCGACCGCCGTCGCCGTGGGCGGTGCAGGGCGAGTTCGTAGCGGACGGCGTCGGGCGCGTCATCGACGAGCCGGCGGCATTGCAGGCGGAGGTCGAGCGCGTCGCGCGTCTCCTCGCGTGGACGGTCGACGTCCGCGACGACGAGGGGCATCTCCTCGCGCACGCGAGGGGCCCGATCGATCCGTTGTTGTCGCCGCACTCGCCTCGCGTCAGCGGACCGATACCGATGCGGGACGGACGCATCGCGCGCATGGAGTACAGCGTCCATCCGAAAGGACGACCGCCCGGGCCGCCGCTCTTCGGCGCGCCGGGACTCTTCGCGCTGTTCGTCGTCGGCGTGGGATCTCTCCTGACCGCGCGCTCGCTCGTACGACCGCTCGAGCGTCTCAGCGACGCCGCACGCGCGCTCGGCGCAGGACGCCTCGACGTGCGCGCGGACATGAAGCGCACCGACGAGATCGGCGAGGTCGCGAAGGCCTTCGACGAGATGGCCGGCCGCATCGGCAAGCTGCTCCAGACCGAGCGTGAGCTGCTCGCGAACGTCTCGCACGAGCTGAGAACGCCGCTCGCACGCATCCGCGTCGCGCTCGACCTCGCCAGCGAGGCCGACCCGCGCGACGTGCTCCAGTCGCTCGGAGAGATCGCCCAGGACCTCGTCGAGCTCGAGCGGATCGTCGACGACGTGCTCGCGTCGGCACGTCTCGCGCTGGATGCGAGCGCGCCCGGCACCGCGCCGACGATGCTCGTCCGCGCCGAGCACGTCGACACGCCGGCGCTGCTCGAGAGGTCCGTCGCGAGGTTCCGCGCCGCGCATCCGGAACGGCCGCTCTCGGTGAAGATCGACGAGAGGCTGCCCGGCATCTCCGCGGACGCCGTGCTGATCCGACGCGTCGTCGACAACCTCCTCGACAACGCGCACAAGTACACCGAGGCGCCGGCGGAATCGATCGCGCTCGAGGCCTGGGCCGACCGCGGGGACGTCGTGATCGAGGTGCAGGACCATGGGATCGGGATCGACCAGAGCGACCTCGGTCGCCTGTTCGAGCCTTTTTTCAGGGCGGATCGGAGCCGCACGCGCGCTACCGGCGGACTGGGCCTCGGGCTCGCGCTCGCGCGTCGCGTCGTCGATGCGCACAAGGGGACGATCGCGTTCACGAGCCAGCTCGGGAAGGGGACCACCGCGCGCATCACGCTGCCGGCGAACGGCGACGCTCCGGCGAATTCTCTCCGCTAACAATCCAACACACTCCGGAAGGACGACCGCAACGATGGGCGGGCAGATTGAGTCGCGTGACGCTCGCCACTCCGATCGACCTGCACGTTCATCAGCTGCTCGCGTCGGTCACGCCGCGCGTGACGCGTGTCGTACGCGCGGTCCTCGGCAGCACACATGCCGACGTCGACGACGTCGTCCAGCAGGCGCTCATCGGGTTCGTGCAAGCGCTTCCGGCGTTTCGCGGCGAGTGCGAGCCGGTGCACTTTGCGTCGCGCATCGCCGTGCGCGCCGCCGTCGCTGCTGCGCGCCGTAGCGGCCAGTTGCGCCGGCGCCGCGACGACGGCGTCGACCTCGAGACGATCTCCGCAGACAGCGCGGGATGCGCCGAGAACGTCGTGGAGCAGAGCCGGCTGCAACAGACGCTGCGCGAGCTCCTGTCGCGTATCCCTGCGGAGCAGGCGGAGGCGATCGCGCTCAGGTTCGTGCTCGGCTGGTCGCTCGACGAGGTCGCGCGCGTCACCGAGGCGCCGGTGAACACGGTGCGCAGTCGCGTGCGGCTCGCGAAGAAGGCGCTACGTGCCGCGATCGAAGCGGACCCCGTGCTCGCGGAGGAGCTGGGACGCGACGCCTGCGACACAGTGGGCGAAAAGAATGCGTCGGGATGATCTCTTTTGGCAACTCGCGGCTACATAGCGTGCATGAAAGAACGTAGGTCTCCGCTTATCTCTCGCCGTGAGGCCACGCAGAGCATCCTCCTCGCGCTCGGCGGTGGGTTCGGCGGCGTGCTGTTCGGCTGCAGCAGCGGGACCACCGCGGGCGGATCGAGCGGGTCGAGCGGATCGACCACCGACGATGCCGGCAGCAGCGGCTCGACGACGACGGACTCGGGCACCTCGGCGACGGCGTGGGCATCGGGTGGAACGGCGTCGATGACCGGCGCAGCGAGCTATCCGAACCCGTTCGCGAGCGCAGCGATGGGCACGTCGTGCGTGCTCGCCGCGACCGCGACGCAGGGCCCGTGCACCGAGGCCGCCGATCAGGCTCGCAAGGACGTGAGCGAGGGTTACACCGGCCTTCCGATGCGTCTTGCGCTGCGGGTGGTCGATGCGTCGTGCAACCCGATCGCCGGCGCGACCGTGAAGATCTGGCACACGCAGATCACGGGGAGCTACTCCGGCAACACGCCCAATCCCGGGATGTGCCTCAAGGAGCAAGCCGACTCCTCGAAGCACTACTTCCGCGGCACGCAGACGACGGCCGCCGACGGCCGCGTCGATTTCGACAGCTGTTTTCCGGGTTGGTACCGGGGCCGCGCCATCCACATCCACTACACCGTGTCGCTGAACGGGAAGTCGTACACGTCGCAGCTCGTGTTCGAGCAGGACCTGATCGACGAGATCTTCACGACACATGCAGAGTACAAGGGCTTCGGTCTGCCCGACACGCCCAACGCCTCCGACAACGTCGTCGGAAACGCGAACCTCGCGAGCTACATGCTCGTGACCTCGCGGCTCGGCGACGGCGCGCTGATGGCGGCGAAGCAGCTCGTCGTCAGCGTTGCCTAGGCGCCGTTCCCCCCCGCGGCTCCTAGGCTGCGTGTCCTCGCATCGCGCGGCGGAGCTGGCGGTGCATCCAGCTCCGGCGCGCGCGGCGGGGCGACCGGCGCACCGTTTCGCGCAGCGCAGGCCGGACGCTCGTGCCGAGGCCGAGCTCGTCGTCGAGCAGCATAGGAGCTCGCCGCACGAGCGCCTCGAGGTCGGCCACGATGCGGACGTCGTCGAGCGCATGGCGCGCGATCTTGATCTCGAACGCGTCCTCCAGGCGGAAGGCGACGATCGCGAGATCGAGTTCATCGAGCCCCCAGTCCTCGTCGAGGCGCTGCCGTCCCTCGACGGCGAGCGGATCGACTCCGAGGTAATCGGCGAGCGTGAAGATGACGACGTCGTAACGAGACTCGTTCATGAGAGTTCCTCCTGCGTGGGGACAAGCCGCGACGAGGCGAAGGGATTCCGATTCAAACAATCCGACACTCGATTGCGACCGTCGCGATTCACAACGACGTCGTCGCCGCCACGCGAAGGCGTGCGTGCTGCGCGTACGGTGTATCGGGGTAGCTTTCGAGCAGGGCGGCCCACGCCTCCGATGAGCTCTCCGATCCGACGCTGTCGAGCGCGAGCGCGCGTCCTGCCATCACCACGGCATCGAGGTCGAGATTGCCGAATGCCTCGTAGCGCTCGAACGTCTGCAGGGCGCCGACCGCGTCCGCGCGATCGAGCTGCATCCTGCCCATCACGACATACGAGACCGACGTCTCGCGGCTACGTGGATGAAGGCGCTGCAGGCGACGGTAGGTCGAGAGCGCGCGGTCGTAGTCGCCGCGCACGCGTGCGCGGTTCGCCGCGTCGAAGAGCATCGCGGCCGTCGGCGCCCGCGTGATCGCGACCCGTTCTCGTCCGGGTGGCATACGCCGTCCCCGAAGCGCATGTGCATCGCGTGCGGTCGGCGTGGGTTCGACGGATCGACTCTCGCGCGGGACCGGAACCGAGTCACGTCGCGTCGCTGCGCTTCCGAGCGCGAACGCCGCCACGATCAACGCGCAGCCGGCGGCGATGCCTCGTAAGGATCGACTCGACGGCGAGATCTGCAGAGTCTTTGTCTCGAGCCGCGGCTCGGCACGCTCGAGCGCGATCGCGCGGTCCTCGAGCGCATCCGCGAAGTACACCCGCATGCGGCGCTCGTAGCGGCACGCTGCACATCGTCCGCAGTGCGCGTCGAGCGCCGAACGTGCGCTCGCGCTGATGAGGCCGGTCGCCTCGAGATCGAGCAGCTCTTCGGGGTGGAGCTCGATGACGGCGGCGCTGCGTTCGGCGTTCATCGTGGCTCCGATCCTTCACCCGTCCTGTGGAGGCGACGCCGGTATTCCGATCACGCAGTCCTGCTTTTCTTTCGCGGAGTGATCGATCGCGGCCCGCCCGGCCCACTCTCGCCGCGATGCGAACCTCTCCACCGGTCGCCATGGCGATCGCGTTCCTGATCGGACTCTCGGCCGGCGACGCCGATCGGCCTGCGGCGGACGTCTGCGCCGAGGTCGTGACGAACCTGGTGTGGAGCCCTGCGATCGAGCTCGTCCGTTGGTCACACATCGCAGCGGCCGTCGTCGCTCGATGGAGCTTGACAGGTGATCGCGCCTCCTTACGAGATCGGCATGACAGCGAACGGGCGGCGGCCGACGCAAGCGGATGAGGCCTGTTCCAACGAAGCGCTTCTCGCGCGGTCGGAGGAACGGTTGCGGCGCCTGCTCGCAGAGGATCCCGAGCTCCAGCGCTCGCGCCCGTCCCCCGAGGCGGTCCTGGCCATTCAGAGCTGTCCGACGACGATCGAATCGATCGCGAAGGCGTTCGAGCTCTACGCCGACCGGCCGTGTCTCGGCGAGCGCGCCTTCGAGATGACCGACGACGGCGGCGTCCGACTGTTGCGCGAGCTCCGAACCGTGCGCTACGCCGACGTCTGGGCTCGCGTCGAGGCGCTCGCCAGCGGGCTCACGCACGAGAAGCTCGCCGGCCCCGGCACCTTCGTGGGGATCCTCGGCTTCGGCAGCACCGACTGGGTCGTGTCCGATCTGGCGTGTGTCTATCTCGCCGCGGTCTCCGTGCCGCTCCAGACCGGAATGAGCCCGGCCGATCTCTCGCAGATCGTCCGCGAGGCCGAGCTCGCTTGCCTCGTGTGCAGCACCGAACAGCTCGACGTCGTCGAGGGCTTGCTGCCGCAGTGTCCATCGGTGCGAAGCGTCGTCGTCATGGATTTGCGTGAGGGCGATCGCGCGGAGGAAGCGAAGGTGGGCCGGTGGAAGAAGGAGCTCGCCGCCGAACCCGAGCCCGCTCGCGAAGGCGGGTTGCGCGTGCACACCATGCGGGAGGTCGAGGCGCTCGGAGCCCAGAAGGGGATCGTCCCGAAAGTCCTTCCGTCCGCGCGTGGAGAGGCTGACCCGCTGCTCACGCTCTTCTATACGTCCGGGTCGACCGGGACACCGAAGGGCGCGATGGTCCCGGAGAGTTTGCTGCGCCGCCAGTGGCAGGCCGACTTCTTCGGGCGAGTCACGCAGGTCCTCAGCGGGCTCCCGCAGATCAGCGTCAATTACATGCCACTCAATCACGGCGCGGGCCGCTGGGGCGTCATCCGCTCGATCGTGCGTGGCGGCGTCATCTACTTCGTCGCCAAGAGCGACATGTCCACGCTGTTCGAGGACATCCAGCTCGCGCGGCCGACCATGCTCCTGCTCGTGCCCCGCGTCGCCGGAAGCATCTACCAACATTTCCTCGGCGAGGTCGTCCGGAGCACGCCGCCCGGCGCCTCTGAAGACGAGCGACGGCGCATCGAGGAACGGATCATGAGCTCGATGCGGAGCTCTTTCCTCGGCGATCGGCTGCTCCTCGTGATGACGAGCACCGCACCCACGCCGCCCGAGGTGGTGAGGTTCATCAAACGCTGCTTCCAGGTGCCCGTCATCGACGGTTACGGCTCGACGGAGGCCGGGCCCCTCACCGTCGACGACCACCTCGATCCCGAGGTGCTCACGTGGAAGCTCGTCGACATGCCCGAGCTCGGTTATCGAACGAGCGACCGGCCGTATCCGCGCGGCGAGCTCCACGTGAAGTCGAGCTTCGTCATTCCGGGCTACTACAAGAACGAAGCTGCCACGAAGGACCTCTTCGACGAAGAGGGCTTCCTGAACACGGGAGACATCGTCGAGCAGCGCGGGCCGGATCATCTCGTGTGGCTCGATCGCGCCAAGAACATCCTCAAGCTCGCCCAAGGAGAGTTCGTCGCGACGTCGCGCCTCGAGGGCCTCTACGCGTCGCGGAGCCCGTTCATCCGGCAGGTCTTCGTCTACGGAAACGGTCTTCGCTCGTACCTCCTCGCCGTCGTCGTGCCCGATCTCGAGGCGGCGGATGCGCACCTCCGCTCGGAGGGGCGCGAGCCCGACGACGCGGCGCTGAAGCAGCTCGTGCGGAGCGAGCTGCACCGGATCGCGCTCGAAGAGCAGATCCATGGGTACGAGATTCCGCGTGACTTCCTCCTCGAACGCGAACCCTTCTCGGTCGAAAATCGGCTCTTGACCGCAAGCAACAAGCCCTCTCGCCCGCAGCTTCGAGCGCGTTATGGCGAGCAGCTCGAAGCGATGTACGGCGAGCTCGAGCGCGCGCAACTCGAAGAGCTGTACGGCCTTCGAGGTCAGCTCGCCCGCGCTTCCGTCGCCGAGAAGGTGCAGAAGGCAATGCAAGTGACCCTCGGGTTGGCCGACATCGACGTCGACCAGGCCGAGCAGAGCTTCATCCAGCTCGGCGGCGATTCGTTGAGCGCGGTCGGGCTCGAGTCTCTGCTCGAGGAGATCAGCGGCGTTCACGTGCCCGTGGGCTTCTTGCTCGATCGGACGCGGAGCGTTCGCGGCGTGGTCGCGTACGTCGAGGATGCGCTCTCGGGGAAGGGCCGACGCAACGTCACCTTTGCGGACGTGCACGGCGCCGGGGCGAAGGTGGTGCACGCGCGCGATCTCCAGATCGAGAACCTCCTCACGCCGGAAGAGATCGCGGCCGCGCGGGCCGCCAGGCCAGCGTCCGCGCTGCCGCCACGAGCCGAGGTTGCGCTCCTCACGGGCGCGAACGGGTTCCTCGGCAGGTTCCTCGTGCTCGAGCTGCTCGAGCGGCTCTCCGGCGAAGGGAAGAAGGTCCATGCGCTCGTCCGCGCTCGAGACGACGCCGAGGCGTTCGATCGTCTCGCTCGCACGTACCAGACGGATCCCGCGCTCGCCGCGCGCTTCAGCGAGCTCTCGGGAGGTGCCGCGGGAGGTCGCCTCGTCGTGCTTGCCGGCGACCTGACGAGCCCGCGCTTCGGCCTGTCGAGCGAGGTCTACGACCGCCTCTCCGACGAGGTGGACGTCGTCGTTCACAACGGCGCGCTCGTGAACCATGCCTTCGATTACGAGAAGCTCTTCGAGCCCAACGTCCTCGGCACGGTCGAAGTCCTTCGCTTCGCGCTCGCTCGTCGCAGGAAGTCGATCGCGTACGTCTCGTCGGTCGGCGCGGTGAGCGGCCTCGAGAGGAGCGCGCCCCTCCGCGAGGACGAGGACATCAGAGCCATTCTTCCCGAGCGCCCCGTCGACGGCGGCTACGCCGGCGGATACGGCACGAGCAAGTGGGCGAGCGAGGTGCTGCTGCGCGACGCGCACGAGAAGCTCGCGATCCCCGTTGCGGTCTTCCGGCCGAGCGAGATCATGGCGCACAGTCGGTATCGCGGACAGGTGAACGTCCCCGACTTCTTCACGCGGCTCCTCGCCGGCATCGTCTACACGGGCATCGCTCCGCGATCGTTCTACACCCCCGACGCCCCGGAACGCGTGAAGCACTTCGACGGCCTACCGGTGGACATCGTGGCACGATCGATCACGGCGCCTTCCGTGATCCACGAGCCTGGGGACGAGACGCGCTTTCGCACCTATCACGTGGTGAACCCCCACCACGAGGACGGGATCACCCTCGATGTCATCGTCCACTGGGTGAAGACAGCGGGATATCGCCTCGATCGCGTCGCCGACTACGACGCTTGGTATCGAACGTTCCACGATCGGCTGACTGCGCTGAGCGAGCCCGCGCGCCAGTACTCTCCGCTGCCGATCTTGAACGCCTGGGCACATCCGCAAGGGAAGCGCGCTCTCGTGTTCGACGCGGCGCAGCTGCTCGAGCGTCTCCGAGCCATCTCTCCGGAGCTCGCCGATCTGCCCCACGTGAGCGAGGCGCTCATCCACAAGACGCTCGACGACCTGGCGGCGCTCGGCGTGATCGAGCCTCGTCTTCGATTGACCGGGACCTGAGCTGCTTTTCTTTCGCGTCACATATCGAAACACCGTCTCGGTGATCCGGATCGCCGCCGCATCTCCACTGCAGGGTCGATGGCTCGCATCGACGCCTTCTCCACGATCGCCCACGCGCTCGCCTTGTTCGTGTTCGCCGTCGTCCGCGCATTCGCGTCGAAGGCGGAGAGCGGTCGGAAATTCGGGCCTTACACGCTCGAAGAGAAGATCGGCGAGGGCGGGATGGGCGAGGTGTACAAGGCGCGGCACGCGCTCCTCCGGCGAACGACGGCCATCAAGCTCATTCGCAACGCGAGCAGCCGCGACCAGCGCGCGCGCTTCGAACGGGAGGTGCAGCTCACGAGCCAGCTCACGCATCCCAACACGGTGCACGTCTACGACTACGGCCGGACCCTGGACGGGACGCTTTACTACGCGATGGAATACATCGAGGGCCTGACGCTATGGCAACTCGTGCAGCTCGACGGGGCGCTGCCTCCGGGCCGCGCCGTGGCGCTGCTCCTGCAGGTCTGTGCTTCGCTCGCGGAGGCCCACGGCTTCGGGGTGATCCATCGCGACGTGAAGCCGGACAACGTCCTCGTGTGCGTACGCGGTCTCGTTCCCGACGTCGTGAAGGTCGTCGATTTCGGCCTCGCCCGCGCCTTCGCCGGCGACGCGGAGGACGACCCCGACACCCTCGTGGGAACGGCGCGGTACATGTCGCCCGAGGCAGTCCGGCAGCCGTCGCGGCTCGATGCTCGTTCCGACGTGTACTCGCTCGGCGCGCTCGCCTACTTCCTCCTCACCGGGACCGAGCTGTTCCACGGAACGACGGACCTCGTGCTCTCGCAGCAGCTCCACTCCGTGCCGCAGCGGCCCTCGTCGCGACTCGGAGCCGAGCTGCCGCCCGGGCTCGACGAGATCGTGATGCGATGCCTCGCGAAGGAGCCGGACATGCGCCCGCAGAGCGTCGCGGAGCTCGCCGCGGAGCTCGGTCGCGTGGTCCCGGCGTCGGCATGGACCGAGGTCGACGGCGCAGCGTGGTGGCAGCGCAACGCGGACGCGGTCGTCGCGCTGCTCCGTGCCGCGAGCAGCGACGACCGCGAGCCGGACGAGTCTCGCGCCTACACGCACGCACGAATCGACACGACGGTTGACCCATTTCACGCGCCCGGCCCACTAACGCTTCGTGAACGAGCACGAGCAGTCCGCACTCCGCGCGCGAAAGGCGCGTAAAATACGGGAAAAGAGGCGTCCGTCGCGATGGCTCGAGAAGCGCGCCGAGCGTGCGTTCGATGCCCGCGCAGTCTCGTTCTTCGCCGAAGGCGAGACGCCGACGTCGATCCCTGCGCTCGAGCTCGATCTCGAGCTCGAAGGCAGCGATCCGACGGCGACGCCGTCGCTCGCGTCGCGGCCGCGGCGATCGTTCGGGCGTCACGTCGTGGCGGTCGTCGCGGTGTCGCTCGTCGTCTGCATCGCGGCGCTCGCGCGCTCGGTGACGCTCGGCGCGTCGCCCACGTCGCCCGCCGCCGCGCCTCTCGCCGCGCCCGTCTTCGCGCCGTGGCCGCACGCGGTGGTCGACACCTCTACGGCGCCCACGGACGTCGCGCCTCCTGGGCCCCCTGCGGCGGAGAGCGCGCCCGACCGATCCCCCGAAGAAGCCCTCGTCGCACGCGAAGATGCGCGTCGCCTCCTCGAGAAGGGCGCCGGCGCGGATGCCGTCGTCGCGGCTCGCGCGTCGGTCGCGCTCGACCCCACGGATGCCGAGGCGTGGCTCGTGCTCGGCGCGGCGTACCAGCTCGTCGGCAACATGCGCGAAGCTCGAAGCGCGTTCGAATCCTGCACGCGCGTCGCCACGCGGGGACGCAGCTGGGAGTGTCGCGCGCTCTTGTGAGCTACTGCATCGCGAACCGCGCGGCCTTGATCACGAGCCACTGGTACGACGACGGGATCACGCGCTGCACGAGGTCGTAGATCTTCGCGTCGGTTCCCACGAGCACGCGCCGGGCGTTCCGCTGCACGCCGCGGAGGATGACCTCCGCAGCGTCGTCCGCGCTGACGCGGAACTGCTTCTCGATCTGGAGGTGGCTCTTCGCGATGTCCTTCACGCCGAGATCCATCACGCTCTTGTTCATGCGCGCGGTGCGGGCGATGTTGGTCTTTATCCCACCGGGATGAACGCTCGTCGCGCTGACCGGTGCGTTCATCATATCGAGCTCGATGCGAAGCGCCTCGGTGAAGCCGCGCACCGCGAACTTCGTCGCGTTGTACGTGCTCTGTCCGGGGAAGCCGAGCAGCCCGAAGAGGCTCGACGTGTTCACGACGTGCCCGTCGCCGGACGCGCGCAGGTGAGGAAGGAACGCCTTCGTCCCGTACACGACGCCCCAGAAGTTGATGCCCACCACCCACTCGGCGTCGCCGTACTCGCAGCCCTCGACCGACGCGCCGTAACCGACGCCGGCGTTGTTGAAGACCAGGTTGCACTTGCCGTGATCTGCGACGACCTCGTCGGCCCAGGCGTAGACCTCGTCGCGCTTCGATACGTCGACGCGCTTGCTCGTGACCTTCACGCCGTGCACGCCGGCGAGCCTTTCGGTCTCCGCGAGGTTGCCCTCGTCGATGTCGCTGATCGCGACATGGCAGCCGCGCTGCGCGAGCTTCACGGCGAGCGAGCGTCCCATACCGGAGCCCGCGCCGGTGATCGCAGCGACCTTGTTCGAGAACGACTTCATGACGGGCTCACTCCGGGTTGGCTCGCACGCGGGGAAGAGCTGGTGGCTCGCCGCGACTGCGCAGCGCCGATCGCGAAGAGCGCGCGCGTCACGCCTGCGATCTCGATGACGGCGTCGCGGCATGCCGGGCTCACGCCGACCATGTTGAAGAAGCCGTGGATCAGCGCGTCGAAGCGACGGAGCACCGTGGTCGTGCCGGCGGCCTGGAGCGCGGCCGCGTACGCCTCGCCCTCGTCGCGAAGTGGATCGAACCCGGCGGTGACCACGAGCGCCGGCGCGAGATCGGCATGCGACTCGGCGTGCAGCGGTCCGAGCCGCGGATCGCGATCGTGCACGCCCGGAGCTCCGGAGTACTGGCGATGGAACCAGTCGATCGACGCGCGTGTCAGGAAGAAGCCCTCGGCGAAGAGCTCGATCGACGGATACGGCCGCGTGCGATCGACCGCGGGATACACGAGCATCTGGCACGCAGGCGGCGCGCCGCCGTCGCGCACGGCGAGCTGCGCGATCGCGGCCGAGAGGTTCGCGCCGGCGCTGTCTCCGCCGACACCGACGCGCGCCGGATCCGCGCCGAGCTCGGCAGCGTGCGCCTGGGCCCATCGAAGCGCGGCGAGCGCATCTTCGACGGGCGCGGGAAACGGGTTCTCCGGCGCGAGCCGATAGTCGACCGCGAGCACGTGCATCCCGCCGTGCCGGCAGAGCACGCGGCACGGCGCATCGTGCGTGTCGAGATCGCCGAAGACGAACCCGCCGCCGTGGAAGAACACGAGCAGCGGAGCGCCCTCGGCGCGCTCGGGCGCATAGTGCCGTGCTCGCAGCTTGCCCGCCGCGCCGTCGATGTCGAGATCGCGAACGCTCCCGACGCGCGTCGGACGGCCCGAGATGAGCCGCGCCGCTTCGCTCTGCTGCTTGCGGAGCGCGGCCGGCGTGGTGAGCGTCATCTGTCCGCGCTTCTCGTTCGCGGCGAGGAGGAGCTGCAGCTCCGGCGCGAGCGTGTGTCCGTCGATGACGATCGGCTTCTTGCCGGAGAGCGCGATCTGCACGTTCTCCGGCAGCGAGCACAGGCCCTTCATGACGAGCGCGCCCATGCGATCCGCGACCGAGCGCTTCGGTTCAGCCATGGGCCACCTCGAGGCGCGACGTGCCGTTCGTCTTCTTCTCGTTCTCGTTCTCGACGTTCACCGTCGTTCGGGACCTTCGCGCCATGACGACATACTCCGACGGATCGAACCGCTCGACACGTCTCTTGAACGTGAAAGTGAAGCCGGGCCACAGGGTCGAGTTCCGCCCGCGCGCATCGAGATACCAGCTCGCGCAGCCGCCGGACGTCCACACGGTGCCCTTCATCTTGGCGTCGACGCCGGCGACGAACGCGGCCTGCGCCTCGACGCGAGGCTCGACCGTGGCGAGGGCGCGCGTGCGGAGGTAACGAACCGCGTTCACGATGTGCTCGATCTGGCTCTCGATCATCGTGATGACCGACGTGTGCCCGAGCCCCGTGTTCGGTCCCTGCAGCAGGAACAGGTTCGGATAGCCCGCGACGGTGGTGCCGAGATGGGCGGTCATCCCGCCCTTCCACGTCTCGGCGAGCGTGTCGCCGCGCTTGCCGCGCACGCGCTCCGCGAACGGGTACTTCTGCACCTGGAAGCCGGTACCGAAGATGATCGTGTCGACCTCGTGGAGCGTGCCGTCCTTGGTGAGCACGCCTTCGGGGCGGATCTCGGCGATCGCGTCGGTCACGACATCGACGTTCGGCTTCGCGATCGCCGGAAGGTAGTCGTCGGAGAGCAGGATGCGCTTGCAGCCCATCGTGTAGCTCGGCGTGAGCTTCGCGCGCAGCGCCGGATCCGGCACCGATCGCTCGAGGTGCTTCATGGCGAGCCGCTGCGTGAGCTTCGCCACGTTCGTGTCGAAGAACGCGACGGCCATGAGCTCGCGCAGCGCATAGATGCCCGCGCGCTTCATCCACTGCGCAGCGTTCGAGCGGCGAAGGATGTTCCGCTGGCGCTCGCCGAGCGCGCGATCGCGGCGCGGCACGATCCACGGCGCCGTGCGCTGGAAGACCTTCAGCGCCGAGACCTTCGGCTGGATCGCCGGTACGAACTGGATGGCGGATGCGCCCGTTCCGATCACGGCGACGCGCTTGCCGGCGAGATCGTGTCCGTGATCCCAGCGTGCCGAGTGGAACGTGGTGCCCGCGAACGAATCGAGGCCGGGCAGGGAAGGGATCGACGGATCGCTGAGCGCGCCCACCGCCGCGACGAAGAAGTCCGCCGTGATCGGACCCTGCGAGGTCTCGAGCCGCCAGCGCTGCGCGTCGTCGTCCCAGGTCGCGCTCTCGATCTCGTGACCCAAGCGGAGGTGCGGGACGATACCGAAGCGCTCCGCGCACGAGCGCAGGTACGCGTGGATCTCGGCGGCGGGCGAGAAGCTTCGCGTCCACTCCGGGTTCCGCGCGAACGAGAACGAGTAGAGGTGGGATTCGACGTCGCACGCGCAGCCCGGGTACGTGTTGTCGCGCCAGACGCCGCCGACGTCGCTCGCACGCTCGAGCACGACGAAGTCGTCGACGCCCGATTGCTTCAGCCGGATCGCGGTGCCGAGGCCCCCGAAGCCGCTGCCGGCGATCGCCACGAGGACATGCTTGGTCTTCGGTTCTGCCACGGCTCTCCTCCGCCTCTGCGCGTCCAGCCCGGCTTGGTACCAGCGCGTACCAGGGACTATGGTACTATCCAGTACCAAGATGCAAGGCTCGCCGAGCACAAAGTCTGCGGTCCGCTCGCCGGTGCGGCCGGAAGCGCCCGACATCCATCGTCTTCGGCTGCTCGAAGGGTTCTCGGCGGCGGTCTCGGAGCGGGGCTACGCCTCGACGACGATCGCGCACATCGTGAAGCACGCGCGCGTTTCGAAGCGGACGTTCTACGAGCACTTCGCCGACAAGGAGGAGTGCTTCCTCGCGCTGTACGCGGAGGCGACCGAGATCCTGCGCAAGGGCGTCGAGCACGCCCTGCGGGCGCCGGCCGCGTCGTGGCAGCAGCAGCTCGAAGCCGGCCTCGACGCTTACCTGTCCGCGCTCGAGGAGAATCCCGCGCTCACGCGCGCGTGCCTCCTCGAGATCCAGGCCGCGGGGCCACGCGCTCTCGAGCTCCGCCTGCGCGGCCACGCGAAGTTCGCCGCGCTTCTCCGCGAGTTCGTCGAGCGCACCCGGAAGAAGCACCCGGAGCTCCGGCCGCTCTCCGAGGCGATGGCGACTGCGGTCGTGGGCGGCATCGACGAGCTGCTGCTCGTGAACGTCGAGGCGAGCGCCAAGAGCCGTCTGACGGAGCTCCGCGAGACCGCCACGGAGCTGATGCGAGCGGTGCTGACTACTTAGAGAGGGCGTAGCCCGCGACCACCGCGCTCGCCGACAGCACGGCGTTCTCCGCTTCCACGGGGACGATCCCCATGGCTGTCAGCGTTGCGACACCCCCGATCGCTGCGGCGACAGCGAACGCGATCCAGCGCGTGCGCCTCGCTGCGTTCTGGCGATCCTCGATCCCGTGCAGGAAGCTCTCGACCCGCATGGAAGACGGGCGATCGCCGTCGTCTTCCCCGATTTCGACCGGTGCGTCGTTGCGCGTCGCCATCGTCTCCTCCGCTCTCGCGAAGGGACGTTGCATCGCGCATGCCGGCGTCTGCGCGCTACTTCAACGCGACAGGGTTGGCGTCCACCTTCACGCGGAACAGCACGTACGGCTTCTGCCGCCGCTCGACGCCGTCGTTGTACTGCGGCTGGCGATGGAGCTGGTTCGCGGTGAAGTACAGGAAACCGTCGTTCGCGAGCGACAGGGTGTCGGGCCACAAGACACGCGTGTCCGAGACGAGCGTCTCGTACAGCCCGTCGCTCCGCCGCCGGAGTATGGCGTTGCCTTCGTAGCTCGTCGCGTACACGCGACCGTCGGCATCGGACTCGAGACCGTCGGAGGCGGGCTTCTCACCGAGGTCCTTCACCGTCTTCGCCACCTCGGCGTCGGGCAGCTTCTCGTCGGCGAGCGCGTCGGTCGACACCGCGTAGAGGCGACGACTCGCGAGCGGACAGTAATAGAGGAGCTTGCCGTCGTTCGAGATCGCGATGCCGTCGGCGCCCATCGAGAGGTTCTTCACCGGCTTGCCGGGGTCGCGGTTCATCATCGGGCGTCCTTCGACGATGGGCAGGAAGCCCTTCTCGGCCTTGGTGCTCGGGTGGTCGACGAGCCTTCGCCAGCTCCGTCCCGAGTCGAGGTCGACGACGATGATCGCGTTCGAGCCCTCGCCCGCCGAGTCGGTGATGAACGCCATGCCGGCCTTGCCGCGCCGGAGATCGAACCGGACGTCGTTCGGATAGCTGGTCGGCAGCGCGACGTTGCGAGGGAAGACGATCGTCTTGAAGACGGCGTCCTTCTGCAGATCGATGCCGACGAGCTTCGCTCCACCGAGCTCGGACTTGCCCATCTTGATGCTGCCCGTGTCGAGGACCCAGAGTCGGTCGAGCGGATCGACGACGACGCTCTGCACGGCGAGGAAGCCGCTCTCGAGCTTGCCGGGCGCGGGAACGCGGTTGATCGCCTCGTTCGGGTACGCGACCGCCGTCCCGAGCTTCACCTCGCCGACGGTGAAGGGCACGTCGTCTCCCCACCGCGGGTAGTTGACGAAGATGCGGCCGCTGCGCGAGACGGTGACGCCCGTCGGCATCGCGCCGTTGAACGTCGCGACGGTCTCGATGCGGCCCTCGGGTGCCCAGGACGCGAGCTTCGGTTCGGTGACGATCGGGACACGTCCTTCGCCGAGTGCCGCGCCGGTGAGCGTGGAGAGCTCCGGAGGCTGCGGTGCATGGTCCTTGCAGCCTGCAGACGAAGCGACGAGCGCAAGCACGAGAACGGAGGCGTACGAGTCGACGCGCATGTCTGCGCGCGAGTGCAAACCTCGCGCCGGTCGCGCTCGTGCGGCACATGTCGATCGCAGCGAACCTCTCGGTCGCGCATGGTACACGCGCTTGCATGAGCGACGACTTCGCACCGATGCTGAATGGCTCCATCGACGGCTGGAACAGCGCCATGGGGCTGCATTTCGTGAGCGCGAGCAAGGACGAGGTCGTCGCAGAGCTCGAGATCGGCCCGTCGCATCGCCAGCCGTACGGGATCGTGCACGGCGGTGTCCACGCGGGGATCATCGAGACCGTGGCCTCCGTCGGCGCTGCGCTCTACGCGATGCCGCTCGGGCGTTCCGTGGTCGGGCTCGAGAACCACACGTCGTTCCTCCACGCGGTGCGCGAGGGGATCCTGCGCGTGACCGCGCGTCCGCTCACGCGCGGACGTCGCACCCAGGTGTGGGAAGGCACGGTCACCGACGCGTCGGGACGCATCGCGGCGACCGGACGCGTGCGACTGCTCTCCCTCGAACCGGAAGCACAGCTCGCCGGCGCCACGGTCGAGGTGAAGCCGGGTTGAGCGTCAATCGCGCGCAGCTGAGGCGAAAAGCCCACGCTGCGAGGAGCGCAATTACCGCAAGACGCGTAGTTCCTGCGATCGAGCGCGGCCCGGTGCTTGCTGTACGTCAGCACCGAGCAGGCACTCTGCTCCCCAAAGGAGAATGTCGTCATGAAGTACGGTCTTGCGTGGCTCCTCGGTATCCCGATCCCGATTCTCGCCGTCGTCTATCTGGTCTCGCACTGCTAGACCGCGCGCCTACTTCGTCGCGTCGGTGATCGTCTTGCAGCCGATGACGATCTTGATCTTCGCGGCAGGGTCGGCCTTGAGCGTGTCGCACGCCTTGCCCTTGAGGAAGACCTTGGTCGGGTTGGTCGGGTCGTCGTAGGTCCAGCCGTCGGTCGCGTTCTGCGGGACGGTGTTGTCCTTGCCGCCGGTCGTCATGACGACGTTCACGTTCGTGGGATCGAGGTCGCCGGAGCCTGCGGGCTTCGTCAGCGGGAACTCGCAGCTCGCGACGGCGTCGCGGATGGCGTTGATGGCGGTGAGGAAATCCGCCTTGATCTGCGCGGCGGTCTTGGTGCCGGGCGTGATCTGGAAGTGGCACGGCGCGCCGGTCTTGTCGGCATTGCCCCAGCTCGCGTTGCATCCTGCGACCGCCGTGCCGCCGGCTTGCGCGAGGTCCTTCATGAAGACCTCGTCGTAGACGGCGGTCGGGCTCGCGTCCTCGTTGCCGACTCCGACGGCGAACGTCGCGACCGCCGGCGTGCCGGTCTTCGCGCCGGTCGCCGACGCGAGACACTGGGCCTTGTTGTCGGGCGCGCTCGGGATGCCGTCGGTCATCGCGACGAGCACGTACTTGCCGCCGGGCTGCACGGGCGCGCTCGGCGTGAAGGCCTTGAGGATGCCGAGCTGTCCGTCGATGCTCGTGCAGAGCGGCGTGCCGTTGTTCGCGAACGTGGGCGGCGCGAGGCGAGCCTTGAGCGTGGCGGCGTGCGCGGCGTCGACGAATTTGATCGGGATGTCGACCTGATTCGCCGGCTTCGGGGACGTGCTCGAGAAGAGGTACATGCCGACCGCGAAGCTCGGATCGTTCTTCGCGGCGACGTCGTCGAAGAACGCGGAGAGCGCATCGCGCACGGCGATCCACTTCTTGCCGGTCTGACGTCCGGGGCTCGCGGGATCGGCCTCGCGCTCGCCGGCAATGAAGCCGCCGTTGCCGTCGGCGCCGTCCATGCTGCCGGAGCCGTCGATGATGAACTGCATGTAGACGGGGAGTCGCTTGGCCTCGGCCGATGCGGTCGCGCAGCTGTTCGTGAGCGGATCCTGTCCGGTGCTGCCGTCGCCGCCGTCGCCCGTGACCATGAAGCCGGGGCCCACGGGCTCGCCGCTGCTCGTGCCGTTGCCGGTCTTGGTCGGGTCGCCGAACTCCGAGCTCTCTCCCGAACCACAGCCTTGGCCGACGAGAGAGGCGGCGACCATGGCGCACGCAGCGCCGAGGACCCATGCGCGACGAGGAGCAAGAGGCGTGAGGGGAGCGAGAGACATAAGAGGAGGAAGACGCAGCGGCATTTTCATGGCTTCTCATCAGGAGTTCCACATGCACCGGAAAACTACGCGTCTCCTTCACCTCGCGGCCGAGGTGAGACCTGGATCCGGGTTTGACCACGTCGTGGGAGAGATCGCGGATCTCGGTCCATTCTCGCGCTCTCGTACGGTTCGCGCGCCTCGGCCGCGGGCGAGCGTATGATGGGGACGACATGGCGGCAGATCCTCCGCAGCGCCCGCCGCGCCCATCGCCTCCGCGTCCGGCGCGCGAGGTCCGAGACACACCCGCACCGGCCCTCGGTCCCTCCGAGGAGGACGCGCCCGCGAGCATGCCGTCGCGCGGCGGCCGGCTCGGGACCGTACCGCTCCGACCGTTGATCGACATCGGTCAGGCCGGGCTCACGCTGACCGTCGAGCGCGAGAACGGCAAGGTCGTCGAGCGCACGCTCGTGCACGAAGGCGACGTGTGCCGGATCGGAACGCATGCGTCGAACGATCTGGTGCTCCAGGATCCCGCGGTCTCGAGCTTCCACTGCCGCATCGTCCCCGATGCTGCGGGGTGGCGGATCGAGGACTCGGGCTCGCTGAACGGAACGCGCCTGCAGGAGCTCCGCATCCTCGGCGCCGTGCTGCCCGCCGAAGCCGTGCTCTCGGTCGGACAGTCGGTCATCCGCATCGTCGCGAGCGCGCCTGCGGGCAAGACGCTCGTGCCGATGATGCCGAGCTTCGGTGCGCTCACCGGCACCGGTCGCGCGATGCGCAAGCTGTTCGCGCTGCTCGAGAAGGTCGCCGCGAGCGACATCAACTGCTTCATCTACGGCGAGAACGGCACCGGCAAGGAGCTCGTCGCGACGGAGATCGTCCAGCGCGGTCCGCGCGCGAGCAAGCCGTTCGTCGTCGTCGACTGCGGCGCCATCTCTCCGACCCTCGTCGAGAGCGAGCTGTTCGGCCACGTGCGCGGCGCGTTCACCGGCGCCGATCGCGATCGCGTCGGCGCCTTCGAGGCCGCAGACGGCGGCACGGTGTTCCTCGACGAGATCGGCGAGCTGCCGATCGGCGTCCAGCCGAAGCTGCTGCGCGCGCTCGAGCAGCGCGAGATCCGCCGCGTCGGCGAGACGAGCACGCGCAAGGTGAACGTCCGCGTCATCAGCGCGACGAACCGGGACCTCGAGCGCGAGGTCAACAAGGGCACCTTCCGCGAGGACCTCTACTTCCGTATCGCCGTGATTACGGTGCGCGTCCCTCCGCTGCGCGATCGTCCCGAGGACCTGGCGCACCTGATCCAGGCGTTCCTCGGGATGCTCGACGCGAAGGACAGCGAGCGGCTCTTCGGACCCGAGGTGATCGCCGAGCTCGCGCGCCACGAGTGGCCGGGCAACGTCCGCGAGCTACGGAACTACGTCGAGCGCAGCGTCGTTTTGCAGACTGCACGCATGTCGATGCTCCCCCCGGGGACGGGCGGCGCGGGCGGGCCGAGCAGCCAGAGCGGCGCGAGCATCAGCGGAGGCGGAGGACGATCGTCCGAGGTCGACGTGACCGTCCCGTTCAAGGTCGCGAAGGATGCCCTCATCGACGGCTTCGAGCGCGCCTACCTGCGCGGGATCCTCGAAGCCGCCGGGGGCAACATGACGAAGGCGGCCCGCATGGCGGGCATCGACCGGATGTACCTTCATCGTCTCGTGCAGAAGCACGGGACCCGCGATCAGATGCCGTCGTCGGCCGGGATCGAGCCCTCGTCCGCGCAGCAGCGGAAGCCGGTCGAGTAGTCGTAGTACGACGGCGCGTGCGCGGTCGTGCGGTAGTCACAGCCCTCGCCGTTCAGCTTCGTGTCGAGGTAGTAGCCACCGCGGAAGCTCGCGTCGTCGGTCCACTCGTGGACGTTGCCGACCATGTCGTGCACGTCGTAGCCGTTGCTACACGACTCGTGCGAGCCGGTCGCCTCGAGGGTGTTCGCCTGCTGGTTCGCGAGCGGGTCGTTCAGCGTCTTCGCCGAGTGCTCGCCGTTGTGGAGGAGGCCCATCGGCGAGGTGCGGTTCGTGTCGACGCACGCGCCGGCCTCACGCTTGTTGCCGTACGGATAACGCGTCGAGTCCGGACCCTTGCACGCGGTCTTCCACTCCTGCGCCTTGCACAGGCGCTTGCCCGACGCCGCGCACGCGCGCTTCGCCTCGACCATGGAGATGTGCGCCTGCGGGACGACACCACGACGCGACACGGCGCGGACGTCGTGACCGTTGGGCGCCTGGTAGGGGCTGAAGGCGACCTCGCCGTCGGGCGTGCGCTCGACGAGCGACGCTTCGAACTTGTCGACGCAGCTCGTGCCGACGTGCGCCATGCTCGGCGGGCACGGCGCGTTCGCGCGGTAGGGCGCGGCGAGAGAGGAGAGCGTCGGGTTGATCGTGACGGGCGCAGCCGAGGCCGTGGAGTAACCCGCCGTGAGCGATGCCGCGGCGATGCCGGGGACGAGGATCAGGGCGCCGATGAACCCTGCGACACGCTTGCTGCCAGGTGCGCGGGTGGTGGTCTTGTTCGCGGCCATGGTGGAGTGTCTTGCGTGTATGGTGCCAGCTCGATTCCGGCAAGATTTCGACG
>JAQBQJ010000342.1 GCA_028287065.1 Labilithrix sp. | reverse complement strand
GCGATATGCTCGCGAATCGCGCGCATCGGCAGCTCGAGGCCGGCCATGAGGCCGAGCGTCTCGAGGCGGCTCACGGCTTCCCTCGGCGAGTTGGCGTGCGTCGTCGAGAGCGAGCCGTCGTGGCCCGTGTTCATCGCCTGGAGCATGTCGAGCGCTTCGCCGCCGCGGCACTCTCCGACGACGATGCGGTCGGGACGCATACGAAGTGCGTTCTTCACGAGGTCGCGGATCGTGTACTCGCCTCGTCCCTCGAGGTTGGCGGGACGCGTTTCCATCGAGACGACGTGCGGCTGCTTGAGCTGGAGCTCGGCGGCGTCCTCGATGGTGACGATGCGCTCCTCGGCGGGGATCGCGCCCGAGAGCACGTTGAGCAGCGTCGTCTTTCCGGAGCCGGTGCCGCCGGAGATGACGATGTTCTTCTTCGCGTGCACGCAGCGCGTGAGGAAGCGTCCCATGCGCTCGGTCATCGTGCCGAAGGACACGATCTTCTCGAGCGTGAGCGGGATCTTCGCGAACTTCCGGATCGTGATGCACGAGCCGCGCAGCGCGATCGGACGGATGACGGCGTTGACGCGGGAGCCGTCCTTGAGTCGCGCGTCGACGAGCGGTGACGACTCGTCGATGCGTCGACCGAGCGGCGTGACGATGCGCTCGATGACGGCGCGCACGCGCTCGTCGTCGGTGAAGCGCGCATGCGACAGCGTGATCTTGCCGTGCTGCTCGATGTAGATCGTGTTCGGGTCCACGACCATGATCTCGGTGATGGTCGGGTCCGCGAGGAAGCGCTCGAGCGGGCCGAGGCCGAGCGCTTCGTCCGCGAGCTCGCCGATGAGCGTGTCGGGCTGGACCTCGCGAGGAATGCGGCTCTCGAGGCTCGCGACGATGCGACGAAGCGCGTTCAGCACCTTCGGACGCATCGACGGGTCGTCGAGCTTCTTCGCGTCGATGGTCGCGAGGTCGAGGTGCTCGAGCAGCAGCTTGTGGATCTCGCGACGGAGATCGACCTCCGCCTTGTGCTTGGCCTCGTCGTTCCGCATCGCCGGGAGGTGCACGCCTCCCGAGCCCGGCTGCGCTCCGACATGGGCGATGACGGGATTCATTCCCGTCACGACCGGCACCGCGCCGGATGTTCCGTACGGACCGGAGCCGCTGCGCGCCAGCATGCCGTTGACGCCGTTCGCCGGGCTGTTCTGCGCACCGGGCGGCACCGTCGCGTTCTGCTGTCCGCCCGACGGCATGCGCTGGCGCGTGTCGTGGACGGGATGCTGCCCGGTCGCGCCAGGAGGCCCGAGCGGCGCCTGCGGGTGCCGCGGATGCTGCGCGGCGAGCGCCGCGGCGTTCTGCTGCTCCGCGGGATAGACGAAGACCGTGAAGTCTCCGACGACGATCGGCGTGCCGTAGGGCACCTCGACGGAGTCACGCCGGAGCAGGAGGTCGCCGGCGATCGTTCCGTTGGTCGACACGTCCTCCACGCGCAGCGTGCCGTGCCCCGCCTGGATCACGGCGTGCTGGCGCGAGACCAGATCGCTGTCGAGCCGCAGTGAGCACTGCGGATGACGACCGATCGTGAGGGGACCGTTCGCCGGATAGAGCTCCGTGCGCTGCATCCCATCGTCTGATTGGACGACGACTTGCAAATGCATCGTGATTCGTTCCGGCCTTGCTCTCCGTGACTTCGCCGCCCGCTACTTCGCGGACGGAGGAGTCTTGGGGTACGTGTCGATGTATTCGATCTCGCCTGCGAACTCTCGGTAGGTCCCCATCGCGTTGTTGATGAGCTCGAGCGCGCTCTTCGGCACCGTGTCGACGACGCTCGGGACGATGAAGACCGCGCCTTCGGTGTCCTGCTTCTCCTGCGCGTGCGTGCCGAAGAGGAGACCGATGACGGGGATCTCGCTGAGACCCGGGAGGCCGGCGACGTTGCGCTGCTGCGCCGACGTCTTGATGCCGGACAGGATGAGCGCCTGACCGAGCTTCAGCGTGACCTGCGTCTCGAGCTTCGTGGTGAGGCGGCCTGGAGGACCGCCCGCAGTGGCCGGCGCCGTGAGATCCGCGACGTCCGCCGCGAGCTTGATGTCGACGTCGCGCGAGTTGGAGTCGTAGCGCGGGAGCACGGTCACGTTCGTGCCGAACTTCACGCCGACGATCGACGCGGTACCGATGCCGGTGAGGAGGAAGTTCACCTCGCCGCCGTTCTGGAACGTCGCCTCGTTGCCGTTCGCCGTGATGACGCTCGACTGCTTCATCACCTTCGCCCAACCGTGGCGCGCGGCGATGTCGAGGCGCGGCAGCGGCTGATTGACGACCGAGGCCTGCGCCGTCTGCGTCGTGCGCGAGATGAAGTCGAACGTGTACTGGCTCTGCACGACCGGCTGTCCGGCCTGCGTGGTTCCGCCGATGTTCGCCGGCCAGCCGACGCCGACGTTGTAGCCGGACGTCTTCGAGTACTGGACGAAGAAGAAATCGAGACGGATGAGGAGCTTGCGCTCGGCGACGCCGACGGTGACGAGCGAGTCGACCTGACCGCCGTAGACCGCGATGATCTGCTGGATGCGCTTGTATTCCTGGTCCGTCGGAACGGCGCCTTCGATGAAGATGCGCGAGGCGACGCGACGGCTCTTCACGCCCGGAAAAGGCTCGAGCAGGCTCTGGATCTCGCGCTCGACCTGCTGCGGATTGCGGTTGGCGACGGAGATGTCGAACGTGGTCTGCGAGCCGTCGTTCTTGATGAGGAGAAGGGTCGTGGTGCCGGGCTTCTTGCCGGTGATGACGAACGTGCGGCCGTCGGGCGTGGGCACGACGTCGACGATGCCTTTGACGCCTTCGGAGTACTCCTTCACGCCGCCCGCGGGCAGCGTCTTGGTCTCACCGACGGCGAGCGAGATCTCCTCGTGATTGCCGGCGCCGTTCTTCTGCGCGAACGCGGGGCGAGCATCGAGGCTCACGGCAGCGAACGCGGCGATGCCCGCGAACGCTGCACCAAGCGCTCGCGTCGTCGAACAGAGGCCGAACGCGCGCAACGTGCGCGCGAGTGTTTCAGAACGAGCTCGTGTCACTGACCACCCGTGATGTTCACAGGCGCGGTGCTACCGGCACGCACGCCCTTGATCTCGCCGCGCTTCTTCGCGTCGAGCAGCGAGTCGAAATTGATGTCCGTGACGCCGGCCTTCTGCTGGTCGTCGGGATGGCGCACGGCGACCGCGAGCCGACCGCGCTCGGCCGCGAGCGCGATGATCTGCGCCTCCGACAGCGTGAGGCTCAGCGTGAGGAGGTTCTCCGCCTGATTGCGGTTGTCTCGCTGATCGAGCGCGTCGGGCGACGTCTCGCTGCCCATCGCGAGGACGAGCACGCGCTGGAGGAGGACGACGGCGCTCTTCGCTTCCGCGTTCGAGGCGCCGAGGACGCCGATGACGTCGACGTAGTCCCCGGGGCGCAGGAGCGTGATGCTCGTGTCGTCGCGCGCGGCGCGAATCGAGACGGCGCGATAGCCCGGGAGGACGAGCGAGCTGAGCTCCTTGCGGTCGTCCGAGCCCGTCGCGAGGTCGGTCCACAGGAGGAGCTGCTGCTCCTTGACGGTCGTGCCGAGGCGCAAGCCCAGGATCTTGTTCTTGTCGACCTCGCGGATCGAGCGATCGTCGACGTACGCGAGGGGAACCTCGCGGACCGAGATCGCCTCGTCGGTGATCGGCTTCCCTCGCTCGACGCGCTTCACCGCGATGAGAAGCTTGATCTTCTCACCACCCGAGGCTTCGAGCTCGAACCGGCGCTGATACAGCAGCAGCAGGAACACGCCTAAGATGCCGACCACGAAGGCGACGAGAAGAGCGCGGCGATTCATCCCGCTCAAATGCTACACGGAGCCATCGGTCGCGGGAAGGCTCGTGCGCCCCGCTCACTCGTCGCAGCGTGTGCGCGAAATGCGCGAGGTCAGTCCTTCTTCGAGAACGACTGCGTGCGCGCCTTCGCGCCCGACTCGGTGCCCGGCTTGACCGCGGTCTTGCCGTCGCCGTTCGCGCCCGCGAGGCCGAGCACGGTGAACGTGCCCTCCTTGGGATCGTCCGACATCGGCGTGGACGCGACCGTGAGCACCACGTTGTCCTTCTCGTACAGGCGAGCGACCGCCTTGCTGGCGGGCTCCTTGTGCTCGAGGTCCGGGTCGACGGCCGCCCAACCCTGCACCTGCATCGCGTCGTCGTAGCGCCGGGCGATGGCGATCGGCGTCTCTTTGCTGTGATACACGTTCACGCCGAACGGCGAGTCCTCGAGGCGCGCGGAGAACGCGCGGCGCGAATCGGGAACGCGCGGGATTTCTCCACCGAAGTCGACGCCGGGCACGTCCTTCGTCTCGTCGCCGACGAGGTCGGTGATGCTGAACGTGTCGTCCGTCCACGCCGTGAGGACGTGCGTATTACCCGTGTCGGCGTTGGTCTTCACGTACGCGTAACGCGCCGCGCCGATCGCGCCGAGGTCGCCCGTCTCCGAAAAGGCCTTCATGGCCTCCGCGATCGACTGCTTCGATTTCCCCGTCTTCGTGAAGCAGAGGACGCTGCCTTCGGTGTCCGAGCCGCCGCGCAGGACGCCGGTGCCGGGGACCTTCTTCGCGGCCTCGTTGTCCTTCTGGTCGGCGATCGCGCGCCATTCCGCCGCAGGCTGCGCGGAGTTCGACTCGCAGTGTGCCTGGTAGCGATCGAGGATGCGTCCTGCGGTCTCGTGCGCGATCGAGTTGCCCAGCCACATCTGCTGGCCGTTGATGCTCACCTTGTTCACTTCGTGCTGCGACGCGTTCGCGAGCGTCATCATCTGACGACCCAGCTCGACCGTGCGGTTCGCCATCTCGGCGCGCGCCGAGCGGATCTGGACGACGCCGAACACAGCGCTGAGGCCGAGGACGTACGCGCCCGCGCGCGCGAGTCCCTTGATGCGCTTCATGCGCTTGGGCGAGGTGCGAGTGATGAACCAGGACATCGTTGAACTCCCCGTGGCGTAGAAGCTAGAGCCCGCCGCCGGACCGGAAGAAGCTTCCGAAGAACTCGAAGGTCGCCGACCACTTGTTGGGGTACGGCTTCTCGTTGCAACCGGCCTCGGAGGCCGCCGTGATCGTGCGATTCAGGAGGACGGTCTTGCGGTCGTTGATCGCGCTGCCGTAGACCGGCGTGTCCGCGGGGCTGGCCTTCGCCATGCTCCACGACTTGTCGATGCCGGCAGCTGCGCCCTGCGCGCTGCCCTGGTCGCCGGAGAGACGGCTCGAATCCGTCGCCGGACCGCCCGGCACGTCACCGGTGCCGGGATCCGCGCTCTGCTTCACCGGCGGGACGGTTCCCGGCGGGAGCTCGCCTTCGCAGTTGTGCGACGCGTAGTAGAGGATGCCTGCGCGCGTGCCCATCTGCTTGTCCATCTTCGCCGCGTACGAGCGGTGGGCGAACATGATGCAGCCGGCGAAGACCAACATGACGGGCACGACGACCGCTGCTTCGACCAGCGCCGCGCCGCGCGCGTGACGACGCGACCGCTTCGCGAGTCGTTGTGCTTTGGTGAGGGTCTTCATGGTGTTCCTGGCCGATCTCAATGGTAGGCGCCGAGGTCGGGGTCGAGAAGCTTGTCGGCGTACTTTCCGGCGTTGGTCAGGCCGTCCTGGACAGGCTTGGTGACGTACTTCTTGAAGATGTCGTCGATGATCTGCTCGAAGCCGGTCGAAACGAGCGGGTTGCCGCCCTGGCCCGGCGTCGTGATGACCTTGCCGTCCTTGTCGACGTTCTTGGTCAGGTCCTTCACGGTCTTCTGGAAGTCCTTGTAGACCTTCAGCGCGCCGAGGAACTGGCCGGCGAAGCTGCCGAGGAGCTCACCGATCTGCGGGAACTCGAGGCGCTTCAGACGTGCGCGCCACTGGACCGAATAGCCCGCGTTGTCGTCCTTGTTGCAGGCCTCGTCGCCCCACGCCTTGTTGCAATCGAAGTAGAACTCGCCTTCCGAGAAGTACGTGCTCGGCTCCGCGCTGCTGGTCACTCCGAACTTGCGATGACCGACCGCGACGCGATGCTCCTGCGCGTCCGAGAACGACGGGCGGAAGTTGACGCCCCAGACCTGGTTCCACGGGCTGCCGTTCGAGGTGCCGCCCCAGGGGACGAGCGGACCGTCGCAACCCCACCACGAGTCGAGCCCGGGGTCGATGCTGCTGTTGTCCTTCATGCACTTCATCGCGCCCTCGCCCTTGCCGCTGCCGCTGCCGATGTCGACGGTGTCGAGCGGGCTCTTGCCCTTCTGGCCGGCCGGCAGCTTCGCGTTCGCCGCCGCGTTGTCCTTGTTCTCGGCGGTGATCGCGTCGTTGCCCTTGCCGAGGTTCGCTCCGAGGTCGGGCGTGGTCGAGCCGAGGTCGTTGCAGTACCTGAATTTCAGGGCCTTTCCGATCCAGCCCTTCACCGTGTCGAAGACGCCGCTATGGCCGACGCCGGTGATCGAGAGGAGAGCGTCGATGCCCTTCTTGCCGACGAGGTCGCAGACGTCCGCGAACTTCTTCGCCTGCACGGGCAGACCGAAGCGCTTGCCGGAGGTCCCGGTGAAGCTCTTGTCGTCGCTCGGCTTGCCGTCCGCGCCGACCGGGCCCTTGCCCTTGCGCGTGAACGCCTTGTTGAGCGCAGAGTCGATGATGCCGCCGGGGAGAAGCGATGGACCCACGACGAACATGCTGACGTCGTGTTTCTTTGGACCGAATTCTCCGTAGTCCGAGCCGACTGTGTAGCCCTTGTACGCGGCGAGCAGCGGGTAGCCGTACGCGGCTCCGACCTCGGCGTAGTGCAGCGCGCCGGCGATCGGCTTGAAGACCTTGCTGTACGTCGTGTAGACGCGCCGCGCTGTGAGGTACGCGCCGCAGCCGAAGCCGACCGTGAGGATGCAGACGGCGAGGAGCACGTCGTGCACGAGGCCGAGGAGGATGTGGATCGCGATCAGCGCAAGGATGAACAGGTTGCACGCGGAGATGAAGTTCATCCCCTTCGCGTGGAGCGCCGCGGACGTGAACGTCGCGTGGTCGGTCGCTTCCTGCATGTTGTCGCGGAAGACGATCGCGTCGCCGATGCCGATGAGGAACCAGAGCGAGCCGATCAAGAAACACGACATGCAGAGTCCCATCAGCATGATGGCTCCGCGCTTGTCGTTGTGGAGGTCTCGCATCTTCGTCTGGGCGCTCATTGGAATTGCACCTCGCATCAGCCGCCCCCGCCGCAGTCGGAGCCTTCGAGCTTGTAGCGAGCTCCCTGGTGAGGGAATCCGTACGTCTGTTTCATCGTGCGCGTCGCGCCGACGGCTCCGCAGAGAAGGCGGCCGCCGAAGGGAACGCTGCACTTGTACTCGGCCGTGACCGTGACGCTGACGAGGCCGTAGGGGTCCGTGCAGCTCGACTTGTCGTCGATCGCGACGTCCACGCTCTTCATCGTCTTGGTCCAAGGCCCCATCGCGGCTTTGACGCCCGCTTCGACGTCCGCCTTGTTGTCGCCCTGCTTCTGGTCGGGCGTGTTCTTGTGCCCGTTGGCGATGACGGCGGCGGCCCGCGCGCCGACGACGGCGCTGTGCTTCACCACGATCTTCGCGGTCGCCATCTGCGACAGCTGGACGAAGCACGAGAACGTGATCATCAGCGGCATGAACGCGACGACGAACTCGACGAGGACTGCGCCTCGCTTGTCACCGTGAAGCTTGCTGATGGTCGGATTGTTCATGCGGCGGTTCTTCACGGGAACGGCGCGAGCATCGAGTTGCGCGCCTCGCGGTAGTTCGTGAGCATCTGCACCCCGCCAGCGGTCAGGCCTACAACGGCAGGAACGCCCACTGCCATGAGCAGGAGCGCATACTCGACGGCGACGGCGCCGCGACGGCGTGCTCGAATCCAACGCATCATCCGCGAGCCCTCCACGACGTTACCTCTGCAAACGGCTTACCAGTGCAAGTAGACCGTCAGCGCGACTCCGAAGAACAAAGGAGGTCCGAGCCGGAACCACGACAGCGCCGTCTCCTCGACATGTCGTTGCTTCGACTTGGGCATGAACATGTTCACGAGGATCGTGCTGGCGTTCTTCACGGTGGCGACCAGCTTGCCCTCGTATGCGAGACGGGCCGGAGCGATCAGAGCTGCCGCGAAGAATCCATACATCTCGGCTTCGACGCCGAGGACCGTCTGGAGCAGAGCTCCGAGAGCTGCGAGGAGCTTGAGGTCTCCTCCGCCGATCGCCCCTTGCCGATACAACATCGCCGGAACGATGATGCACACGAGGGCACCGAGGACGGAGTATCCGCCCTCGGTGAGCGAGGTCTCGAGAGCGCTGTGCCCCGCGAGCCCTCGACCGACGTGGAGCACGGGCCCGAGGGCCAGTGCTCCGTACGTCAGCCAGTTCGGGATCTCACCGCGCCGCCAGTCCGAGACGGCGGCAAACGCAGCTACCGCAATCGCAACGATGAAAACAACGTGCTGATACGGTAGCGGTTCGTACATCCGGCTTCGTCTCGTGCGAGCGACGATCGCTCGCTAGGCCAGGACTATCCCAGCGTGACCGCGCGACCCCCAGGAGCACTCTTCGGGAGTGCCCTCACGAGGGTATCGCGACAAATCACTGCGTCTTCGTGATTTCGTCCGAGGACTTCTGCGCGTTGTCCTTCACCTTGCCGCCGAGGATGCGGAAGGTCGCGGCCGCGATGAACATGACGGCGATGATGAGCATCGCGTACTCGACGATGGTGGCGCCGCGGGTCTTGGCGAGAAGCGTCTGGGCCTTGGACATGTGGATTCTCCTGCTTTCGTTGACAGTGGGGAGTTGGTTGGTCTTTCGACCCGGAGTGCTGCGCTTCACCGTTTGCGCCGCCTCGTTGCGTCGTAGACAACAGTATCCACGAATGGTGCCAGGCCGTTCCTGGCCGCTGAGAGTGGAACTCGGGCCGGGCCGTTGTCTCCGGAGCAACGTTCATCGGTATTTTGCGGGGTGCGACCCGCTCATACGTTTTGCCGGCCTGGATCCCGGAATGCCCAATTGGGTGGGTGGATCTTGATCCACCCAGACGGGCTACACGAGTAGATTCGCCTACATAGGCGCTTTCCACGCGTTGGCCCGGCGTCGCCCGGAGGCGAATTAGTTGAGCGCCTTCGGGATGTTGGGCTTGGGCGCCGCGAACACGCGCGTCTTCTCGAGATCGAACTTCTGGTCGAAGACGAGGATCTCGTCGTGCGAAGGAGCGGTGAACGGCTTCGTCGGGCTGATCGGCTTCAGCTTCGTGTGCTCGGTCGTGTCGAGCGTCACCTGGAACTGCGTATTCGGCGCTACTTCCAGGGCAAAATGGGCCGCGCCGGACACGTCGGTCCGCGTGATCACCTTGTTCAAGTAGACGACGGGCAGGTTCGGGCCGTTCTCCGCCTTCACCGCGACGACGACGCGCCGGAGCATCGGCGGGCACGACACGGTGTACTCGGGGACCTTCGATTTGTCGGCGAACCGCGTGAGCCGGATGCTCGTGGGCTTCACCGGAGAAGTGAATGCATCCGGGCACTTGATCGTGACGTCGGTGGTCTCGCCCTCGGCGCCCGTGACCGTCAGCATCGTGCGTCCGTCGGGGCCCGTGGTGCCGAGCGTCTTGTTGTTCCGACTGACCGTCGCGCCGGCGATCGGCCGACCTGGATCACTGTCGATCCGGATGAAGATCTGGAAGGGCGGAGTCGGCGGAGGGTCGAGATCCTTGCAGCTCGACGTGCCCACGGAAGCGAGCGCGATCGCAGCGGCGAAGATGATCCTCATCTCCAAAAATGTACCCGAGAACAACCGCGAGGCAACACCCGCGCGGAGCCGTGTCAGCGGAGGCGCTCTTTCGCCTTCGCGATCGCGGCGTTCGTCATCAGGTCATGCTCGGCGGGATCCGCCCAGCGGCGCTGCACGGACGTCGAGAGCTGGTGGAGCGGATCGAAGTAGAGGAAGTACTGGCCCTGCTTCACGCTCGGCGCCGTGTACACGCTGATGCCGGTCTCTCGGTCGTAGTACTCGAACGAGTGGACGTCGCGCTTGCCGCCGCCGCCGGGCGCGTCGACGACGAAGGTGGGCGTGTTGAAGCCGGCCGTCGAGCCGCGCACGTGCTTTTCGATGAAGATGGCCGTGTCGACGGAGGTACGCAGGTCCTCGACGCCCTTCACGAGGTCGTGCACGTACACGTAGTACGCGTGGATGTTGAGGTGCCCCATGCGCTTCACGAGCATGGTCATCGTCTCGGGCGAGTCGTTCACGCCGCGCTGGAGCACGCTCTGGTTGCGCACGGTGATGCCGCGCTCCATGAGCTTGTTCATCGCGTCTTCCGTGATGCCGGTGATCTCCTTGGGGTGATTGAAGTGCGTGTGGAGCACCACCTCCTTGTGGAGCTTGCGGCCCTTCTCGACGACGCGCGTGAAGGCGTCCGTCCACGCATGATCGGTGAGGAGCTTCTGCGGCATGACCGCGGGGCCCTTCGTCGCGAAGCGCATGCGGCGGACCTGCGGGATCGCGAGCAGCGCGTCGCCGATCTCCTCGATCTGCTGGGCGCGGAGCTGGTACGCGTCGCCGCCGGAGATGACGATGTCCTCGAGCTCGGGGCGCGAGGCGATGTACTCGAACGCGCGCGCCCAGCGCTCGCTCGAGACCTTCAGGCTGACCTTCTCGACGTCTTCGGTGTCGACACCGACCGCGTAGCTTCGCGTGCAGAAGCGGCAGTACACGGGGCACGTGTCGAGCGCGAGGAACAGCGCCTTGTCCGGATATCGGTGCGTGAGGCCCGGCACGGGCGCGTCCGCCTGCTCGTGGAGCGAGTCGAGATCGAGCTTCGGGTGATCCGCCTTCAGCTTCGAGCCCATCGGGATGAACTGGATGCGGAGCGGATCCTCGTAGGGGTTCGTCCAGTCGATGAGGCTCAGCAGGTACGGGCTGACGCGCACCGACATCGGCGAGTGCTTGAAGCCGAGCTCGGCGTCCTGGATGAAGGCAGCGGGAACGAGCTCCTGGACGGCGGCGAGCAGCTTCGCCGGGTTGGTGATGCTGTTCTTCGCCTGCCAGTTGTGATCGAGGAACTGCTCCTCGGTCACGTTCGCGTAGGCGGGGATCCGTTGCCAGAACGGTCCGCGAAGCAAATCCTTGTACGCCAGCGTCGACGTGTCGACGGGCGGCTTCTTCGGGACGATGGGGTCGTTCGGCAGCACCTTCAGCGCGCTCATGCCCTCTACATTCCACGGCAGACGCGCTGCCGCAACCCCATCAACATGCGGGTTTTTTGGTGCGTCAGGCGCGTTCGACCGCGAACGTCATGCCCTCGCGACGGAGTCGCTCGACGAGCGTCATGCCCATCGCGCTGGCCGGCGTGAGGACGCCGAAGCGCGGCTCGAGGCGCTCGCCGTCCTGCGCCAGGCAGAGCGCGGATTGCCCGAGCATCTTCGCCGTCTCGCCGTAGCCGGGATCGCTCGTGCCCTTCACGGTCGCCGTGGCGCGGAACGTCGCACCGCTCTCCGTCTTGCCCTCGCCGACGAACCGCAGGGTGAAGTGGCCGCGCTCGCGCGCCTCGCGCGACGGGCCTTCGCCGGGCTTCGGGAGGACGAAGCGTGCGAGGAGCGCGCGCGTCGGCGGCAATGCGGCGCCGATCGCGAATGCGCCCATGCCTGCGGTCACGACGCACGCGGCGGCGAGGCCCTTCGGTCCCTTCGGGAGGCTCATGGCCTCGCGGTAGCGGAAGTCGCTGCCGTAGTGCAGGAGCGCGTTCGAGCGGCGCACGATCCGCGTGTTGATCGTCGACATGACGAACGGCGCCGTCCAGCCATGGATGTCCTCGTCGAACGCGACGCCCTTCGGGTCGGCCTCGAACGGATCGCGCGTGCGGCCGCGCGGCACCTCCGGATCGAGCGCATGCGGGTTGCCGAGGAGGCGTCGCACCTCCGGATCGCGCGTTGCCTCCTCGACGATCGCGAGCATGGTCGCCGCGGTGCCTCCGCTCGCGGTGCCGCTCATCTCGCCGACGAAGCCCTTGGTCCAGCTCAGCGAGCCGCCGTGCTTCCGTGCTTCGTCCCATACGAGGTGCACGCCGAGGTCCGAGGGGATCGAGTCGAAGCCGCAGCAGTGCACGATGCGCGCGCGCGTCTCCGTCGCCTTCGCGTGGTTCTCGTCGATCGAGGTGCGGATGAACGGAACCTCGCCCGTGATGTCGCAATAGTGCGTGCCATGTCGCGCGCAGGCCGCGACGAGCTTGCGGCCGTGCTGTCCGAACGGGCCGACAGTGGTGCAGATGACGTGCGTCTTCGGAACGAGCGCATCGAGCGATGCCTCGTCGTGACCGTCGGCGATCAGGATCGGGAGGCTCTCGAGCGCGGCGTCGATCGCGACGAGGTCGCGCTTCACGCCCTCGAGCTTCTTCGCGTTCCGCCCGGCAATCGCCCAGCGAACGCCCTTCCCACCCTGGCGCGCATGCTTCGCGAGGTACTCCGCGACGAGCTTGCCCGTGAAGCCCGTCGCCCCGAAGAGGACGATGTCGTGTTCGCGAGAGGACGAAGGGGGAGCCGGCGACATCGGCGGGAGCCTACGGGAAGATGGATGCGTGCGGTACTGCTCAGCCGTAGCGCGCAGCGGCTCGCGTGAGGATGTCCGCGACCTGGCGCGCCACCTCCGGCGGCTCGACGACGGTTGCTGCGTCGCCGAACGACAGCACCCATCCGATGAACGCATCGACGTTCACGAGCGGCACCGAGAGCCGAAGCCTTCCGTCGGGGCTCATCGCGACGCGCTGATCGCGATGCAGCTTCTTCGAACGGATCTCGTCGGCGACGCGCGCGTCGAACTCCACGAGCGCACGGACCTTCGACGGCTTGCCGAGGCCGAACTCACCGTGCACGTAGTGCGTCACATCGAACGCCGCCGGCAGCTCGAAGTGCTCGGTCTCGCTCGAGCGGATCTCCGTCATCGCTTCGAACGGGATGACCTCCGCATCGGACGCTGCGCGCGCGTGGCTGCGGACGCCGAGGCAGACGATCGAGCCCTTGTGCACGACCATCGCGTACGGATGGAAGACGATCCGCTCGGCGCGCGGCGCCCCGGGCGGCGTGCGCGGCCGGAAGCGCAGGACGCGGAGGTCGGCGACGGCGCGAAAGAGCTCGTCCATGTCCTCGCCGCGCGCGCCGTAGGTGCGTGACGCGGGCGGGAGCCAGAAAAAGCGGCCTTCGAGGCCCTGCTCGCCCGAGATCTGCGCGCGACCCTGCGCGCGGAACGGCGTCTGCGCGACCTTCTCGATGTGGCCGAGCGCCAGATCCACCTCGTCGTAGAGCGCGGAGCCCTTGAGGATGTCGAGCGCGCGGCGCGTCGCGAGGATCGCGTACGCCTGCGCGCGACGGAGCGAGACGGTGCGGCCTCGCTCGCCGGGCCGGATGCGCCAGAGATGCGCGCCGCCCGGCGTCGTCTCGATCGACTCGAGGAGCTCGTATCTCGCGGGATCCGTCGTGCCGTCGAGCTCGAGGAGGTAACGGCGCACCGAGCGCTGCGTGACGCGCAGCATCCGTGCGAGCTCCTCGAGCGTGAGGCCCCGAGGCTCGCTCTCGAGGAGCTCACGGAGCTTGTCGAGACGGCGGTGCTGCGTGAAGCGTCCCTCGGGCCTTCCGACCTTCGGGACGCGCGGCTTCGGGATGCGTCGTGCGTTCTCGCCGAACGGAGGGAGCGTCCGCATGCGTGCTCGCCCTCAGATCTTACGAGCGCGCATCTCCTTCTTGTACTTGTCCTTGTACTGGTCGTGACAGGTGCGGCACGACGCCTTCGCGGCGGTCATGTCCTGCGCGCGCGCGGCCTTCGCGCCGTCCTTCGCGATCGACGCCCAGTTCGTGTAGCCGGCAGGCGTGAACGCCGCGATCTTGTCGAGCGCCGTGGCGAGCGCCGGGAAGTCCGAGGCGGCGACCGCCGGGTTGGTGTTCGCCTTCATCCATGCCTGGAGCGGGCAGTCGGGGAGCGGCTTCGTCCCGCACTCGACCGGGCCTGCGGAGGCGGCGGCCGCAGCCGATGCGACGCCGGCGTTCTTCGCGGTGGCGCTGCCGGTGCCACTGGCGCCGCTCGCGGTAGGCGCCGTCGCGTCGGCGCCGCCGGTCGGCGTGGTGCCGGTCGTGGTGTCGGCCCCGGTGGGCGATGCGTCCGGCGCTGCGGCTGCGGCCGTGGTCGAGCCGGACGGCGTCGCAGTCGCCGCCGTGCCGGTCGTCGACGTGCCGGAGCTCTGGCCTTCGATCTTGGTGCACGCCGAAGCGAGAAGAGCGAGAGCGAGAGCGGTTCCGAGGATGGGGGTGAAGAGATGCCGGTCGAGCATGGCCGTGAGCTTACACAAATTACCGGCTACGCTGCGGGGCCATGGAACGAACGCTGGTGGAGCTGCTCGCGGCGAAGCGCGACGGCCTGATGCTCGCCGAGGCGGAGATCCGCCACCTCATCACGTCGTTCAGCGAGGGCGCGCTCGCCGACTACCAGATGGCAGCGTTCCTGATGGCCGTGTTCTTCCGCGGGCTCGACGATGCGGAGACGGTCGCGCTCACCGAGGCGATGCTCCACTCCGGGAGCGTGCTCGATCTCGCCGGCGTCCTCGGCACGAAGGTCGACAAGCACTCGACCGGCGGCGTCGGTGACAAGGTGTCGATCTGCCTCGCGCCTCTCGTTGCGGCTTGCGGAGTACCCGTTCCGATGGTGAGCGGTCGCGGGCTCGGGCACACCGGCGGCACGCTCGACAAGCTCGAGGCGATCCCCGGCTTCCGCACGGACATGTCGACGAAGGACTTCGCGCGCATCGTCGGCGAGATCGGCACGTGTATGATCGGGCAGACGAAGGACATCGCGCCCGCGGACAAGCGCATCTACGCGCTGCGTGACGTGACCGCGACCGTCGAGTCGATCCCGCTGATCGTCGCATCGATCCTCTCGAAGAAGCTCGCCGAGGGGATCGACGGCCTCGTGCTCGACGTGAAGGTCGGGCGCGGCGCGTTCATGAAGGACGAGAAGCGCGCGCGCGAGCTCGCCGACAAGCTCGTTCGCGTCGGTACGCGTGCCGGCAAGAAGGTGGTCGCGGTGCTCACGCGCATGGATTCGCCGCTCGGGCGTACCGTCGGCAACGCGAACGAGACCCGCGAGGCGCTCGAGGTGCTCCACGGCAAGGGCCCGGCCGATCTCGTGGAATGCACGCTCGTCCTCGGCGCGGAGATGCTCGTCCTCGGCGGCAAGGCGAAGGACACGACCGAGGCGAGGTCGGTGCTGCGCGCCGCGATCGCGAGCGGTGCTGCCGTGCGCGTGATGGAGAAGATGGTCGCGGCGCAGGGCGGCGACGCGAAGGTGGTGGCGGATCCGTCACGCCTCGAGGTCGCGAAGGAGATCGTCGAGGTGCGTGCGCCTCGCGCCGGGTTCGTGTCCGGGATCGACGCGCTCGCGGTCGGCCTCACCGGCGTCGCGATGGGCGCGGGCCGCACGCGCGCGGATCAGAAGGTCGATCCCGCGGTCGGCATCGAGCTCGACGCCAAGCCGGGCGACGCCGTCCAGGTCGGGCAGGTCGTCGCGCGCCTCTTCGTTCGGTCGCGCAGCGCTGCAGACGCGCTCGTGGAGCGCATCTCGGGCGCGTTCTCGTACGACGACGTCGCGCCCGCGCCGGCGGACCTCGTGATCGATCGACTCTCGCTCTGATCTGAGCTTCAGCGTGCGAAGCGGCTCGCCTCGAACGCGGCGAACGCGATCGCGCCCGCGATGATCGCGACGGGAACGAACGCCGCGCGTCGCCGGCTCCCGCCGAGCGCGAACAGGCGTCCCGCGCGACCCACGAGACCGAACGCCAGGACCAGCACGGCGGCCGGGAGCAACCACGGCACGAGCAGCGCGCCGTCCGGCGGTGTCGGGTTCTCGCCGGTCGACGCGAGCGTGACGGTGACCATCGCGAGCGCGAGGAGGAGCGTGACTCCGCCGGCGGCGATCACCGCCCACGCGTGCGGCTTCGCCTTGAGACCGAAGTACCCGAGGAACACGGCGAGGACGAGCGACACGAGCGAGAACGCGCCGCTCTCGGTCGCGGACGTGCCGTCGAACGCGTGAGGCATCGCGCGAGTGACGTCGAAGCCACCTGCATGATGCACGTATTTCCACATCGCAAATGCAGTGCCGCCGGCGATCGCAAGCGAGAGCGCGATTCCCACGAGCTCCTCGCCGCTGGTCGGCTCGGTGAAACCTCGAGGATGCCGCGCGGCCTCTTCGCGCGCCATGCGCGAAGGCGCTGCGAGCTCGAGACCGCCGGAGCCTCCGCCGGCGCGCGCTGCGCCGCTCTGCGAGGCCGGCCCGCGTGAGCTCGTGGCGGTCGGCATGGAGGTCGATGCGACGTTGCGCTCGATCTCCATGTCGAAGTCGTCGGTGCCGTCGTCGACGGGCGAGATCGCCGGAGCCGACGCGACCGATGCTCGCTCGGGCGAGGACGTCGGACCCGGCAGAGGCGCGCGTCCGGGTACGGACGCGGAAGGGCGTGCATCGAACGACAGGTCGGGCACGCTCGCGGGCGGCGCGAGCGCGGCGGCGGCCATCGCATCGACGTCGAGCGCGGGTATCCCGCCGGCGCTGGGGCGGCGAGCGCGACCCGCATCGCCGACGTCGAGGTCGGGAACGGCGGCTGCTGCAGCGGCGGGACGAAGCGCGGGGGGCACGAGCTCGGCGACCCACGCGACGATCTCGTGCTTCGTCGCCGCGGCGAGCGCGCTCGCGTCGCGTGCGGCCTTGAGCGCAGTACAGAACGCCTGCGGCGTTTCGAAGCGCGCCGTGGGCTCCCGCTGCAGCGCCGTCGCCAGCACCTCGCCGACGATCACGGGCACGTCGGGGTTCACGTCGCGCACGTCGAGGACGGGATCCTCGATGATCGCGGTGCGCGTGGCGGCGGGGGTGTCGCGCGCGAAGAGGTTCGTCGCGGTGAGGAGCTCCCACAGCACCACGCCGAGCGAGAACACGTTCGCGCGAAGGTCGACGACGGCGCCGCCCGCCACCTGCTCCGGCGCGAGGTAGGCCGATCCGGAACGCGTCGCCTCCGCGCCGGTGGGTGGCGGTGCGCCGATGAGCTCGACCGTCGCGTCGTAGCGGACGCGGATGTTCTCCGGCGTGATCGCCGGAGCGGCGTTGCCTTGCATCGCATGCGCGGCGTGGACGGCGCTCGCCGCTTCGCACACGACGTGGATGGCGATGGCGACGCGCGTCGGCGCGATCGCGTTCTTCTGACACGCGGCGAGAGAGGCGCCGTTCACTTCAACCTGGCGCCCGGTGCAGCGTCGCCGTCGATCGTCGCGAGGCGGAGATCCTCGGAGGGACCGCTCGCGAGGAGCATGCCGTGCGACACGAGCTTGACCTTCTTGCCGTCGAATTCGGCAGACCCGAACTCGCGCGGCGCGAGGTTCGCGACGACGATCACCTTCTTGCCGGCGAGCGCCTCGGGCGTGAAGGAGAGCGCGAGCCCCGCGACGATGGTGCGAGGCTCGGTCTCGCCGAGATCGACGGTGAGCCGAAGGAGCTTGTCTTTCTTGGGTACCTTTTCGGCGCTGATGACGAGCCCCACCCGCAGGTCGACCGTGGCAAAGTCATCGTAAGCAATGGTGCCGCCATCCGTGCCCGTGCCCGGGCCCGTGCCCGTGCCCGTGCCCGTCTTCGCGCTCGGCTTCGCCGTCTCTTCACTCTTCTCGATCTTCGGCACGAGCCTCTCGAGCAGCTCCGCCTGCGCCTTCTCGTCGTACGTCGGGAACAGCGGCCCGGCATTCGCGAGCTCGAGCCCGGCGCGGATCGACGGCAGCTTCAGCGGCCAGATGTCGACGCCCACGCCTGCGCGCACCGGCGGGAGACCGAGCTGCGCGCGCATCGCGTCGCTCTTCAAGGGCATCGCCGGCCACAGCATCACGCTGATGGCCTCGAGCACGCGCAGCATGCGCGAGAGGATCTTGTTCACGCGCGCCGTGTTGCCGTTCTTCGCCTCGGCCCAGGGCTCCGTCTTCGCGACGTAGAGGTTTGCGGCGTTCGCGAGCTTCATCGCGTGATCGAGCGCGAGATGCGGCGCGAGGTTCAGCCACGCGTCGCGCGCCGCGCTCACGTTCTGCTCGTAGGCCTCGAAGAGCTCCGCCTCGAGCGGGCCGTCGGTCGCGACGTCGTCGTCGGGGTGCTTGCCGTTCGTCATCTTCGTGCAGAGCCCGATGACGCGCGAGAGCAGGTTGCCCACGTTCTTGCCGAGATCGGCGTTGTAACGCTCGAGGAGCGCGGCGTGATCGAAGTCGCCGTCCTGACCGAACGCGATCGCGCGGAGCAGGTGATAGCGCAGCACGTCCGGTCCGAGCTCGGCGGCGAGCTTGAGCGGATCGACCGCGTTGCGGAGCGACTTGCTCATCTTCTGGCCGTCGACCGTGAGGACGCCGTGCGCGTAGACGACGTCGGGCAGCTCCTCTTCCCTGTATCCTGCACTCAACAGGAACGCGGGCCAGAAGACCGCGTGGAAACGGAGGATGTCCTTGCCGACGAGGTGCACGACCTTCGCGTTCGGCGCCCAGAACCGCGCGAGCTCGCCGTTGCCGAGCGCGCTGCGATAGTTCGAGAGCGCGTCGAACCACACGTACATGACGTGCTTCGGATTGCTCGGGACCGGGATGCCCCACGAGAACGTGGTCCGCGACACCGAGAGGTCCTTCAGGCCGCTCTGCACGAACGAGAGGACCTCGTTCTTGCGCGACTCGGGCTGGATGAAATTCGGATGCCGCGCGTAGAAGTCGAGCAAGGGCTTTTGCCACTTCTCGAGGCGGAAGAAGTACGAGCTCTCCTTGATGCGCTCGACGGGCGCCTTGTGCAGCGGACAGAGGTTGCCCGGCTGCTCGAGCTCCTTCTCGGTCTTCAGGGACTCGCAGCCGACGCAGTACCAGCCTTCGTACTCGCCCTCGTAGAGATCGCCGTTCGCCTCGATCTTCTTCCAGAGCTCCTTGACGAACGCCTCGTGGTCGGGGTCCGTCGTGCGGATGAAGCGATCGGGAGAGACGTCGAGCTTCGGCCACGCGTCGCGGAAGCGCGCGCTGATGCGATCGCAGAAGACCTTCGGATCGAGCCCCTGGGCCTTCGCCTCACGCTCGATCTTGAGACCGTGCTCGTCGGTCCCGGTCAGCATGAACGTCTCGTCGCCGATCAACTGGTGGAAGCGGCGTAGCGCGTCCGTCACGATCGTCGTGTACGCCGTGCCGAGATGCGGCACGTCGTTGACGTAGTAAATCGGCGTCGTTGCGTAGAAGCGTCCCATCGCGGGACGGGCTTAGCACGAATGCCGTGAAACCGAATCCGATCAGGGCAGCGTTCCGCGGCGCTCGGCCTTGGGGGCCGAGGACTCGGTGCGCGGATCGGCCAGCACGCGAGCGGCGAGCGGCGCATCGTCGAGCACGCGGCGCACGGCCATCATGAAGGGGCGATCGATCGCCACGCGAACGTCGCGCGAGGGCGGATTCTCCGCGGGCGCCTGGAGCAGGCGGAGGTCGCGCGTGAGGGCTCGGCCGAGGCGTCCGGTCGCGTCCCGGTGGGCGTTGCTTCCGCGAGGGACCAGCGACGACGGCATCGGCGCGACGAGCACGACCTCGGAGCCGCCCTGCTTGATCCAAGTCGCCTGGTACAGCGCGAGCGCCTGTCCGGTCGACTCGTGGAACATCAGGGGACGCCACTCGAGCTGGCTCGAGAGATCGAAGCTGCGATCGCCGACGGCGAGCGTCGCGCGATCGAGCGCGATCGGCATGCCCTTCCCGTCGCTGAGGTACACGCGGCCGAGCGCGTCCTTGTCGTGATCTTCGAGACGGCGCACCAGCGAGGCCGTGGCAGCGGCGGTGAGCGCGGCCTCGTGCACGACGTCGTCGACGAGGTCGAGATCGGCGAGCACGGCGATCCGCGCGAGCAGCTCGTCGTCGGCCTCGGAGCGATCGTCGATGCGTGCGGGCACGTAGCGCGTCTGCGTGGGCGTCGTGAAGGCGAGCACGGCGGTGGGGCGACCGTACGACGCGAGGAGCGCGACCCCGAACGGCGCGTCCCACTTCACGATCGACTTGGTCCCGTCCTCCGTCACGCGGGTGAGCCCCGCCTCGTCCGCCTGGACGTACGTGCCGCTCGGCTGGACCGCGGGACGGCGCGCGAACACCGCCCAGACGACCGCGAGCAGGCCCGCGAGGCCGAGCGCGACGCGCAGCGCGAGAGCGATCCCGACATCGGGCACGGCCGATGCGCCGATCGCAGCGATGCCGAGCGCGATCGCGGCGATCCGCCGGCTGCGCGTGCTCGGCGGAACTGGGGCGTTCGCGAGCAACAGCGGCCAGCGTTCGAGTCTCGAGGCGTGTGTTCGGGCCGGACGCCGGCGATCCCGTGTCATTGCGAACCAGCTACCTGCGCTCTCGCGCGTGACGTGAACGACGCCCGCCGAACCGCAGCGAGTGACAATAGAAAATAGCACCAGGCCGGCGCGTGCGCTCACGCCAAAGCTGGTGAGAGATCGAACGAGTCGGCGGAGGTAGGTGCGGGTCAGCTAGTGACGCGTTGCGCGTTCGCGTAATGGCCTCAACGCGTCGGCGTCGCGAATCCCGCGACCACCGGCACGCGACCCTCGAACGCATCACCGAAGAAGCGCACCATCGTGTCCTGGAGCTGCCGGTATGGACACGTGATGGGCGACGGATCTTGGCGCGTGTTGTCGAGCTTCCCGTCCGGCGTGTTGAACGGGATGCGATAGGTGCGGTTGCACTTCGCACGAACGAGGTCCTCCCCGTGCTGCGCAGGCGAGGCCTGGACGAGGATGGCCGTCGAGCCTGCGACCGGCACGTCGTGGTAGCCGTCTGCGGCCTCGGGCAGGATCGGCAGCTTGATTCCGCCGCCTCGGTAGGGCGCGTGCGTCACGAGATCCGCGACGCCGGAGTTGAGGCCGACGTTCGGTGAGGCGAGCGCGTACCCGGCGGCGCGCGCGAGCGCCTCGTTCGACTCGTTGGCGACGAGCTCGTCGAAGACGACCGAGATCTGGAGGATGTTCCGTGCCGTGGTCGGCGCAGAGGCCAGGGGCGCGGGCTTCATGACGAGGCGGTCGGCATACGCGATCGGATCGCCGGCCTCGATCAGCGTCTGCGCGACGACGACGACGGGATGCGACTCGATGTACGAGGTGCCGCCGAAGCCGAAATTGACGGTCCCGGCGAGCGCGAGGTTCGCGTTGATCACGGGCCCGTGCGCGGCGGCCTCGGAGATCACGCCGCCGCCTCCGACGTTGAGCGTCCATGCCTTCACGCGCGGCTCGATCGCGGCTGCGACCGCGCCCTCGATCGCGCCGAGCGAGTCGCCGACGTACGCGATGCGATCGGGATCGATCTTCGGCGCGGCGGCGCCGGTCGTGAGCGGCGCGAGATCGGGGTTCGAGCGGAGCACCTTCACGAGAGAGACCGTGTCGATCTCGGCCTGACGCAGCTGATCGCGCAGCGCGAGCAGGTTCTTGAGGTTGCCGAACAGCTCGAGGCTGCTCCCGCGCGCGCCGTTGACGACGTCGTTGATGCCGTCGCCGCCCTTGTAGGTCGCGCCGGGGGCGTTCGCGTACTCGCTCGTGCCGTCGACGCGGTATTTCGGGTCGACGCTGCGCGCGCCGAACGTGACGCTGTCGATCGCGACCGCCATCCAGCCCTTCGACGCGATCCGGTTCGCGAGCGAGAGCAGGTAGTCGCGCGAGCCTTGGAGGCCGTGCTGCACGATGACGACGGGATACCCCGCCGGCGGCATCGGCGCGGTAGGCACGGCGAAGGTCACCCAGATCTTCGCCGTCGGCGCCTCGGGCGCGGGGATCGGCGTCCCCGATGCGTCGCGTGCGAAGGTGGCGTGCTCGAGGTCCTCGTACTTCCGATCGCGCACGCGCAGGTAGCTCGGCGCATCGAACACCGCGGTGCCGACCGCCGCGAGCTCGTCGTGCGCGCGCACGGGCAGCGAGTCGTCGGGATCGTCGGTGCCGTCGGGGAGCTTCGCGGCCTTTGCGACCACGCCGAGCCAGTCGTCGAGGCTCGCCGTGAAGCCCGCCGGCACGGCGCCTGCGACCTTCGCCGCGAACTTCGCGTTCGTCATCGGCATGATCTTCGCGGCGTCCCACGAGAGCGCGGGCGCGGGCGCGGCTTCGAGCGCGTCGCGGATCGCGAAGAGCTCGTGGGTCACCTTCTGCGTCGTGTACGGCGCGAGCGCGACGATCCGCGCCCCGTCGGTCGCGAGGGCGCCGCCGATCGAGGTCATGACGGTGTCGTAGGCCGCGCCGTAGATCGCACCGAGCGCGCCTTCCTTCTTCACGGCGGTCGTCATGAAGTCCGCCGTCGCGGCGAGGCCCACGCCCGACTCGCTCTTCACGCGGCTCGTCATCACCGCCGCGTACCGATGCCCCTCGGCGAGGACGAAGCCGCGCGCCGGACCGATCGCGACGAGCGTGCGTCCGCTGTCGCGCTCGCGTTCGTCGAGCACGCTCGCGCGACAAGGGACGCGCGCAGCGGCAGGATCGGTCGCCTCGAGGTCGACGAGGAACACCGAGCTGCCGTCGGCCTTGCACGCGTCCTCGTCCTCCGGGAGCGAGGTGCGATCGATGCCGGCACCGGGGGGCTCGCCGTTGTCGCCGGCCGGCAGGGCGCCGTCCTCGACGGCGAACAGGACGGGCGCGATGCGGGACCACCCGCTCGTGAGACCGAGCTGCGTCGCGAGGACGTCCGAATTGCTCGCGAAGGTGCGATCGAGCCCAGGGAACGACGACACGAAATGGCCGTCCTTCATGTACGCGTCGGAGGGGAACGGGACGTCGAGGAACCCTGGAAGGGCTTCATTTCCGAGTCGGAATCGCGGGTGCGCCGATGCGTCGCTCGCTGCAGGCTCCGGCGCGGGGTCGCTGGAGCAGGCCGTGAAGGCGAGCGGAAGGATCAGGAGAAGGAGCGGGACGAGCCCATGACACGCGCGCATGTGGACGAAACGTTACGCTCTCGACGACCGCTGGGCGAGTGGCGCCCACGCCCTCCATCGTGTAAGAAGGGCCCGGGATTTACGGAGGACGGCACCATGCGCATTCGACCTTTTCTCGTCTTGGTCTCGATCGGGCTCGTCGCGAGCGGGCTCGCGATCCAGGCGTGTGGCAGCACCGTCAACGACGACACACCCGTCGATGCCGGAACGGACGCCTTCGAAGCGTCCGCCGCAAAGGACGTCAACCAGCCCGACGTGAAGGACGCCGCTCCGCCGTGCGATCCGAACAAGGACTACCTGAAGGACATCCCGGATGCGTCGCTCGCCGACGGCGCGACCACGACCGGCGCGTGCCTCTCGTGCGCGAACGCGAAGTGCAAAGCGGAGATCTCCGCGTGCGCGAAGGACTGCGCGTGCCAGAACCTCGCGGGCGACGCGATCGGTTGCTACCTGAAGGGCGGCAGCATCCTCTCGTGCGGCAGCGGGTTCGCGAGCGTTCCGACGGCGACGCGGAACATCGGCATCGCCCTCTTCGGTTGCCTCAACCAGCAGTGCCCGGACGAGTGCGCGACGTCGCAGTTCGACCCGGACGCGGGCGACGGCGGCGACGGCGGCTGATCGGACGACGCGGATTCACGTGCGCCTCCGGACCCCGCTCGCCTTCGTGTCGATCGGGCTGCTCGGGGGCGCGCTCGCGGTCCAGGCGTGCAGCGCCAGCGACGTCACGGCCGACGACGTCGTCGATGCGGCGACGGGCGAAGGCGGCCGGCGCGAGGCCGCGTCGGACGACGCGGCCGATCGCGATCCGCCGTGCAACCGCGCGGCGGATCTGTTCGCGAGGGTCCACGACGCGTCGATCGGAGACGGATCGTCGACGACGGGCCTGTGCCTCGGCTGCGCGCGCAAGGAGTGCGGCGCGGCGATCGCGAATTGCACGGAGGACTGCCCGTGCCAGGAGATCGTGAGGAACGCGCTCGAGTGCTACCTCACCACGCAGATGATCGGCTGCGCGTCGGAGCTCGCGAACATCTTCGTCACGAAGGAGACGCGCAAGGACGCGCTCTCGCTCCTCGGGTGCGTGCAGAGTACATGCCCGGTCGAATGCGCCGTCGACGCCGGTCCCGACGCGGAGCCGAGCTCGGACGCCGCGGCGGACGGCGACTAGCGGCGCGGGCGCCCGCCGCGACCGCGCGGCGCAGTCTCCCCGTAAACGTGAACGTGCCCGTGCCCGTGCCCGATCTCGGATCGTCGGGTCCGAGATCGAAGATCGTGCACGTGCACGGGCACGTTCACGTTTACGGGCGAGAGGCGACGTGACCGCGACGAATGCCCGACAGGCCCTAGCCGGCCCCTACCGAAGACGCGCGCGCTGGCTCGCGACCCACGGCGAGAGGCGCGAGCCGCTCTCCCCGGTGACCGCGGCGCTCGCGCCCGTCGCGCGCTCCATGCGCGAAGCCGCGATGGCGACCGCGACGGCGACCGCCTCGCGATCGGCCTCGGGCACGAGCGGGTAGCCGAGGAGCTGCTCCTTGTTCCGCTCGATGAAGCCGGTGTCGTAGTTGCCGGCGACGAAGTCCGGATGGTTGAAGAGCTTCTCGTGGAACGCGAGGTTCGTGCGGATGCCCGTCACGATGTACTCGGAGAGCGCGCGCCGCATGCGAGCGACGGCGCGCTCGCGGGTGGGCGCCCAGACGCAGAGCTTCGAGATGAGCGGGTCGTAGTAGCTGGAGATCTCGCAGCCGGGATACGCGCCGCCGTCGTCGCGGATGCCGGGGCCGGCCGGCGTGACGAGGCTCTCGATGCGACCGGGCGAGGGGAGGAAGCCGTTCGACGGATCCTCCGCGTACACGCGGCACTGGATGGCGGCGCCACGGGAGACGAGATCGGTCTGTGTAAAGTTCAGCTTTTCGCCCTGCGCGACCGAGACCATCTCGCGGACGAGATCGTGGCCGGCGACGAGCTCGGTGACGGGGTGCTCGACCTGGAGACGCGTGTTCATCTCGAGGAAGTAGAAGCTTCCGTCGGCCGCGAGGAGGAACTCGAAGGTCCCGGCGCTGTGGTAGCCGACGGCCTTCGCGCCCTGCACGGCGATCGCGCCCATGCGCGCGACGAGCTCGCGCGATGCCGCCGGAGAGGGCGTCTCCTCGACGACCTTCTGGTTGCGGCGCTGGATCGAGCAGTCGCGCTCGAAGACGTGCACCATGTTGCCGTCGCGATCGCCGAGCACCTGGATCTCGACGTGGCGCGGCTTGATGAGCGCCTTCTCGAGATAGACGGTGTCGTCGCCGAAGAACTTCTTCGCCTCGGAGCGGGCGCGCTCCCAGGCGCTCGCCATCTCGCTCTCCTGCTGAACGAGGCGCATGCCCTTGCCGCCGCCGCCGGCGGAGGCCTTGAGCATGACGGGGAAGCCGATCTTCTTCGCGGCGGCCACGGCCTCGTCGGTGGTCGCGCACATCGCGCCGGGGACGATCGGGACGCCGGCCTCGGCCATCTTGGCGCGCGCCGCGGTCTTCGATCCCATCTGGCGCATCGCGCTCGCGGGTGGGCCGATGAACGTGATGCCGGCGCGCTCGCAGGCGTCTGCGAAATCGGCGTTCTCGCTGAGGAAGCCGTAGCCGGGGTGGATGGCGTCGCAGCCGGCCTTCTTCGCGACCGCGATCACCTTGTCGGCGCGCAGGTAGCTCTCGCTCGCGGGCGCGGGCCCGACGAGATAGGCCTCGTCGGCCATGCGCACGTGGAGCGCGGCACGGTCGACCTCGGAGTAGATCGCCACGGCGGCGATCCCCATCTCGTGGAGCGTGCGCGTGATGCGGACGGCAATCTCGCCTCGGTTCGCGACGAGGACCTTCTTGAAGGCGCGCGGCATGGCGGCACCGTTACCGCGATTCTCCAACGGTGACCACTACGCGCGCACGGCTCACCTGTGCGGAGGCGCGGGGAAGCCCATCGTGCCGGGCGGCGGACCGCTGCTCTTCACGCACGTGCCGGAGGCGTCCGGGAACGGCAGGCCGACGGCGCCGGGAGGCGGTCCACCATGGCCCGCATCGAGCGCGGGCATACCCATCGTGCCGGGCGGGGGTCCGCTCGACTGCGTTCCGGCGATCTTGCAGGTCAGGCCCGGATTGCACTTGAGCGCGGCGATGCCTCCGCACTGCGCGCCTTCCTCGCCCGGTTTCGGCGCGACGCACGTGCCGGCGGCGTCGGGATACGAGCCGACGTAGCTGCACGTCAGGCCGGCCGCGCAGCGAAGTCCGGCGATCCCTCCGCACATCTTTCCTGCGCCGCGGACCTCCTGGTCGTCGCCGGTGGTGCCGTCATCCGACTGTCCGGAGCAGGCGACGACTGTGAGGAGGCCGAGCACGGAGAAGGCGGCGGCAGCGATGGCGACTGAATGTTTCATGGGATTCTCCGAGGGGTTGAGGGACACCCCGGTCCCAGCAAGGTGGGTGCCAGCCCTACAATGTGGTTGATTGTCGTGAAAACCCAACAGTTCCGCGGGAGCGCTCGGAACCGTATGCGAGCCCTGGATCACGCAGGCGCCGAGGCGTCGAGGCCGCACGAGCGGCGGAGCACCGTCAGCGGTCGAGCACGGGGCCGTCGACGCGGACCTGGAACACGAAATAGGGAGGGACGCAGGCGCCGAGACCGTCGGGCGCGCCGGGCACGCGGGTGCAGGCGAAGTCGTCACGGCAGGCCCGCTCGGCATCGCAGGTCGCGACCTTCGCCTTGATGAAGTGGCGCTTCAGACATCGCTCGACAGGCTCGCGCGAGTAGAAGCAATCGGCCTCGTAGCGGGCCGCGGGGAGCGGCGCGCAGATCGCTCCGCCGTCGACCTCGCCGAGGCGCGTGCAGTACGCGCTGCACATGCCGCCGGTGAAGCCGAGCCAGTTCGGGGCGCAGAACGGGCGCGAGCCCGTGTCCGGGCCGAGCGCGGGGCACGTCGCGTCGGGCGTGTGGCTCGTCACCACCGGGCCCTCGGGTCGCGCGCTCGGCTCCGACGTCACCGTCTCGCAGGGATCGCCGGGACGGGACCCGGAGTCCGGAGCGCACACGCCCAGGCTTCCTTGCTGCATCTCACGACAGGAGAGGCCCGGCGCGCACGTCCATGCTTCGAAGCCCGGAGCGAGGCCGCACTCTGCGCCCGCGACGCCCGGTCCGTCAGCGCGTCCGGAGAACGGTCGCGATCGCGGTAGTGGCTCACCGCGCGACGAAGCGGCGAGCACCTCGGCACGCCACGGCAGCTCTGCGGCGAGGTGCGGAGAGTGACCGACCGCGAGCGCGTTGAACGTCTTCGCGCGATCGCGCTCTTCGCCGAGCAGATGGAAACCGGCGACACCGCGGCTCTGGTGGCATCCAACGCACGTGGCCTCGTCGAGGCGGCGCAGCAGCAGCTCGGGCGTCTGCGCGCGCTCCCGCGGCGGGCTCGTCGCGAGCGCGTGGCCGAAGGCGACCAGCGCATCCGGGAAGTGCCTGGAAAATGGGCGATTCGCGACATGCAGGAGCCCGCGCGGCGATACCGATACGCTGCGCATGGCGAGGAACTTTTCGGGCACGAGCGCGGTGCCGGCGTCGATCGCGGCGATGTTCTCGCGCACCCAGCGCGCGAGCGCGGCGACCTCGTCGGCGCCGAGATCATCGCGAGGCGTGTTGGTCAGCGTGTCGGGCACGAGGCCGTCGCCCGCCACCTTGAAGGTGCGCATCACGTACTCGGCGTTGTCGTCCATGTCGAGCCGGTACGACGGCACGTGGATGGACTGGAAGTTCGTCTCGAGGCGCGTGAACGGAGGCAGGTCGCGCAGGATCGTGAGGACGTCGCGACCCGAGAGCCACGTCTCGGCGATCTTGCGGCACCCTCCGCGATCGGCTTGCGGGAAGCGAACGTTGACCGTCATCGGCAGGCGCGTCGTCGGGCGTCCCGGGTTGTCGAGCGCGAGGCGATACACGAGCCGGACCTCGCCGCACGACGGAGCGTCGAGCGGATCGAGCCGGCGATCGAAGCGGTTCACGACGCCCACGAGCTCGAAGCGACCGCGCTCGAGCCATGCGATCTGGAACGGACGTCGCACGCTCTCGGGCGTGGCGCCGCGGGTGAATTCGGCCATGTCCTCGGCGATCTTCGCGACGAACGCGCGCTTCTTCGCTGGGCTGACGATCGCATCGAAGGCGTAGCCGTTCGCTTCGAGGTGGTGGAGCGCCTGCGGGTCGTCGAGGAGCAGGGCCGGGCTCGGCTGCGGTTGCGCGCTCGCCGGCATGTCGGGGTGGGCGACGACGAAGCTGCACGCGACGAGGAGGACCCGTATCTTCACGGCGCGCAGTGAGTCTACCAGACGCTCCGTCTTGCATCCCGCGCGCGCAGAGACGACCCTATCCCCATGTCCCAGGGTCTCGTGAAGCCCGGCGCGCCAGGGCTCATGCCCGGCGCGAGCGAAGAGCTGCTGTTCGAGGGCCGGCCGGCGCTCATCCAGGGGGTGGGCGGGCTCTTGCTCGCGATCCTCACGCTCGGCATCTCGGTGCTCGTCACCTTCTTCCAGACGCGCGGCGTGCACTACCGGATCACGAGTCAGCGCGTGGTCATCGAGAAGGGCGTGTTCTCGAAGCGCATGGAGCAGCTCGATCTCTACCGCGTCGTCGACTACGTCGTGGAGCGGCCGTTCGGGCAGCGCATCATGGGCACGGGCAACATCATCCTCGAGGCGATGGACAAGACGACGCCGGAAATCCGCATCGTCGGCATCAAGACGAACGTGATGTCGCTGTACGAGAAGCTCCGCTACTCGACCGAGCAAGAGAAGAAGAAGCGCGGCGTGCGCGTCCTCGACGTCGAGCCGGCCGGATGAGCGAGAAGCGCCCGCCGGCGAAGGGCGAGAACATCGCGTTCGACTTCGCGGTGTTTGCCCCGCAAGCACCGAAGCCGAAGGAGGAATCGCCGCCTTCTCCCGCCGTGGCCGTGGCCGTGGCCGTCATCCGTGAACCGATCCCGGATGAAGGTCAGCAGGCCGCGACGACGTCTCAGCCGGCGACGCCCCCCGAGAAGATCGGTCCTCCACGGAGCACGGCCACGGCCACGGCGGCCACGGCCACGGCGAAAGCGGTGCCGACGATCTTCACCGTCGCGCAGCTCGGCCGCATCCTCACCCGCACCCTCGAACGAAACTTCTCCGAAGCCCTCTGGGTCGAGGGCGAGATCAGCGGCGCTCGGCCCGCGCCCAGCGGCCACCTCTACTTCTGCCTCAAAGACGAGGACGAAGAGGCCGTCGTCGATTGCGTCGTCTATCGCGCGAACGTCACGCCGCGCTCGAAGGCGCTCGTCAAAGACGGCGTTCGCATCCGCCTTCGCGGAAAGCCGACCTTCTGGTCGCCGCGCGGGAAGATGCAGTTCATCGGCGATCGCATCGAGCCGACCGGCAAGGGCGCTCTCCTCGAGGCGCTCGAGAAGCTCAAGGTCAAGCTCCACGCCGAAGGCCTCTTCGCGCAGGAGCGCAAGCGGCCGCTCCCTCACGAGCCGCGCATCATCGGCGTCGTGACGAGCGCGGGCGGCGCCGTCATCCACGACATCTGCAAGGTGTCGTTCCGTCGCGGCGGCGCGCGCATCCTGCTCGCGCCCGCGCAGGTGCAAGGCGTCGGCGCCGCCGAGGCGGTCCGTCGCTCGCTCGCCGCTCTCCAGCGGATCCCCGAGGTCGACGTGATCATCGTCGGACGCGGCGGCGGCTCGCAGGACGATCTCCTCGCGTTCCACGACGAGCAGCTCGTGCGTGACGTCGCTGCGTGCCGCGTCCCCGTGGTCAGCGCCGTCGGTCACGAGACCGACATTACGCTCGTCGACTTCGCCGCCGATGCCCGCGCGTCCACGCCTTCGCAGGCCGCCGAGATGGTCGTGCCCGACGCGAACGGGCGCCGCCGTCTCCTCGAGGAGCGCGACATGCGCCTCCGCCGCGCCGTCCACGCGCGGATCGCCGAGGAGCGCGCGCGCACCGCGAAGGTCGCGAGCGCGTTCCGCGATCCACGGCTGCTCATCGCGAGCGCGCAGCAGCGCGTCGACGATCACGTCGCGCGCATGTCGCGGATGGTGACGCGGACCATCGCGCGCGATCGCGAGACCGCCACGCGCCTCGGCGGGAGGCTCGGCGCGGCGCATCCCCGCGCACGGATCGCCCGCGACCTGGGACAGGTGCTTGCATACCGCACGCGTCTGTTCGAGATCGCCCGCGCGCGCCTCACGGCCACGCGCGGTCACACGAACGAGGTGCGGGGGCGGCTCGTCGAAGCTTCGCGCGCGCGTCTCTCCGACGAGCGTCGCGAGATCGCCGGTCTCGCCGGACGTCTCGACGCGATGAGCCCGCTCAAGGTCCTTTCGCGCGGCTACGCGATCGCGACACGCACGAAGGACGGACGCGCGGTGCGTGACGCGAGCGAGGTCGCTCCGGGCGATCGCGTGCACGTGCGGGTCGGCGCCGGCTCGTTCGACGCCGAGGTGACGAACGTCGACGCGACCGACCCCGTTCCGCGGAGCAAGAAATGATCGATGCGCCGCTTCGGTTCGCGGTGATCGGGACGCCGATCGCACACTCGAAGAGCCCTGCGATGCACTCCGCGGCGTTTCGAGCGCTGGGTCTGCCGCACGTGTACGAGAAGCTCGAGACGAGCGCCGCCGACCTCAAAGGGCGCGTCGATGCGCTGCGGCGCGGCGAATTCGCGGGGCTCAACGTCACCGTCCCGCACAAGCAGAGCGTGCTCGGGCTCGTCGACGAGGTGCATGCGAGCGCGCGTGCGACCGGCGCGGCGAACACGCTGGTGCGAACGCCCGAAGGGCGCGTGCGCGCGCACAACACCGACATGCCGGCCATCGCCGACGAGATCGTTCGCCTCGCGGGCATCGGCGCCGTGAAGCTGCGAGGCGGGGTCGGCGTCGTGATCGGCACCGGTGGCGCGGCGCGTGCGGCGATCGTCGCGATGGCGTCGCATCTCTCCCTCGGTCGCGTGCTCATCCGTGGTCGATCGCTGGGCGAGACCGGGCACGCCGTTGCGTACGTTCGTGAGATCGATCGCTTGCTCGCCGTCGCAGGCGGTCGCGGCGTGGCGGTCGCGCTCGGCGCGGACGGCTTGCACGCGCCGGACGCGGAAGACGCGCGCCTCGTCGCGATCGTCCAGGCGACGAGCTGCGGGATGAAGGGCGCGGCGCCGGGCGAGGTGGTCGCCGGCGCGGTGCGCTGGGACCAGGTCCCGATGGGCGCCGTCGCGCTCGACGTGGTGTACGCGCCACAACGAACGCCGTTCCTCGCCTCTGCGAAGGATCGCGGGCTCGCATGCGACAACGGTCTCGGCATGCTCGCGCGACAAGGCGCCCTCGCGTTCGAGCTGTGGCTCGGCATGCCGGCGCCGCTCGCGGTGATGCGCAGCGCGATCGACGACTCGATCTCCTGAACGACGCGTCAGCTCTTCACGCGGAAGTGACCGAGCACGGTCCATGCGTCGAGGCGATCGTCCTCGCTCGGGACCGGCCCGATGTTGTGCAGGACGAGCGGCACGTCGCGTGCCCCCTTGCGATCGCTCACGATGCCGACGTGATCGGGATTGCACGCCGGGCACGGGCGAAAGGCCCAGACGACGATGTCGCCGGGTTGCCACGTCGAGAGCGATGCGTCGTCGAACGTCTTCGGCAGCTCGGTCGCGTGCGCGCGGAGGTACGCGAGCATCGGCGTGACGCGGCGGTGGTCGATGTTGCCGTCGGGGTGCTTGACGGTCGCGTACGCGGTGGGGTGGCGAAGGATGTCCTCGTGGATGCGCGACTGGAGATCGACGCCGGTGGCGCGGAGGGATCGGATGACGACGTCGGTGCAGACGCCGCGGTCGGGCGAGGGATCGCCGTTGGGGTAGGCGATCGGGAGGTATGCGGAGTCGTAGGTGACGCCGCGTGCGACCTCGAGGCGAGCGCGGGTGACGATGGGGTTGGGCGGAACAGGAACAGGAACAGGAACAGGGATTGGAATGGGGCTCACGGCCGTGGCCGTGGCCGTGGCCGTCGCCGTGGCCGTGCTCCGTGAACCGATCTCTGGGGATCGGCACGCTGCTGCAGAAAACACCACAATCGCCGCAAAAAGCGCCATCGACGAACGCATCACACCCCCTCGTCGGACGAAGGCGACGATTCGTGACGGCGGTGCTAATGACGCGGCTGGACATGAGCGATCGGCCTTCCCAGACCGGCGGCAAGACCATCCGGCAGGTCGCCGCCAAGAACCTCCAGCGGATGGGGTATCGGCGGATCGTCCAGCTCCTCGTGTATCTCGTCATCGTCCCGACCGTCCTCCTCCTCTCGATCGGCATCATCCAGATGTTCGTCGAGGCGCGGATCAACCTCCTCTTCGGCATCCTCTCGGTCAGCTTCGTCTCGGTCGTCGTCACCGGCGTCGTGCTCGTGCTCGTCTTCATCCGGCGCGAGGCCAACCTCTCCGAGCTCCAGGCCGACTTCGTCTCGAAGGTCAGCCACGAGCTCCGGACGCCGCTCACCGCGATCCGCCTCTTCGCGGAGACCATCGAGCGCTCGGGCGACGACGCCGCGACGCGAACGCAGTGCACGTCGCTGCTCGTCGCCGAGTCGGAGCGGCTCTCGCGCCTGATCGAGCGTCTCCTCGACTGGGGACGCATGGCGGCCGGTCGCAAGATCTACGAGCTGCGGCTCGAGAACGTGCAGGACATCATCGACGATACGGTCCGCGCCTACGCGCCGCGTACGCACATCGGCAAGGACCTCGATCTGGAGGTCGAGGTCGCGCCCGATCTCCCGAACGTCATCGTGGATCGCGCCGCCATCGTCGACGCAGTCGTGAACCTCGTGTCCAACGCTCACAAGTACGGAGGCACGCCGCCCGCCGTGCGCCTGCTCGCGCTGCTCACGCCGAAGGGCGAGGTCGGGATCGCCGTCACCGACAACGGCGAAGGCATCCCGCGACCGGAGCAGCGACGCATCTTCGAGAAGTTCTACCGCATCGACGATCGTCTCTCCCGGTCGAAGGAAGGCTCGGGCCTCGGCCTCGCGATCGTGAAGCACGTCGCCCGCGCGCATCATGCGCGGGTCACGGTCGAGAGCGCGCCCGGTCAGGGCAGCCGCTTCACGATCGTGCTGCCGGCCGCGCCGGCATCGCGCGATCCGAAGGCCTCGCGGCGCGCGAAGACCACGCGCGCGAGCGAGAAGAAGGACACGAACGGGGACATCGACGCGGAACCCACGGTCATCCGCGCGAGCACTGCCTGACCGATGCTGGAGCCGAAGCGAAAGACCGCGGATCTGTCGGGAAAACGCGTCCTCGTCGTCGAGGACGATCCGAGCATCGCCATCGGCCTGCGGATCAATCTCGAGAGCGAAGGCTACGTCGTCGAGGTCGCGGACGACGGCGAGAAGGGCCTCGAGCTCGCGCGCAGCATCGAGCCCGATCTCATCGTCCTCGACGTGATGCTCCCGAAGCGCAACGGCCTCGAGGTGCTCCACGATCTGCGCGGCGAGGGCCGCACGATGCCGATCATCATCCTCTCCGCGAAGGCCGGCGAGATGGACAAGGTCGCCGGGCTCGAGCTCGGAGCGGAGGACTACGTCGCGAAGCCGTTCAGCCTCGCCGAGCTGCTCGCACGCGTGCGGGCCGCGCTCCGTCGCGGCCATGCGGCTCCCCCCGAGCGCCGTCGCGGGATCGTGTTCGGCGACGTCGAGGTCGACGTCGCCGCCCGCAACGTGAAGCGCGGCGGCGAGCCGGTCGAGATGACCGCACGCGAGTTCGATGTCCTCGTGTGCCTCGTCAGCGAGCGCGGTCGCGTGCTCTCGCGCGACGACATCTTCCGGCGCGTATGGGGGCCGAAGCACCACGGCACGCCGCGTACCGTCGACAACTTCATCCAGCAGCTCCGAGCCAAGCTCGAAGTCGACCCGCAGGAGCCCGTCTACATCCAGACGGTCCGCGGCGTCGGGTACCGCTTCGACGGCTGACGAGAATGGGCTAAGAGGCAGTCCTTCATGGATCAGAATCTTCTCCGGCAGTACCTCGCGACCGTCTACGACCTGCCCACGGCGAACGGTCCGCTGCGCGTGTCGCTCGACGGCGACATCGTGCAGGACGTGTCGTCGCTCCCCGAGCTGCTCGTGCGTCCCTTCACGGTGCTCACCGCGTTCAACCCGCGTTCGATGCTGCTGCCGCGCAAGGTCAACGAGGCGCGCCACGCCGTGCTCCGCGACATGCTCATCCTCGGCTGCTATCGCGTCGAGCAGTGCGTCGGCTACGAGGAGGACCCCGAGGGCACCTGGCGCGAGCCGTCGTGGCTCGTCCACGACATGGATCGTGAAGAGGCGGTCGCGTTCGGTCGCGTGTTCCGCCAGAACACCATCGTCGTGAACCGGAACGGCCGCCCGGAGCTGATCGTGACCGACCCGACGTGCGACGAGGTCTCGCGCACGTTCGTGGGGAACTGGCGCGTCCGCGGCTGAAGCGATGAGCTAGAGTTCGCGTCGTGACCACCGACGTCCTCACGTACACCCTCGAAGGAACCACCGCTGTCCTGCGCATGGATGACGGCAAGGCGAACGCGCTCTCCGACGCGATGATCGACGCGCTGATGGCGGCGCTCGATCGCGCAGAGAAGGAGGCGAGCGCGATCGTGCTGGCGGGGAGGCCGGACCGCTTCTGCGCGGGCTTCGACCTGAAGGTGATGATGAGCGGTCCGGAGAACGCGAAGGCGCTGCTGACACGCGGGTCGGCGCTGCTCATGAAGCTGTATGGTGTGCCGCTGCCCCTGGTGATCGCGTGCACGGGCCATGCGCTTGCGGGCGGGGCGCTGGTGCTGTTGACGGGCGACGTGCGGATCGCGGCGTCGGGCGCGTATCGGATCGGGTTGAACGAGGTGTCGATCGGGCTTCCGGTGCCGGTGCTCGCGATGGAGCTGGCGCGGGATCGAATCGCGGCAGCGGAGCTGGCGAAGGCGACGCTGCAGGCGACGATCTATGCGCCGGAGGACGCGGCGCGCGCGGGGTATGTGGATGCGGTGGCGCCGCCGGCCGACGTGATGGGGAAGGCGATGGAGGAGGCGGCGAGGCTAGGGGGCCTGTCGCGGACGGCGTATGCGGCGACGAAGGTGCGGCTGAGGGGGAAGACGATCCGGCACATCGAGGACACGTTGCAGTCGGACATGGAGAGTATTTTGAAGGGGTAGGGGCAGCCTACGCGTCCTTCGCGCACCGAACCCCCGTCATCCGCAACTTGAACCCCGGCGGATGGTGAATCCGGTTCGTGCTCCTCAACCCGCCCGCCGGGTAGTTGTACGCACCTCCGCGGATCGACTTTTCGCACTCGGTCGGGATCGGGTTCGAGCCGGTGAAGCCCTGCTTGTTCTCCGCTCGCAGCTTGTTCTGCGCTGCGACGATCTCCTCGCACGTGCCGGCCTTGCCCTCGGCGGCTCCCGGTCTCGTGTACGCGAGCGGATCGTAGTCGTCCTCGATCCACTCCCAGACGTTGCCCGCCAGATCGTCGTGGCCGTACGGCCCTCTGCCGCTCGGATGCGTCGCGACGTCCTCCGTCGCATTCGCTTCGAACACCGTGCGCTCGTGCGTCGGCGCGTCGTTGCCCCACGGATACCGACGACCATCTTCCCCGCGCACGGCACGCTCGTACTCCGCTTCACGCGGCAGCCGCTTGCCCTTCCACTTGCAGTAGTCACGCGCGGCGAACCACGACACGCCCACCACCGGCTTGTTCGGTCCCTTGAACAGACCGCCGAACGTCGCGAGGATCGCCGCGTCCGGCGCCGGACAAGCCTTCGCCACGACACACTCGTCGTAGGCCGCCTGCGTGACCTCCGTCCGATCCAACCAGAACGACGCCACGGTGACCGGGTGCGCCGGCCGCTCGTCGCCTTCGCCGCCACTCTCGGCGCCCATGGTGAAGGTCCCTCCCGTCACGACGAGCATCCCGTCCTCGCCACGCGCCCCCGTACCCGTACCCGTGCCCGTGCCCGTGCCCGAATCCGTTCTCGCGTCAGCGTCCGCGCTCGCGCTCGCGTCAGCGTCCGCGCTCGCGCTCGCGTCAGCGCTCGCGGTCGCGCACGCCTCCGCCTCCGCACTCACCGCCGGTCCCGCCGGCGCCGGCGCCGCCCCCGACCGACACGCGACGATCCCGATCACGCCGATCACGCCGATCGAAACCGATGCCCTCTTCCTCACCCCGTAAATGTGCCTCGCCGCGGCCGCCGAGGGAAACTTCTCACGCGCGGGCGTGGTAAAACCCGCTCGCTCGACCCCGCATGATTTCCGTCCAGAAGCTCGTCAAGCGCTACGGCACCGGCGCGAATGCCCGCCTCGCCGTCGACGACGTGTCCTTCGAGGTCGACAAGGGCGAGGTGGTCGGCTTCCTCGGACCGAACGGCGCCGGAAAGAGCACGACGCTCCGCATCCTGTCGGGCTTCCTCGGCATGACGAGCGGCAAGGTCAGCGTCGCGGGCTTCGACATCCGCGATCAGAGCTTCGAGGCTCGCCAGAAGATCGGCTACATGCCCGAAGCGGTCCCGCTCTATCCCGAGATGCGCGTCGCCGAGTACCTCGCGTTCCGCGCCGAGCTCAAGCGCGTGCCGCGCCGCGATCGTCCCGCGTTCGTCGACGACGCGATGGCGAAGGCCAACGTCGACGACGTCGCGAACGTCCTCATCGGCAGCCTCTCCAAGGGCTACCGCCAGCGCGTCGGTCTCGCCGACGCCCTCGTCGCGCGCCCTCCGCTCCTCGTCCTCGACGAGCCCACGGCCGGCCTCGATCCGAACCAGATCCGCGAGGTCCGCGACGTCATCCGCGATCTCGGCAAGGAGCACACTGTCCTCCTCTCGACGCACATCCTCAGCGAGGTCGAGGCGAGCTGCAGCCGCGTCGTCGTCATCGCGAAGGGCAAGCTCGTCGCCGAAGGCACGATGGAGTCGATCTCGCGGAAGCGCCGCGCCGCGGGCCTCGTGCTCGTCGTGCGCGGCGATGTCGAGGCCGCGCTCTCCGCCGTGCGCGCCGTCCCGGGCATCGCGAAGGCCGAGCCCGAAGCCTCCGGCACCGACACGCACGAGCTCCGCTGCAGCTGGCAGAAGAAGCTCGACGAAGCGGGGACGGCGCAAGCCATCGAGCAAGCCGTCGCCGCGCTCGTGAGCGCAGGCTGTTTCGTCCGCGAGGTTCGCCCGATCCGCAGCTCCCTCGAAGAGGTGTTCGCCGAGCTCACGAGCTCCGAGCACGGGCACGAGCACGAGCACGACGAGAAGGCGGATCCGTGAAGAGCTTCTGGCCCATCTACAAGCGCGAGCTCTTCGCGTTCTTCGTCACACCGCTCGCGTGGGTGCTCATCACCGTCTTCCTGCTCGTGCAGGGAATGCACTTCTTCCTCCTCGTCGATCACTTCTCGAACATGGGCGCCGCCGCGAGCGATCAGACGCCCATCCAGGCCTTCTTCGGCAACACGATCCTCCTCTATCTCGTCCTCTTCCTGCTCGTCCCGCCGATGACGATGCGCCTCTTCGCCGAGGAGCGACGGAGCGGCACGATCGAATCGCTCATGACCGCGCCGGTCTCGAGCTGGTCGGTCGTGCTCGCGAAGTACGCCTCGGTGCTCACGACCTACGTCGCGATGTGGGCGCCCACGGTCTTCTATCTCGTCATCCTGCAGCGCAGCGGAGAGGTCGACTGGGGCGTCGCCGCCTCCGCATACCTCGGCGTGTTCCTCGTCGGCGCCGGCTATCTGTCGCTCGGCTTGCTCATGAGCGCGATCACCACGAGCCAGTTCCTCGCGCTCATCATGACGGCGCTCGTCGTGCTCGGTCTCTTCATCCTCGGCGTCGGCGAGTTCGTCACGCGCGAGGGCACGCTCATGCACGACGTCTGCTCGCACGTCTCGGTGTGGGCGCACATGAACGACTTCGCCTCGGGCATCATCGATTCGCGCCGCGTCGTCTTCTACGGCTCGTGCGTCGTGCTCCCGCTCTTCGTCACCGTGCGCGCGGTCGACGCATGGAGGTGGGGCTAGATGGCGAAGAAGAAGCTTGCGATCGATCCCGCGCACGCCGCGCAGCTCCTCGGCGTCCTCGCTGCGGTCGTCGTCGTCGTGCTCGTCAACGTCGTCGCCGCCCGCCGCTTCACGCGCTGGGACTGGACGTCGAACAAGCGCTACTCGCTCTCGTCCGCGACCGTGCAGACGCTCCACGAGCTCCCCGAGACGGTGCAGATCTGGGTTCTCCTCGGCACCGCGGATCCGCTCGAGCAGAGCGTGAAGCAGCTCCTCGTCGCGTACCAGGCCGAGACGACGAAGCTCGACATCCACTACGTCGATCCCGATCGCGACACGATTGCCCTCGAGGACGTCCGCAAGCGATTCAAGATCGAGACCGGGCGCACCGAAGACGGTCACGTCGTCGCCGACGCCGTGGTCGTCGTCGCGCGCGGCGATCGTCACTGGTTCGTGACCGCGAGCGACATGGTCGAGGTCGCCGCCCAGGACGACACGAAGGTGAAGCCGCGCGAAGAACGCGCGCTCACCGGCGCGATCCGCAGCGTGCTCGGCGGCACGAAATCGAAGATCTGCTTCACCACCGGGCACGGCGAGCTGACGCCCGCCGACGCCGGCGAACGAGGCGCCGGCGCGCTCAAGGAGGTCCTCGACAAGGACAACTACGCCGTCGCGATCGTCGACCTCGGCGCGCCGAACGCCGCTTCGAAGCCGCTCGACGGCTGCGCGGTCGCGGTCGTGGCCGGGCTGCGCGCGCCGTTCGCGAAGGACGAGGCCGAGCGCCTTCGCACGTGGCTCCTCGAGGACGGCAATCTCTTCCTCGCGGCGAGCCCCATCCTGACCGCGCCCGGCCAGGGCAACGGGCTCGTGCCCGCCGGTCTCGAGCGCGTGCTCGGTCCGTTCGGCATCGCGCTCGACGACGTGGTCGTCACCGAGCAAGAGGCCGACGTCTCGCTGCCCGAGAGCGGCGGCTTCCGCTTCGTCGCGCAACCCCGGCAGCATCCGGTCACGACCGCGCTCGTGAAGACGGAGCGATCGCGCGAGGTGCCGCGCGTCGTCGTGAGCCTCACGCGCTCGATGCATCGCGCCGTGGAGCCGGGCTCGGTCAACGCGCAAGAGCTGCTCGGCACGTCCGCGAGCGCGTTCGGCCTCCACGGCATCGAAGGCGCGGCCGACTGGAAGGACACGCCGCAGAAGCGCGCCGGCGATCTCGCAGGGCCGCTCTCGATCGCCATGGCCGCCGAGCGACCGAAGGTCTCGGCGGCATCGCCGCACGGGCCGCGCATCGTCGTCGCCGGAACGAGCAGCGTGATGGCCGGCGAGGCGTTCCACGAGCTCCCGGCGTATCGCGGCGCGGCGCTCCTCAGCGAGAGCGCCATCTCGTGGCTCGCCGCCAGGCCGCAGGTGCTCGACGTGCCCGAGAAGAGCGCCGTCGGCGCGGGCATGCGCGTCAACGAGGAGTCGCGCGGGACCATCCGTCGCTACGTCGTCCTGTTCATGCCGGCGACCGTTGCGCTCCTCGGCATCGCGATCGCGCTCTTCCGTCGCGCCGGCGAAGGCCGCACGGCGAAGACCTCGAAGACCTCGAAGCCGAACCGAAGGAAGAAGCCGGGGTGAAGAGGCACGCGACGACCATCGTGCTCGTCGTCCTCGCGCTCGCCCTCGGCGTGTGGCTTTGGGTCGATCGCGATCGCGTCACCGAGGGTGAGCGCAAACGCCGTGAAAATAGCGCTTTCGTCGTGTGGCGGCGCGACGAGGTGACCAGGATCGCGATCCGTCACGACGACGAGACGATCGTCCTCGAGCGCGACCGCGCATCGAACGACAAGCGCGGAGAGGGCAAGGAAGGACGCTGGCGCATGACGTCGCCGCGCGAGGAGCGCGCCGATCCCGTCGCCGTCGAGCGCCTGCTCTCGACCCTCGAGCTCGCGACCATCGCACGCAAGGTCGCCGCCGGAGCCGCGGTCGGTCTCGAGCCGAGCGCTCCTCCGCGCGCAGCCGGCGCCGTCACGATGGGCAGCCTCGAGGTGCCGTTCGTGCTCGGAGCTCCGTCGCCGCAGCCCGAGGGCTCGAGCTACTTCCGCGCCAGCGACGCAGCGCCGATCGTCGTGTCGAAGGAGGTGACGACCGCGCTGCTCGCGCCGTCGGACACGTATCGCGATCGCGCCGTCGTGCCGTATCTCGCGACGGAGCTTGCGCGCTTCGAGGTGAGGTACGGCGTTACGACGATCGCCCTCGAGCGTCTCGACGAGCACTCGTTCCGGGTTGCCGGCACCGGGCTGCTCGCATCGCGCACCGCCGTCGCTCGACTCTGGGCTGCGCTCGCGGAGATGCGCGCGGAAGCGTTCCCGAAGGACGCCGACGCCGATCGTCTCACCGCGAATCCGACCGTCACGCTGGTGCTCACGCCGAAGGACGCGAGCAAGGCGCCCGCGGAGCTCGTGCTCGGCGAGGCGTGCCCGGGGCATCCGTCGGACGTCGTGGTCCTCCGCAAGAAGCCGGCGCGCGCCGCCGCATGCGCGCCGAAGGACGTCGTCGTCGCGCTGCAAGAGAAGCCCGATGCGCTCGTGGAGAAGCTGCCGTTCACGTTCGGTATGGACGAGATCGAGGAGCTTCGTCTCGAGCGCGCCGGCGGCGATCCTCCAGCGATCGAGCTCGCGCGCAAGGGCACGGGCTTCCACCAGCGCGCGCCCGTCGATCGCGATCTGCCGCCCGCCGAGGCCGATGCAGCATCCGAGCTCGTGACGCGCATCGCGCAGTCGGAGGCTCGCGCGGTCACGCGCGGAGGCGGCGCGTTCCCGTCGATCGGACGCGCGGTCGTGCATTCCGGCGAGCGAGAGCAGATCATCGAGGTCGGTGCGCTCGGCGCCGATGGGCGGGCGACGTTGCGGCGCGTGCTCGACGACGCTCGTCTCGAGGTCGACGCCGCGATGTGGCGCCGGTTCGTTCCGCGCGCGACGAGCCTTCGCCCGCGCACGATCCTCGAGGGTGACGCGCGACGCCCCTCGCGCGTCATCCTCCGCTGCGGAACGGATCAGGAGCTCGTCGATCGCGGCGAGGGCTTCCGCCTCGTGTCGCCGGCAGGGTACGAGACCGACGGCGCGATCGTGCCGCTCGTCGACGCGCTCGTGCGCGGCCACATCGATGCATGGGTCGCCGACGCCGACGACGGCTCGTTCGGCTTCACGAAGGACGGATGTCACGTCGTGCTCGTCTTCCCGGACGGAAACGCGCCGGTCACGGTGTGGTTCGGCGCGGAAGGCGAGGGCGGCGTGTACGTACGCGTCGATCCTCGGCCGGGCGTCCTCGTCGCGCCGCGGTCGCTCCGCGATCTCGCGAAGAGCATCTACGTGAGCCGCGGCTCGCTCCGCACGCAGGCCGAGCGGATCGAGCGCGTGCGCGTGCTCGCCGAGGGAAAGCCGGTCACCGTGGCGGATGCCTCGACCCAGCGGGACACCATGGCCGCGCTCTTTGCCGACCGCGTCGTGTCGCTGAAGAAGCCGGAGGGCGCGCCGGATCTCGTGATCGAGGTCACCGTCGCGGAAGGCGGTCCCGCGCGGCGAATCGCCTGCAAATCGATCTCGAAGACCGAACGCCACTGCGGGCTCGACGGCCTGAACGCGACCTTCTCCGTCGCCGAATCACGGCTCGCGCCCTTGTTGATTGCGCCGGACGGCGGGGCACGATAACGAAATGCTGGTGGCACCGCGTCCGGTCGTGAAGTGGGCGGGAGGCAAGTCGCGCCTCCTCGATCGCCTCATGAAGCGCCTGCCGGCAGGTCGATTCCCGACCTATGCCGAGCCGTTCTGCGGAGGAGCCGCGATGTTCTTCGCGCTCGCGGCGGAGCCCAAGCGGCGCTTCGACCGCGCGCTCCTCGCCGACAAGAACGAGGAGCTCGTCGAGCTCTATAGAGCGATCAAGACCGACGTGGAGTCGCTCATCGATCGGGTGCGGGGCTATCAGGACGATCACTTCCGCCTCGACGACGAGAAGCGTCGCGCGCACTTCTACGACGTGCGCGCGCTCGAGACGGCGACGATGAAGACCATCGAGCGCGGCGCTCGTCTCTTGTTCCTCAACAAGACGTGCTTCAACGGCCTCTGGCGCGTCAATGCGTCGGGGCGGTTCAACGTGCCCTTCGGCAAGTATGCGCGCCCGAGGATCCTCGACGTGGAGGGGTTGCGTGCCGCCCACGAGGCGCTGTCGCTCGCCGACGTGCAGGTCGCGGATTTCGCGGACGTGACGAAGAAGCTGAAGGCCGGCGACTTCGCGTACTTCGATCCGCCGTACGTCCCGGTGTCGAAGACGGCGAACTTCACGGCGTATGCGTCGGATCGCTTCGGACCGGAGGAGCAGGAGCGACTCGCCGACGAGCTCGCGGCGCTGAAGAAGAGGCGCGTCAACGCGATGCTCTCCAACGCAGCAACGCTCGAGAGCCGCGCCCTGTATCTGAGTCGCGGCTTCGTGGTCGACGACATCCAGGCGGCGCGTGCGATCAACTCGGACCCGAGCAAGCGGGGTGACGTGACGGAGCTCGTCGTCACGACGTACGCGCCGGCGAAGCCCGCGAGGCAAGCGAAGCC
>JAQBQJ010000308.1 GCA_028287065.1 Labilithrix sp. | reverse complement strand
TCCGTCCTCGTCACCGCGACCGGCGGTCACGCCGCCGAGCCGAGCATCGACGCACTCTTCGCCGCAACCGGCGTCGCTCCCGACTTCGTCATCGACCGATTCGCCTGGTGATCGCTAGTAGTAGCTGTCGTCCTGCACCGCGATCTTCACGTCGAGATCGATCGCCTGGCCCTCGACGATCCGGATCGTCACCTCGAACCACGTGTTCTGGCGGAAGTGGGCGCCCTCGCGGCACGCCTTCACGACCACGCCTCCGCCCGCGACGCGCACCGGATGCGCGCCGGCCTCGAGGCACGCGAGGAGCGGGTCGATCGACAGCGGGCCGCACTCCGTCCGCGGCTCCCACTCGGGGGTGCCACCCGCCGACACGTCCGACTCGCGGATCGTCGCGCGGACGTCGCACGCGCGCCCGTCGAGCTCCGTCGTGTAGCGCGCTTCGTCCGTGCTCACGAACGCGAGCTCTCGTCCGTCGATCGGGATCGTGAAGCGCGCCGGACGGTGCTCTTCCGTCCACGCGCAGTGCCAGATACGCACGTCGCCCGCGTAATACGCCGCAATCGAGCGGTTGATCGGGTCGACGTCCAGGCGCCACGTCGAGCTCGCGCCCTCGTACAGCGTCGCGATCTCCTCTCCACGCGCGAAATCGAACACGAAGATCCTCGTCCCGTCGTGGAGCACCACCGCGGTCGTGCCCGGCACCGCCGCGCCGCCGCGGAACGCGGGCGCCGGCGCTCGGAGCGTCTCGAGATCGTCTTTCGCGAAGACGCCTTTGTTCGTCAGGACGAGCGCGCCGTCCGCCGAGACGACCATCCCGTTCAGCCGCTCCTCCAACGTCGCGAGCCAGGTCTTGCTCGCGACGTCGTAGATCCGCGTCTGCGACATCGAGATGGTTTCCGTGCCGAGCCCGACGTCCTCCGATGCGCCCGAGTCGTTGAAGGCGATCGTCGAGCCGTCGTGCGAGATCGCGAGCACGTCCACGCCGAAGAACTCGGCGGGCGGGTGCTCGATGCTCACGTAGCCCTCGTCCGCTCCGCTCCACGCGAAGCGGTTCAGGTAAGGCGTATTGCTTCCCGCGATGACGACGCCCGAGGTGGAGCGTGCGAGATGCGCATTGCCGCCGAAGATGGGCGCGAGCTCCGCGCATGCCCCCGTCGAGAGATCCACGCGCCATAGGTTGTGGCCGTGGTCCAGTGCCACGATCATCGCGACGGTCGCGTCCTCGTTCGTCTCGACGTCGCCGATCGTTCCGGGCGGGACGGGCATGCGCACGACGTCGCCGCCGCGCGAGAGCGTGATGCCCGTCTGTTCGACCTGCAGCGTGACGTCACCACGACGCGCGACGAAGCCGGGCAGACGGAGCGGCTCGTCGACCGAGCGGGTGCGCTTCCAGGCGAGCTTGCCGGGCATCGAGCGAGAGAAGCACGCCACGACATCTGCGTCAGGGGCCATGACGAGGCTGTCAGATGATCTGTCGCTGGCGCGCGAGCCGTCTCCCTCACGAAAAGCCGAGAAAAAGCGCGCGGTACGCACGTTGCTTGGGGCGGCGGCGGAGGTTTTCATGTCGAGCCCGCGCACCAAGAAGATGCTTCTCCTCGCGGCGGCGACGATCGCCTCGCCCGTCGCCGTCGCCTGCAGCACGGAGACGAATCGTACCGGCTTCTACGGCGACATCGCCTACGACGGCGGCTACGAAGACTCCGGAAGCTTCGGCAACCCCGACGCAGCACGCGACGACTCCGGTCATCTCGACGCGGGCGCTGATGCGGCCGACGCGGCCGATGCCGAGATCACCGACGCCGACGCGGACGCCGACGCCGACGCCGACGCGAACCTATGAAAGCCCCCTTCGAGATCGAATGGCTCGGTGGCGTCGCCGAGAAGCACTTCCGCCGGCTCCGCCCCGCGACCGCCGCGCTGCCCTGGGGCACACTCGAGCCCGAGCGCTACCCGGCGAGGCTCGTCGAACGCGCGCGCAACACGTGGACGCAGATCGCCATCAGCGAATACCGCGCTGCGATGTCGTTCGCCGAGATGTTGCGCCTCCTCCTCGAGGTCCGCGCGCCGCTCGATCTCGTGGGGATGGCCGGGGACTTCGTCGCCGACGAGGTGAGTCACGTCGAGATCGCCTCACGCATCGCGATGGAGCTCGGCGGCGGGGTGAGCATCGACATCGACACCAGCGCGATGCTCGAGCCGCTCTCGAACGAGGCGCATCCTCTCCAGCGCACCAACGATCGCATGCTCGTCACCGCCATCCACGAGACGTTCAGCGAGTCGAACGCCATCGGCACCATGCGCGCGTCACGGCATCCTCTGCTTCGCTCCGCGCTCGAGCAGATCGCTCGCGACGAGGCACGTCACACACGCATCGGCTGGCTCTACTTCGATTGGGCAACAGAGCTCATCGACGACGGCGAGCGCGCACGGCTCGCCGGCGTCGCGCTCGGATGCATCGAGGAGCTCGCGACGGTCTGGCAGGCCCGCACGAGCGTCGCGAAGGAGGGAGTCACGAGCGAGGGATTCCTCGTCGAGCACGTCCACGAGCTCGGATTCCTGGACTCCGAGAGCTTCGTCGCGCGCTCTCGGGCGTGCATCGCACGCGACATCGTTCCTCCGCTCGCCGAGCGGGGGATCGTCGTCGACGCCACGCGCCTCGCCGGCGTGCTTCGCTGAGCGCGACCCTTCGTATACAGTGCCCCCGCTCACCTGGCCCCACGGAGGACGCGATGAAGACCACGACCACGACCACGACCATCCTCGCCGCCGCCCTCCTCACAGCCTGCGGCGGAGACATCGAGCGCAACGACGCAGCCCCCACCACCACGACGCAGCACGCCGATCGCTTCGTCGGCGACTGGAGCGTCTCGTTCAACACCAACCGCGACAGCGGCGCGGACTTCACGCTGGCGGCGTCCGGCGACATCGTGGTCCTTCGGCGCGGCGACGGGACGCCGCTCGAGGCCATCGCGACCAAGCCTGGCGTCAAGATCCAGTGCGCCGTCGGGACGCGATGGCACAGCGCCGGCTCGGCGGTGCTCGTCTTCGAGGCGGCGACGTGCTCCGACGGCATCGCGCGCGACGTGAACATCGCCTTTCCCGCCGATGCCTCCGGGAACTCCGCGTACGACCTGCGCGTCGAGGTCGCGTCCGTCGGCGGTGACACCGCCTGGCGCGCCACCGACTTCAACGGGCCCTGGACGATCCACCGCTGCACGAGCGCCGGCTGCCGCTGAACCGGCTTCGGTGAACACGGCCGAGCGGACGAAAGCCCGTGAACGCAGCGCCACACCGCGGACGGTTGCGGCGGTTCACGCTCACGATGAGCGACGGGCAATCACCGCGCGCGCCCGACGGCACGCCCCATGCTCGCGGCGCCCGCATGCGCGGGTTCTCGTCTTCCTTGCTCCTCCTCTCGCTCACGTCCCTCTGCGGCGCCTGCTCCACCATCAAGCCCTCCACCACCGTCCCCGCTCCCGCCGGGCCCTACGCCGCCGCCGAGAACGAGGCTGTCGTCGTCTTCCACCGCCGCTCCCTCGACGGGCCCGACACTCGCGGCGATGACCTCGCGTTCAGCGAGCGATGGAGCTACGTCCGCATCTACGGCGGCGAGGGCGCTCCTCTCGCCGATGTACGCGCGACCGAGCACGCCGTCGTTCGCCTCACACCCGGCGAGCACGCGTTCTACGTGAAGAACTGGGCCGCCGAGCCCAGCGCCACCTGCATCGCCGCGCTCCACGCGACGCTCGAGCGCGGGCGCGTTTACGCCATCGACATCGAGGCCACCAAGCGCGACGCCAGCGCCGGATGCGAGCCTCTGCGGCTCATACCCGTCGACCGCGCCTCGTCCGCCGCCTTCTTCGAGCACCTCGCCGCGACGCAGTCGGAGCAGCGCTCCTTCCTCGGCACGCGGCGCGAGACATCCATCCTGCTCGACAACGACACGCTCGTCGCCACCATCGTCCGCGTCGGCGCCGAGAAGCTCGTCGTGCGTCCCGTCACGCTCACCGCGGGCGACGGGCTCCCCTGGACCGCCGCGAGCACCGCGCACTAGCCGAATTTCCTCAGCATCCGGCACGTTCGTGAGATGCGCTCAGAATCGAAACGTGAGTGGCTCGTAGGCCGTCTCCTTGGGCAGTCGTTTTCCGCCGAGGACGATCATCGGAATTCCCGCGGCGAGCAAGATGACGCCCGAGACCATGACGACCGCGCCGATCGTGCCCGTCGTATCCGACGAGGAGTGACAGGGGCCGGCGCAATTGAGGCTGTTGTCGACGTTGCTGAAGATGCTCGTGAGGACGAGGAGGCCGCCCACCGGCATCGCCACCGCTCCTGCGAGCGTGCTGGCGACGCCGACCCCGAACATGGTCGGTTTTGCGCGCGGACCGACCGATGAGGGCTCGGGTTTCGGACCCACCGGCCGCGACTCGTCGGTCATGGCGCTCGTTTCGACCTGGGCCTGCGAGGACGGCGCAAAGGCCAAGAACACCGAGGAAACGAGGGCCGCCGTGAAAAGGTCGTGACGCATCGCCGCCCGCGGAGCAAGGCCCGGGCCACGGGCGCCTACTCCGGCACTAGTCCCGAGTAGCGGTATGCGCGTGAACTGCCGCTGAGCGCCGTCACCCCGTATACACCTCGTCCTGCTCGATCCGCGACAGCACCCAGTCGTACTCCCCGCTCGTGACCTTCACGGCGCAGTACTCGCAGTTGCCGGTCATGCTGATCTTCAGCGGCGCTCCGCAGTTCGGGCACTGGCGTTCGCCCTTGTCGGTCTTCTTCTTTTGCGCGCCGCGGATTAGCGTCCAGTACTCCGAATACGAGCGCGGGATCGATTGACTGCCTGACAAGAGGCGACCGTCCTCGCTCACCGTGAAGTCGAGGCCCGTCGCGTACAGGCGCACCGTGACCGCGTCGTAGTATGCGTCCGTCGTGGCGTTCGCGAGCTCCAGGCGCGTGATGCGCGAGCCGTCCGTGCGGTTGATGCAGCGCGCGTTGCGATAGAGATCGATCCAGTACAGCTGCGACTGGAACAGGTTGTCGCTCACGAATGGGCGCACGCGCGTCGGGTCGCGCGCGACCCAGCCCGCATGGAACTCCTGGAACACGAGCCCCACGCGATGCTCGACCTGCTGCCACGACGTGCCTTGCGGATCCTTCGCCTGGATCTGCGCGAACGCCGCTTGCGCGTTGCGGTCGAACACCGTCGGGAGGTTCGTGCCCTCCTCCCCCACGTTCGACGTGAGCAGCGGGCCCTTCGGCTCGCGCTCCAGCGTCTGCAGGCTGCTCACCGCCCAGTCCTTCGTGCC
>JAQBQJ010000273.1 GCA_028287065.1 Labilithrix sp. | reverse complement strand
AAGATTCGAGGTACGAGAATCGCGCTCGGTGACTTAGTTCAGGAGGCGCTGCTTCACGCTCGCGCCGATCGGCTTGCGCGCGGAGAAGCCTTCCTCGAGGGCGTGGTAGAAGGCGCACTCGGACTCGCCGTACTTCCAGCAGAGCCACACGAGCTTGCCGTCGACCTCCCCGTAGAAATCGAGCAGACCGATGCGAGCGTCCTTGAGGACCGCGCCCATGTCCTCGACGTCGCGCCAGCCTGCGCGGTACCTCTCGATCTTCTCGACGAGGTCACGCTTCATCGCGCGCACGTCCGAGGGATCGGCCGGGTCGAGGATGATCCGTTCCGGGATGTCGCCGAGCTTCTGGCCGAGCTGCATCAGCAGCTCTTCGATCCCGGCGCGCCGATGGAGCTGGCGACCGACCACGTTCGAGAGACGTGGTACGAGCGCGTTCACCGCCTCGAGCGTGAAGACGCGCATCTCCATGAGGTCATATTACCACCCGATTTCCGAACGTCAGGTGCGCATCGTGTCGAGCGGATCGGCCGTCGCAGCGCGCCAGGCGGGCACGACGCTGAGCAGCGCGAACGGCCCCATGACCGCGAGGGAGATCCCGAGGAGCTGCGCGACATCGACCGCCGGCGTGAGCGCCGCGCGCGGATACAGAACGCTCCATCCGACGAGCGCGGGGCGGAGCCCGGGCGCGCCGAGCCAGAAGATCCACGCGTAGCCCAGCAATAATCCGAGCGCCGTCGCGCTCGCTCCCACGAGCAGCGATTCGAACAGCTTCGCCCACAGCACGTCCGACGTGGACCAACCGACCGCCTTCAGCACCGCGATCTCCTTGCGCTCGTCCGGTCCGAGGCCGCTCGCGCGATCCCACGCGAGCACGAGCAGCGCGAGGATCGCAGGGATCGAAGCCCCGAGCACGAAGCCGGCGCGGCGCCCGTACGCGAGGTGATAGACGCGTGCGAGGAGATCGCGCTCGATCACGCGTGCGCCGGGGAGACGCTCCGTGATCGTTCGAGCGACGACACGTGCCTCGGCGGCGTTCGAAAGCGTGATCGCGAGATCGGTCGCGTCGCCGGGCGGGAGCACGAGCAGCGCGCGTGCGTCCTCCTCGTCGCATACGAGGACGTCCGCGGTGTAGAGATCGAGCGAAGACCGGAAGGTGCCGACGAGCTTCAACGCACGCGCGTCCGGATTCGACGTGGGCAGCCCCAGCTCGTCGCCGGGACGCATGCCGAGGAACCGCGCGAGCTCTGCGCCCGCGATCATCTCGTGCGCGCCGGGCGCGAGATCACGTCCCTCGGCGAGCACGCCGTTGCCCATCGAGAGCGGCGGCGCGCCCTTCGAGGTGCCGACGATCGTCACGTTGCCCTGGAGCGACGGCAAGAACACGTAGCCCCATACGCGCGGCGTGACCGAGCGCACCGACGGGATGTCCGTGAGCTTCGCGGCGTCCGCGGCGGAGATCGTCGTGGGTCGTCCGCCGACGAGCCTCTGCACGACGATGTCGGGGTGAGCGGCGTGCGCGCGCTCGGCCTCGGCGCGGAGCGACTCGGTCAAAAAGACGACCGCCGCGACGAGCGCGACGGCGAACGCGAGCCCGCCGCCGAGCGCGAACGCACGTGCTTTGCGACGAGCGAGCGCACGCAGCGCGAATGCGAGGATCGAGGTCTTCATCGCGACCAGAGCTCCGTGGGCGGGGCCATCGCGGCGCCCGCGGGATCCGGATCGGGCGACGCGGGTCCGTCGGCGAACGCAGCGCCCGGCTCCTCGAGCGAGATCGCGCGGAGCCATCGCGCGCCGCCGGAGAGCGCGAGATCGCTCGTGGGCAGGCGGCGTGCGAGCGCATCGATCGCGGGTTCGTCGTTCGACTTCGCGGCGCGACGCGCGTGCGCGTCGTAGGCGAGACCCGTGACGACGAGCACGGGGCTGAGGACGAGAGCGAGGGCGACCCGCCTGGCGCGCGCGTGGGTCATCCGGCCTGGAACACGATGAGGAGCTTCGTGAGGAAGAAGTCCGCGATGAGGATGGCGATCGAGACCGCGACGACGGTGCGCGTCGTCGAGAGCCCGACGCCTTCGGTTCCGCCGGTCGTTCGGAGGCCGAAGTGGCAGCCGATGATCGCGATGAGGAACCCGAAAACTGGGGTCTTTGCGAGCCCGCTGAAGAAATCGCCGAGACGCACGACCTCGAGCGACGAGCTGATGAACAGCGTGGGTTTGATGTCGTACTGCGCGGCGCAGATGATGATGGCGCCGAGCGTACCGAGCGCGAGCGCGTACACGCTGAGCAGCGGCATGACGATGACGGCGGCGAGCACACGCGGGAGCACGAGCTTCTTCGCGGGGTCCGCGCCGAGCGCGCGGATGGCATCGACCTGCTCGGTCACGTTCATCGCGCCGACCTCCGCCGCCATGCCGCTCCCGATGCGACCGCCGACGATCACGGCGGTGAGCGTGGGCGCGAGCTCACGACAGAACGACAGGATGATGACGCGCGGGATGTACTCGACGCCGCCGAAGCGACGGAGACCGAACGCGAACTGGATGGTCATGACCATCCCGATGAAGAGCGACGTGACCGCGACGATGCCCATCGACTTCACGCCGAGCGAATCGAGCTGGTGCAGCGTGGCGCGCAGCTCGAGCGGGCGGCGCGCGATCGACTTCGCGGCCTGCACGGAGAGGAGGAGCACGTCGCCGAGGTGCTCGGCGAAATGGATGACGCGCGTCTTGTGGTAGTCGAGGAACGACGGCTCGGGCGCCGCGGGCGGCAGCGAGAAGCGCATCGACGTGGGCGCGCTCGGCGGCGGGAGCTCCTCTTCGGTGCCGCTCATCGGGACGCTCCGGTGGTGGGAGCTGCGACGGTGCCGGAGCCCGGGAGCGTTCGGAACGCGCGAACGAACGTCTCGAACTCATGCGAGCCCGCGTCGTACGCCGAGGGATCGCCCATGTAGACGAAGTCGTACGTGCAGCCGTCCTTCTTCGTCACGTACATGTCGAACGCGATCGGGACGCCGTCCCACTTCGCGCGCATCTTCGTGTGGAGCGCCTCGCGACCGTCGAACGGCTCGGTCTCCTGCACCACCGCGTCGCGTGCCGTCGAGCCGATGAGCAGGTGGTTCGTGAGCGCGACGAGCGGCGTGCCCTCGTCCGGACGGTGACAGCGGGCGTTCAGGAGGATCGACGCGCCGTGCTCGTCGTCACGATACGCGAGGCTTGCATCCGTGACCTCGACGGCGCGCCAGCCCGG
>JAQBQJ010000260.1 GCA_028287065.1 Labilithrix sp. | reverse complement strand
GCGTCGCTCTGCCCGGCCTGGTGCTGGACGTTGTTGTAGTGGACCTGCACCACGTAGTGGGTCGTACCTTCCTGCGCGAAGCCCGCCTCGACGGGCAGCTCGAGGGCCTTTCCGCCGGGCGCCCATCCGTACAGGATGCGCATCTGTGCCGACGCGCTCTCGTTGCACGGAGCCGGCACGCCGCTGACCGAGTGGCTCGCTTCGAAGAGGACGAGATGGTGGACGATGCTCGGGTTGTCGATCAGCGGAGCGATCGCGGTGAGATGGCGCTTCTGATCGGCCGTGACGTCGAAGCCGTAACAGACGTACTCGTCGTCGACGGTCTCGGGCATCGCCCACGCCGACGTCGGCTTCATGTGCACGTCCGGCGAGCAGGAGAGCTTCGCCGTCGCCGCGGGCGGCGTCTTCGCAGGACCGCATGCTTCGTCCGCACGTGGCGCGCCGGCGGCGATCCAGCGATCGAGCGTCGCCATGTCGTCGCCCGAAAGCGCTGCGTTCGGCGGCGGCGGCATGGGTTTCGCGGAGTCGTGGATGCGCGTGGCGACGCGCTCGAACACGTGCTCGGACGCGTACATCCGCGAGACTGCGGTGAGGTCGTCGTGCGTGACGAGCGACATGGGCGCGCCGTGGAGCGGCGACGCGCCGTGACAGCTCCGGCAGCTCGTCTCGAGCACCGTGTCGACGTCACAAGGCAGGCCGGCGCTCGTCGTCGGATCGACGGTCTGCGCGGGACCGGCGCCCGCGCCCGGCGCCGCCTCGTTCACACTGCAAGAGAACGCGGCGACGCCGCAGGCAAGAGACAAAAGAAAGAGAAGAAGGCCGGCTCGCATGGCGACGCGCGCCAAGCAAGAACCTCGCCACCCTCCCGTCCTTAGTTCCACCGCCCGTCCTTAGTTCGATTTCGGCAAATCGAACTAAGGACGGGAGGACGGGAGGACGGAATCGAACGTAGGACCGGAGGACGGAGCTACGCGGCTTCACTGCGGGTGTGACCCGGCGGCTACGGTTTCATGCCTTCGCGATAGGTCGGGTACCGGAGCGTGACGCCGAGCTCGGAGAGCACGCGCGAGGCGTCGACGCGTCGGTCCGCGCGCAGGGACTCGTGCACGCTCTCGAGCGGGACGAAGGGCGGCATCGGGACGCCGTACGCTTCGGAGACGAACCGCACGACCTCGACGTGCGGCGCGGGCTCGCGATCGCCGGCGACCCGGATGCGCGTCTCACGCGGGAGCGAACCGGCCGCGAGCACGAGCTGCGCGAGGTCCTCGACGTGGATGCGCGAGAGGCACCGCGTGCCGTCGCCCGGGATGCGGTGCTCGCCGCGGATCACGCGCATGTGGAGGCCGCGATCGCGTCCGTAGAGCGCCGGACATCGGAATATCGTGGCTCCGCACGCGGCGTACACCTTCTCGGCGGCAAGGATCTTCGCGCTGCGCTCGTTCGCGAGCGACGACGCGGGCACGGGCGTCGTGTCGTCGACGACGCCGCGATGATCGCCGTACACGCCGGTGCTCGACAGGTACGTGAGCGCGAGCGCGCGCGCGAGGCTCGGTGCGATGCGCGCGTCCGTCAGGCCGTCCGGAGGAAACGCCACGACCACGTGCGCGCGATCGTCGACGTGCTCGGCGATCGTCTCGTCGAGCGTCGCGCGCTGCAGCACCTCGAAGCCGTCGCTGCGGAGCGCGGACGCGCGTGCGTCGCTGCGAACGCTCGCGACGACGCGCAGGCCTCGCTCGCGGGCGAGCCGCGCGATGGCCGTCCCGGCATAGCCGCATCCGAGGACGAGGACACGCGCAGGCTCGACAGTGGCATTCATCCCGCGAGCAGCATAGGCGACGGCGCGAGGTACGTGCGCTCCATCCGCTCCGCCGCCGGCGCGCGCGTCAGTGACAGAGGCCGCCGGCGCGCGCGAGGGCATGCGCGGTCGCGCATTCGCGGAGCTGACCCGTGCTCCGCTCCCAGCTGCGGATCGTCGACGACGAAGCGTGCATGCCGCCGTCGGCCCCTGAGCGCGAGCCTTCGTCGATGCACTCGGCGTACGCGCTGCATGCGTCGGCATCCGCGCTCGCCTCGAGCACCGCATCGCTGAACCGCTCCGAGTGAACGGCGCGCGGGCTGCTCTTCGGCGTGACCGGCGCGTCCGCGAAGCTGAGCGAGGCCTGCGACGGCTCCTTCGCCTCCGGTCCGCCGCAGGCGCCGAGCAGCGATCCCGCCGACATCACCACGAGACAGAGAGCGCGCAGCCGCATGCCCCCTGATACGCGGGGCCCTTCCGTGACCTTCCTCGCGGATCTCCGTTCGCTCAATCCCCCAGCGTAATCATGACCATGTCGGAGCCGCCGGCATTCGGTGTGGAAGAGCCGGCGGCGAGCGTTCCGTCGCTCGAACCCACGGCGACGACACCCGAGCCCGAGCTCGCGAGGCCGAGGATCATCGTGTCTGCCGAGGCGCAGATCGGCGTCGCCCACACCAGCGTCCCGTCCGCATCGAACGAAGCCGCGAAGCCGGCGCGCGAGGCTCCTGCGCTCGACGGCGTCATCCCGGACATGAGCGTGCCGGTGAAGTGCCCGCCGATCACCACTCCGCCTCCGGGTCGCGCGGTGAGCGCTTCCGCGACGGTCTCGCCGTCCGAGTCCAGCGTTCCGCTCGCGGCGAAGGCGAGGTCTGCGTCGTACGCGGCCCAGAACGCGGTGTGCGCGCCGCTGCCGACGAGGTCCACGGGCCCACCGATGGCGGCCGCGTGCGTGAAGTACCCGGACGCGACGATCCTGCCGCCGGCGTCGACGGTCACTCCGTGCGCGGCGTCATCGCCGGGTCCGCCGAAGCTGCGCGCTGCGCGGGTCGCGAGGGCGCTGTCGTAGGTCGCCACGAAACCGTCCTGGCCGCCTGCGCTGGCGACCTCCTGCGATCCGAGCACGAATCCACCTGCGTGCGTGCCGGAGGCGATGAGACCCGCGGTAGCGTCGAAGGCCATCGCGTTGATCGCGTCCCACCCGGGACCACCGAACGTTCGCGAGGCGACGAGCTCTCCCGCGGCCGCGCCGTAGGTCACGAGGAACGCGTCTGCGTCGCCGTTGCTCGTCGGCGTCGCCGCGCCGTCGTCTCCGAACGACGTCGTTCCGTAGAACGCGCCTCCGACGGACACGCCGGTGCTCGATGCCGCGAGCGCATAGGCGTAGTCCTCGTCCGCGCCGCCGAACGTACGCGCCCACACGATCGAACCGGTCGAGCTCAGCTTGACGACGAAGCCGTCCTGGCCGCCCGCGGTCGTCCGCGGGACGTCGAACGTCGCGGTGCCGTAGACGCCGCCGGCGACGTAGATCGACCCGTCGCCGGCGACGGCAACCGCGGAAGGGCTGACCCAGTCGCCGTCGAAGTAGACGGCCCATGCGCACGCTCCACCCGCAGTCATCTTGGCGACGTACGCGGCGGTCGCCGTCGTGTCGTGCACGCCGCAGCCGATGTCGGCACTCCCACCGAAGCTACCGGCGACGACGACGTCCGCGGGACCGTCCGCCGCGATCGCGTTCGCGGTGTCGTCACTCGAGCTGCCGTGCGCCGCCGAGGCCAGGATGGCGCCCTTCGTATGCCCGGGAACATCGATGGTGGGAAACGCCGACGCGCGCATGGTCGCGCGTGCCGTCGCACGCGACGCCTGCGGGACGGCGACCGCCGGGATCGGCGTGAGCTCGCGAGGACCTCCGACCGCGCTCGGAGCGGTGCGGCCGGTCGTCACTTCTTGCGAGCACGCCGCGGAGCCCGAGATCAGAAGCACCGCGAGAAGGGACGTGCGCATCCATCGAACAACGGCGCTCGCGATGCGGAGTTAAGGAGCGTTCATCCGAGCGCGCGCAGCCACAGCTCGAGCGTCGCGATGTCCCACACCGTACGCGCAAGGTCTTCGTCGCGGGAATCGACCTCCGCCCGTCGCAGGAGGGCGCGCGCGGCGGCCCGATCCACCCACTCGTCGCTTCGCCACGGGCCTCCGTCGATGGCCTCTCGGAGACGAGGCAGCTTCTTCGCGACCGCGATCGCGATGGCGCTGTCGAAGACGGTGACGGTCGTGCGCTCGCGGACGGCTTCGGGCAAGGCGTCGCCGAGCGCATCTCGGAGCAGCGCCTTCATCCGCCCGCCCGGGACGCGATGCGTGTACGGCGCTCCGAGCACCACGCCGGCGAGACGCGTATCGAGGAAGGGGTATGCCATCCGGAGGCCGGCGTTCGCCGCCGCGCGGTCTTCGGCCTCGAGCGTCGCGGCGAGGCGCGGGCTCGTGAGCCACTCCCATGTGAATCGCTGCGTCTCGGAGTGGAACGGGCCTGCGTCGCGGCCGCCGTCCGGCTCGATCCGAAGCGGGCCGGCGGACGCGCGGAGCCATGCCGGCGGACGTGCCTTCCGGAGAGGGCGCGTGCGCGCGATCACGTCGTCGATCGCGGGTGGAACGAGGCTCCGCAGGGCGTCGCGAAGGTAGAAGCGGCGCGAGCCGGTCGTGTAGCGGTCACGCCGGCACGTCTCGCGCACGAGCGTGGCCCAACGTCCGCGCGCCGCGAGATCGCGATACACGCCCCGCTCGAAGAACAGCTCGTCACCGCCGATGCCCGACAGCACCGTGCGCGCTCCCGTGCGCGCTGCGAGCTCTTCGATGCGCGACCCCATCGCGGCGAGCGGATAGCGAGCGGGATGCCCGAGGTCGATCGGGTCGTCCATGTCCGCCGTCGGCTCGGCATCGACGACGTGGATGCGGGACCGAAGCCGCGCGTCGACCGCCGACACGAAGCGCGCCTCGTCGGCTCCACGGAACCTCGCCGAGACGAAATGGAGCGGAGCGGAGCAGCGCAGGTCGTCGGCGACGCACGCGATGGACGACGAGTCGATACCCCCGCTCACGTGGACGAGCACCGGCTCCTCTCCGCGAATGCGCTGCGCGACGGCGGCGCGGAACGCCGTGCGGATCGCATCGAGCGTGTCGTCGCGCGATCGTCGCGCTTCCGCGAACGACGGGTCGAAGTGACGTTGCAGCGAATACCCCGACGGCCGCGCGATCAGCGTGTGCCCCGGCGGAACGCGCGAGACCGTTCGAAAGAACGTCTTCTCGTGCGGCAGGGCCTCGCCGACGAGGAAGGCCGACACGGCGGCTCGATCGAGCTCCGCGGCCGGCGCTCCGAGCGCGGCGAGCGCACCGACGTCCGACGCAATGGCAACGCCGTCGCTCATTCGACGATAGGCGAGCCGGCGCACGCCGAACGCGTCGCGCGCCGCAACGACGATCTTCGCGACGGGATCGATCACGGCTATCGCGAAATCCCCGAGGAGGTGCGCCGCAAACGCCGGTCCCCATCGTTCGTACGCACGCGCGACGAGATCGAGGCCACGGGCGCCGGCGACGCCGAGCTCGCGCGCGAGGTCGGCCTCGTCGTCCAGACGCACGTCCCCGACCACGCGGACGGCACCGCAGGGCGCGCGGGCTCCCTTGCACGTCACGGTCCACGGACCGTTCCAGCTCACGACGGCAACCGTGGAGAATGACATCACATCGGGGCATTCTATGTGGTCGAATGGGGACATGCGCAACACCCGGAAGGAGCCGCGAGGCGAACGCGCCGAACGCGACGCTCCCCGAGCCACGGCGGCAGACGCGACGGAAGACGGAGAAGCGCGCCGCGCGTACGTGGCGCCATCGCTGCGCCGTCTCGGCAATGTACGCGAGCTCGTGGGAAAGACCGGCGCGGCGAGCGACAACTCTCGAATCTTTGCGAAGAGGCCGTAGCGTGCCCCTCGTCGTCGAGGGCGCCGACGCGCCGATGCGCGCGGACGAGCTCCGCGGCGCGCTCGATGCTCGCGGCGAGCTGTGGTTGTGGGTCGAACGGAGCTGCGCGTCGGGACGTCTGCTCGCAGGCGACGCCGTCGAGGTCGTCGCTCCGTCACGCGCGTTCAGGGGCGCACTCTCGATCGTCGACGACGGCGGAGTCGCGACCGTCGCGGAGCCGAACGACGGGCGCGAACGGCTCGCTGTGCTCCGCTCGATTTGGCGCGACCGAAGGCAGTGGTCTCTCGACGATGAGCCCTGGCGTACGGCGCTCTCGAGCGGGAGCATCGGTGCATGGCGGATCGCCGAGCGCCTGCGCGCGGCCGTCCTGCCGGTCGTTCGCAGCGTCGAGCAGCTCGCGCGAACGCCTGCGCTCGACGAGGTGGAGGCCGTAGAGTCCACGTTCTACGACACGCCGGACGTGGTCGGCTCGTCCGAACGCCTCACCGGCGGAGGGCTCTCGTCCGCCGAGGAGGCCGTCGCGACGCGCGTCATGAAGGAGGGAGATCGCGTCCTCGTCGTCGGATGCGGCACGGGCCGCGAGTCGCTGGCGCTTGCGCGGCGTGGCATGCGCGTCGCCGGCATCGACATCTCGCGCACGGCGATCGCGTCTGCAAGACGCAGCGCGCTCGACGCCGGGCTCACCGGCGCGTCGTTCGAGACGATGTCGTTCCCTCGCATGGACGTCGCGCACGGGTCGTTCGACGTCGTGCTCGTCTCGTCGGACGTCCTGTGCGGCATCCCCGGGCGGACGAATCGCGCCGAAGCGCTCTCTCGCGCGCGCAACGCCGTGCGTGAAGGGGGCTCGGTCGTCGTCGCCGCGAGCTCGGGTCGCGGCCCGGCGCGCGTGCTCCTCGAAGCGCCGCGTGCTGCGCTCCGTTCACTCGGCTTCGGAGCGCGCGAGGTCGGAGACCGGTTCACGTGGCACGGACCTCCGCCGACGCGCCGCTTTCATCACGCGTACGGCGATGACCTGGAGATCGCCCGTGAGCTCGAGGCCGGCGGCCTCGCGTACGAGGGACGCATCGCCGGGTTCGTGCTCGCGCGCCGCGAGCACCGCGCGGCCGTCCCGGCCCGGCGAACGTTGGACGCCGCCGTCGAGATGGCGCGCGTGCTCACGGTGCTTCCGCGCGTCGAACGGGCGCGGCGTACGTGCGGGCCGGGACCACTGGCCGCCGAGATGCGCCGCCTCGCGCAGACCGCGCCGCGCCGCGATCCCCTCGGACGCGCGAGCCTTCGTGCGACGATCGCTTCGTGCGACCGCGCGTTACCGCGAGGTGCCGGCTGCTATCGGCGAGCGCTTCTCGAGATGGCGCTCGACGCGGGCGCGGCCGACGAGGCGCTGGTGCTCGGCTTTCGCCGTCACGGCATCGGCCACGCGTGGGTCGGGACCGAGGCGACCGAGGAGAGCTTCGACTGGATCGTGAGGATCTGACCCGACCGCGAGCGCGCGCTCGAGCGCGGCGAGCCCGTCGGGCACTCTCAGGCGATGCACGATGCCGAGCGTCGCGAGCGCGCGGCACGCGGCGAGCGCATCGCGCCACACGCGCGCGCACGGCAGCTCGACGAAAGCGTTGGCAAACAACGCCGCGATGGCGGCGGCACCGCGGAGTGGGTCGGCGACGAGGCCGTCGTGCGCTTTCGTCCGCTCGACGACGTAGACGGCGCGAAGCGGCTTCGACGGATTGGCAGCGCACGCGACGATGGCGTCCGACGGCACCGTCGGCGCTCGCGAGCGCGACCACGCGCGGATCGCGCGCTCGCCGTCGAGGACGGCGTCGCGCGGCGTCGCCAGAACGAGGAGATCCTCGGCGATGACGCGCAGTCCGCGACGTGCGAGGAGCCGCGCGATCGTGGTCTTGCCCGTGCCGCTCGGCGCCACGAACGCGACCACGCCGCTCGGAACGACGACCGCCGACGCGTGGAGCACCTGCTTCCGGCGCAGCGCGAGGACATGCGGCGCCGCGAGCCGCAGCACGTGCTCCGCGTCCTCCTCGCCCTGCCCGACCGGACGTTCGACGGCGCGGCCTCGCGCATCGATCCACGCGACGCGGCGGCCGTCGTGCAGCAGGTCGTACCCGCCGCGCCCGCTCGGCCGAAAGACCCAGCTCGACGCCGTGGCACGCGGGCGTGCGGCCGAGAGCGTGCGAAGGATCGCCCGGACGTCGCGCTCGGCTCGTGCCCGCGAGACGTCGAAGGAGCGAGCGAGCGCGGCGGCGGCGCCGGTCACGCCGTCACCCCGCGCGAGCGCACGAAACACGATCGCGGCTGCACGATCGGCACGGTAGATCTCCCCCGTCGCGACATCGAGCACGATGCCTTCGTCGCGTGTCGCGGCGACGACGAAGCGTCGTGCATACGGGTCCTTGCCGGCCGGCATCATCGGTCCGTGCAGGCGGTGAGCTCTGCTCCCAGCTGTTCGAGGTACGTCTTCATGAAGGCCACGCGCTGCTCGGCGAGCTTTCGCGCCGTTTGGGTGTGCAGGCGAGCCGGAATCGCGAGCAGCTTCTTGAACACGTGATCGAGGCCCCACAGCTTGTCGTCGGGCGCGCGCGTCACGCAGAACGGATCGTCCGGCGAGTAGAACGGCCTCTTCATGTCCGCACACGTGGCCCACATGCGCGCGAGGCCGATCGCCCCGATGGCGTCGAGACGATCCGCGTCTTGCAACAGGCGGCTCTCGACGGCGTCGGGCAAGACGCCCTTCGAGAACGAATGATCGCGGATCGCGGCGCAGACGGGGCCGGCGAGCCACGCGGGCGCGGCCTCGCAGTCGAGCAGCTCGCGCGCCTTCTCCGCGCACCGATCGCCTGCGCGCGCCGAGTCGGGGTGGTCCTTCGGAAGCGTGTAGAGCTCATGCAACAGCGCGGCGGTGGCGGCGGCGCCTTCGATCTCGGCACTCACGCCTTCGCCGCGCGCGATCGACAGCGCGTTCGAGACGACGCGCTCGACGTGGAAGAAGTCGTGCGCGGGCTCGTTGCGCCGTGCGCGCGACCGTGCCTCGGCCTCGAGACGAAGCCACAAAGCAGACTCTACGGCCGGCGGCGCCTTCACTTCTCCCCAGGGTCGCGATCGGGCTTCACGGCGCGGCGATCCGTCCACTTCTCGCCGAGCGGCGGCGGCGTCCACGCGACGAGCGCGTCGAGCAGCACCTCGGCCTCGTCCGCGGCGACGTAGAGCCTTTCGTGCTGCGGCGCGGCGAACGAATGCGCGATCGTGTGGTGGAGGAGCGCGAGCAGCGGATCGAAGTAGCCCTTCACGTTCAGGAAGCCGCTCGGCTTGTCGTGGAAGCCGATCTGCGCGAGCGTGAGGACCTCGAACAGCTCGTCGTAGGTGCCCCACCCGCCGGGCATCGAGACGAAGGCGTCCGACAGCAGGATCATGCGGTCCTTGCGATCGTGCATCGTGTCGGTGACGAACAGCTCCTGCAGGCCGTCATGGGCGATCTCCTTCGAGACGAGGCCCTTTGGGATGACGCCGATGACGACGCCGCCCTCGGCGAGGGCGGCGTCCGCCAGGATCCCCATCAGGCCGACCTTCGCGCCGCCGTAGACGAGGGTCATGCCGCGTTTTGCGATGGCCGTACCCAGCGCCTTCGCGGCCGCCGCGAACGCAGGATCGCCTCCCGGACGTGAGCCGCAGAAGACGCAGATGCTCCGGACCGCGCGGCCCTCCGCCATCGTCCGGAGCGTAGCAGGATCGGGCGTTCTCTAGCTATGCTGCGGGCCATGAGCAGGAGCGCGGCCGGCCCTGTCGATGTGCTCGGCCTCGTCGGCTGCAGCATCGACCAGGTGCGCTTCGATGCATGCGTCGACGCCGGCGGCTTCGGGCTCATCTACCGCGGGTTCCACGAGGGCCTGGGCGAGGCCGTCGCGATCAAGTGCCTGCGCATCTCGAGCGTGCAGAAGACGAACGAGGCGATCCGGGAGGCGCTCGCCGGGCGCTTCCGCGACGAGACGAAGCTCCTCTACCGGCTCTCGCAGGGAAACCTGGACATCGTGCGGTGCATCAGCAGCGGCTCGGTGATCGCGCCGGGCACGAAAGAGTACACGCCGTACATGGTGCTCGAGTGGCTCGACGGCTGCACGCTCAGCGTCGAGCTGAGAGAACGTCGCGAGCAGCGCATTCGGCCTCGCACGCTCGAGCAGGCCGTGCACCTCCTCGACAGCGCGGCGGGCGCGCTCGCGTATGCGCACGCGCACGACGTCGTCCATCGCGACGTGAAGCCCGGCAACCTGTTCCTCACGCGCACGCGCGAGGGCGTGCGCATGAAGGTGCTCGACTTCGGTCTCGCGAAGATCCTGTCGGACGAGTCGATCGGCGTGCGTCCGAGCGTCGAGACGGGCGTGGGCGTCCACTTCTGCTCGCCCTCGTACGGCGCGCCCGAGCAGTTCGCGGCGCAGATGGGGAAGATCGGTCCGTGGACCGACGTGTACTCGCTCACGATGGTCCTCTTCGAGGTCATGACCGGCGAGAAGGTGCGTCCCGCCGCGAACCTCGCCGCCGGGCTCCTGAAGGCGATCGATCCCAAGACCGGCTCGCCGAGCGCGTCGAGCCTCGGGCTGTCGGTGCCGGCCGCCGTCGAGGCGCTCTTGCTGCGCGCGGTGGCGCAGAATCCGAGCGAGCGGCCGCGCGATGCGGGTGTGCTGTGGAGCGAGCTCAAGGCGGCAATCGCGGCGGCGCCGAAGCCGAACCTCGCGATGGCCACGGTCATGGACGACAGCGTGGGCGACGCGATGCAGCAGGTGCGCGACGCGCAGGCGCGATCGATGCAACCTGCACCTTTCACCGGGACGATGCTCATGCAGAGCGCGCCCCAGGGTGCGCCGCATCTCGTGCCCGCGCCCGTGCCCGCTGCGGGACGTCCGCCCGAGACCGCCGGCGGCACGCAGCCGACGGATCCGCCGATGGTGTCACGGAGCACGGCGCCGCTCGCGCCGCCCGTGCAGTCCGTTCCTCCGCCGCCGCAGGGTCCCGACAGCGTGCTGCAGGCGCGCCAGCGCGGAGAGATGTTGAAGGGCACGCTGCCGATCGGCGCGATGTCGCCGCTCGCCGCGTCGATGGCGGTGCCGTCTCCGCTGCGGCACATGACTCCTCCGCAGCAGCACCAGCCGCAGCAGCCGTCGTACGGCGCGCAGCAGCCGCAACAACCGCAGCAAGTGCCTCCCGCGCGGCCGCCGTCGCATCCGCCGGCCGGCGTGCCGGCGAAGGCAGGCTCGGGCGTGATCGTGTTCCTGGTGTCGGTCGTCGTGCTCGCGATCGTGGGCGCGACGTTCTACTGGGTGCGGATGCGCTGAGCGTCAGGCTGCGTGATCGAGCTCGGCGATCATGCCGTCGCCGTCGAGACGATCCGCGGAGAGCCCTCCCATGTACTGCAGCAGGCCGACCTTCTCGTAACGCGGCAAGAGGCGCGGCGTGACGAGCCCGATCTCGCGGAGGTTCGGCACAAGCCGGCTGAACATGGTCTGGCGGAACTGGTGCATGCCCGGCGTGTGCGTGACGAACTCGCGCCACTTGTCGCGCGGGAGGATGCCCTCGAACCATTCCTCGTAGACCTCGTAGGCGAGGAAACGATTGCGCATCAAGAGCGCCACCTCGAAGGCCCAGTCCTCGCGCTCGCGTTTCTCGGAGTCCGAGAGCACCTTCATGTGATCGCGGAGGGCGAGCACGCCGTAGTGGACGTGGCGCGCCTCGTCCTGGATGACGTACCTCAGGAGGTCCTTGAGGAGCGGCTCCTTCGTCTGCTTGTAGAGCGTGCCGAATGCGCCGAGCGCGAGGCCCTCGACCATGATCTGCATCCCGAGGAACTTCATGTCCCAGCGCGAGTCGGCCATCAGCGCGTCGATGATGACGAACAGGTTGTCGTTCACCTGATAGAGCTTCTCGAGCTTCGTATCGAGGTAGCGATGGAACACCTCGACGTGCCGGCCCTCGTCCATCACCTGCGTCGCGCCATAGAGTTTACCGTCGAAGAACTGAACGGCCTCGGTGACCTGCGCCGCGGCGAAGAGCGCGCCCTGCTCGCCGTGGAGGAACTGGCTGAGCATCCACGATGCGACGCTGTGGACGAGGCGCTGCCTCTCCTTTGCATCGAGCGTGATGCCGAGGCGCTCGAGCGCGTCGAAGTCGAGGAATCCCTCCGGGAGCAGCGGCGTCGCGGGATCGTAGGGATCGACCGACGTTCCCCACGCGAGCGTCGTGTCGCTGTTCCACTGGCCCGTCTTGGCTCGCGTGTAGAGCGCACGCATTTCGGGATTGTCCGACGGATACGACCAGTCGAAGTGCGCGGAGTGGTGCGCGCGCGTCTGCGTCGGGACGCCTTGCTTGCCTCGCTGGAACACGAGGCCGCGGATCCCCGACGGAGCGAGCGATGCCAGCACGCGTGGATCGCGGACCTCCATGAGCACCTGCAGTGCCTCGAACCATCCGTCCATCTGGTTCTGCATGCGCAGCGGGAGCATCGACGTGAGCTTCTTCGTGCGATCGCCGAACATCTGCAGGCCTCCTAGGCTTCTTCCGGGACTTCGACGGTGCACGGGCCGCACGGACGACCGACGCACGCGAGCACATGACCAGCGGCGCGCTCGGCGTCGCTCAGGCAGTTCGGCTCCTCGAGCTCGACGTTGCCCTCGACGAGCTTCACCTTGCAGGCGCCGCATCCGCCGACGCCGCACGAGAACGGCATCGGGGCGCCGGCCGCGAGGCCCGCTTCGAGCACCGTCGCGCCGGGCAAGGCGATCGTGCGGTAGGTGCGGTCCTTCAGGCGGATCGCGATCGAACGCGCGCCGGGCGCGACCGACGCCGCGATCGCCGCGGACGAGATGGCGACATGCGGGCGCGGGCCGATGGCGAAGCGCTCGATCGCGATGGCGTGGTCCGCGATGCCGCGCGCGGAGAGCGCGGCGAGGACCTCGTCGCGCATTCCGTCGGGTCCGCACACGAAGAAGCGAGCGTCGGGATGCGCGGCGATGGGCAGCGAGTCGAGCGCGCGCGACGTGGCAGCGCGATCGAGCAGCCCCGTCACGTGGACGAGCGCGAGGCGACCGGCATGATCGATCGCGAGCTCGTCGAGCTCGGACGCGAAGATGGTCTCCTCCTCGCATCGGTTCGCGTAGACGATCGCGACCTTGGCGTCCGGCTCGCGCAGAAGGACGGTGCGCGCGATCGACGCGAGCGGCGTGATGCCGGCGCCGCCCGCGAGGAGGACGAGCCGCCGGGCGATCCCGTCGACCCTCGGCGCCACGACGAACGACCCGAACGGCCCGAGCACGCGCAAGCGATGACCCGGCTCGGCGCGGCACAGTAGAGGAGAGACGCGC
>JAQBQJ010000251.1 GCA_028287065.1 Labilithrix sp. | reverse complement strand
CACCGGAGGCGGCACCGACGGCGTGGCCGCTGCGGCCCCCGCCGGCGCCACCCCGATCGCCGCCCCCACCGACGCAAACTCCCGCGTCTCCACCTTCATCTTCTTCGCCCGCTTGTGCCGCAGCCGCTCGCCGACCACATAAAGCGGCCGCAGCTTCACCTGCTCGTAGATGCGCCCGACATACTCGCCGAGCACCCCCGTCACCAGCAGCTGCACGCTGAACAGGAGCGCCACCAGCACCACCGTCGTCGTCCAGCCCGGCACCGTCGCGCTCAGGAACACGTGCGCGAAGATCGCGCACACTGCGTAGAGCACGCTCGCCGCCCCGACCAGCACGCCCAGATACGTCGCGAACCGCAGCGGCAGGATGCTGAACGAGATGATCCCGTCGAACGCGAACGCCAGCATCTTGCGCAGCGGATACTTCGTCTCGCCCGCAAAGCGCGCCGCCCGATCGTACTCGACCGCCGTTTGCTTGAAGCCCACCCACGACACGAGCCCGCGCACGAACCGATGCGTCTCGCGCAGCGCTCGCAGCGTGACGACCACACGCCGGCTCATCAAGCGGAAGTCACCCGCGTCGAGCGGCACCTCGATCGGGATCATCGCGGCGAACAGCCGGTAGAAGACCTTCGCCGTCAGCAGCTTGAACCACGACTCGCCCGCACGCGATCGCCGCCGCCCATAGACCACGTCGTAGCCCTCGCGCCACTTCGCGATCATCTCGAGGATCACCTCGGGCGGATCCTGGAGATCCGCGTCCATCACCACGACCGCCTGCCCACGCGACGCGTCCATGCCCGCCGTGATCGCGCGCTGGTGACCGAAGTTCCGCGAGAACGAGACCGCGCGATACCGAGGCTCGCGCTCCACCATCGCGCGCAGCATCTCGAGCGAGCGGTCCTTCGAGCCGTCGTCGACGAACACCACCTCCGCGTCGATCGCGAGCTTCTCGAGCAGCTGCGAGAGACGCTCGTCGAGCTGAGGAAGGACCTCCTCCTCGTTGTAGATCGGGATGACGAGCGAGACCTCGGGACGGGCGCGGGACATCGGGCGAGCCTTCTTCTAGACCTGTTCCGACCGAAGCTTCCAGGCCCACGCGTCGCCGACGATGCGCGAGAGCTCGGCGCGTCTCGCGCTCCAGCCGAGCACCTTCGCCGCGCGGTCGACCTTGGCCACGAGCGACGGCGGGTCGCCCGCGCGCGGCAGAGCATCCACGGTCGTGATCCGACGCCCCGTGATCGAGCGAGCGACGTCGACGATCTCGCGCACCGAATGCCCCCTCCCCGTGCCGAGGTTGAACGCGCCGCTCTCGCCGCCCCGCAGGAGGTGGTCGAGCGCCGCGAGATGCGCCTCGCAGAGATCGCTCACGTGGATGTAGTCGCGCACGCACGTGCCGTCCGGCGTCGGCCACGAAGTGCCGTAAATCGAGATGGATTCGCGCTTGCCGGACGCCGCATCGAGCACGAGCGGAATGAGGTGCGTCTCCGGCTCGTGCCGCTCGCCGAGCCCCGCCTCGTGGTCGGCGCCCGCCGCATTGAAGTACCGGAGCGCCGCCCAGCGGAGACCGTGGGCGCGACCATAGGCCTCGAGCGCGCGCTCGACCGCGAGCTTGGTCTCGCCGTACGGGCTCTCCGGACGCTTCGGGTGGTCCTCGTCGATCGGGACCTCGTCCGGCGTGCCGTAGACCGCCGCCGTGGAGGACTGCACGAACGCCTGCACGGTCCCGGAGTCGAGCACGGCATCGAGGAGCGCGAGCGTCGCGACGAGGTTGCCCTTCCAGTACCTCCGCGGCTGGGCGACGGACTCCTCGACGCGGATCTTCGCCGCGAAGTGGAACACGGCCTCGACGTGGTGGTCACGGAGGACCGCCGCCATGTCCTTCGTCGAGCCCACGTCGGCGAGCACGAACGGCACGCCCGGCGGCACCGCATCACGATGCCCGGCGGACATGTCGTCGACGACGACCACCTGGTGGCCCACGTCGACGAGCGCCTTGACCATGTGCGAGCCGACGTAGCCGGCACCGCCGGTAACGAGCGTCCTCATCGCGCCGGAGCTTAGCTGCACGCGCGCGCGGCGGAGGAAGAGAATCGCGTGCGCACGACGCTCACGCTTGACATGCCGCCGCACGAAAAGTAATTGGCGTGTCCCTCGACGGGGCAATAGCTCAATTGGTAGAGCAGTGGACTCTTAATCCATTGGTTTCGGGTTCAAGTCCCGGTTGCCCCACTAAAATCGCTTCTCACTGACACGGCACAGGCGCATATAACCCCGCGCGATGCGACGCGCGACGCAGAGCGCTCGAGGTCAGAACAAGCGCGTGCGCCTGTTCTTCGCGCTCGCGCTGTTGCCGTTCTTCGCGGTGTTTCCGTACCTGCGGGCCGTCAACAACCCGAACGAGTTCGCGCGCGTCTTCACGACGATGGCGCTCGTCGACGACGGCACGCTCGTCATCGACGAGCAGGTGCAGACGTACGGCTGGGTGAACGACCTCGCGCGCGTCCCGTCGAAGGTCGATGGCAAGCCGCACTACGTGATGGTGAAGACCGCGCTCTCCACCTATCTCGGCGTGCCCGCGTACTGGGCCTACTCGAAGGTCCAGGGGCTCTTCGGGCATCATCACCCGACCGCCGCCTCGAGCCCCGAGGACAAGCTCGGGTGGCTGCGCTCCGCGACGTGGGTGATGCGCCTCTTCGCGGTGCAGCTCCCCTGCTTCCTCTTCCTCGTGTTCTTCGAGCGCTACATGCGCGAGCTCGTGCCGGACGTCGTGCTCCGCCTCGCGACCGTCGCCGCGGCGGGCATGGGCACGAACTACCTCGCGTACACGCACATCTACGCGAGCCACACGCTCTATGCGTCGTCGGCGTTCCTCGCCTTCGCGATCACCGAGCGCGCGATGCGCAAGAGCCCACGCGATCCACGCCGGCGGAAGGTGTCGCATGCGTTCCTCGTCGGCCTGCTCGCGGGCGCGTGCGTCGCGTTCGAGTACCATGCGCTGTTCGTCGCGGTGGTGCTGTCGATCTTCGGCGTGCTCGTCTTCCGCAGGCCGCTGCAGATCGTCGCGCTCGCGCTGGGCGGCCTCATCGACGTCGCGATCGTCGCGCACTTCCAGTGGCGCGCGTACGGCAACCCGCTGAAGCCCGGACACGAGCTGCTCGAGACGCAGTCGTTCGCGGTCATCCATCAGCGCGGCCTCTTCGGCGTGCAGTTTCCGAATCCCGATGCGCTGAAGGCGCTGTCGATGGACATCGGCTTCGGCTTCTTCTCGATGAGCCCGTTCATGTGGCTCGCGCTGCTCGTCATCCCCGTCGTCCTCCTCTCGACGCACGGTCCGGTGACGTTGCGCCGCTCGCGACGTGCCTCCGCGATCGTGCTCTCCCTCGTCCTCCTCGCGATGTTCGGCGTCGCGGCGGGCATCATGGAGTGGCGCGGCGGCTGGACCGTCGGACCTCGCTACCTCGCGGGCGCGCCTCCCACGGCGGCGTTCGCGGCCGCGCTCGTGCTCCAGACGTTCGCCGCACGAGGGCCCGCATGGCGCTCGGTCGCGCGCGGGATCGCCGGCGGGCTCGCCATCGCGAGCGTGCTGTCGATCGGGCTCGTGGGCCTCGTCTACGACACGTTGCCCGAAGCGCTGCCGCGACCGCTCGCGCAGTTCGCGCTGCCGTTCGTGTACCTCGGGTTCGTGCCGCATCACATCGGCGAGTGGTTCGGCTGGAACTCGACCACGCCGTGGTACATCGCGTGCGCCGCGATGCTCGCTGCGGTCGGTGTGGCCGTGCTCCTGCCTGCGGCCGAGAGCAGGCGCGCGTTCCTCTTCCGCCTCGTATGCGTCGTCGTGGCCGCGGGCGCGGGTCTCGCGCCGGCCTTCACGCGTCCCGAGGACGGCTCCGCGTTGCTCGAGCTCCATCCCTCGGTGCAAGGCCTCGCGACGAGCTGGGAGCCGCCCGGTCGCGATCGCATCACGCTCGCCCGCGAGGACGCCGAGCGCTACGGACCGCGCCGGCCGTGCCCGTGGTACCACCTCGCCGATCTCGACCGCATCGGAGGTCGCGCGGGCGACGCGCTCCGTGACGAGACGCGCGCCAAGGCCATGCGCGACAGATGCTCGTTCGACCCTTATTTCTCGGTCATGGAAGCGCTGCGCGCTCGGCGCTGAAACGGCTCGTGGTAGCGTACCGGCCCTCGTGATGCGCCCCGCTGCCGAGCGACCGCTGAACCCGACGTGGCTCCGTTTGTCGGCCATCACGGCGCTCGGTCTGCTCCTCACGACGTACGCGTGGTGGCCGATGTTCCTGGCCTACCCGAAGACGCCCGAAGAGGACGGCCGCCACTTCTTCTTCCAGTTCGAGACGGTGAAGGCGGCGATCCGCACCTACCACGAGCTGCCGCTCTGGAATCCGTTCGACTGCCACGGCATCCCGCTGTGGAACCATCCGGAGTCGATGGCCGGCGGGCCGATCCTGCTCCTCACGACGGGCCTCAGCACGACGATCACGGTGATGCTGTGGAACATCATCCACGTCACCGCGGGCTTCGTCGGCATGTGGCTCCTCGTGCGCGACGATCTGAAGCTCACGCGCATGGCGGCGTTGATCGCCGCGTCGATGTTCGCCTTCGGCGTGGCGCACACCGATCAGTACGCGGGCGAGCACAGCACGCTCGCCGGGTTCCTCTATGCGCCGCTCTTGCTCCTCTTGTGGCGCAAGGCCGAGCAGAGCTGGAACGCGCGCGTCGGCGCGGGCCTCGTCGTCGCGCTCATGGTCTTCGAAGGACAGACGTATCCGCTGCCGTACACGCTGCTCGTCCTCGGCCTCGAGACGCTCACGCGCGTCTGGCGCCCGGCGCGCATGAAGAACATCGTCGTGGCGGGCCTCACGGTGGGCTTCGTCGGCGTCATGGTGTCGGCGTGCCGGCTGCTCCCGCTCGTCGACGAGCTCGCGGCGCACAAGCGCCCGATGGAGCCCGACTTCGATCACCTCTGGCACATCCGCTCCATCATCGACATGTACGTGCTGCGCACGCCGCACTGGCGATCGCGCTTCGTCGACCAGCAGTACGTCTTCGGCGAGTACCTCACGTACATCGGCTGGATGGGCGTGATCCTCGTGCTCATCGGCATGGCGGCATCGGCCGCCGAGTACACGTGGCTGCTCGTGCTCACCGGGCTCACGTTCCTGTTCATGCTCGGGCACTTCGCGCCGTGGGCGCCGTACTCGTTCCTGCAGAACAACGTGCTGCCGTTCAAGTCGATGCGCGTTCCGTCGCGCTATCGGCTGCTCATGATCGCGCACCTCTCGATGTTCGTGGCGCTCGCGGTCGACAAGGCGCCGAAGCTATGGCGCGAGAGCTTCGGCATGCCTCGGTTCGCGAGCGCGATGCGCGCGGCGTTCATCGGCATGGCGCTCATCGCGATCGGCGACGCGATCGGTCTCGGCCAGGAGATCCAGACGTATCGCTTCAACGGCGCCCCCGAGGCGAAGGTGGTGCGCGCGACGCGCTTCCACTACGCGAACACGGGGCTCACGCCCGACTTCATCGATCAGCCGCGCCAGAACAAGGCGTGGCTCGGCTGCAGGCACTACACGTGGGCCTTCGGCAGCGACGCTCCGGTGTGGACCGGCGACGTCCCGCAGGCGAAGGCCGTCGACGACGGCGCGACCGTCGAGGTCGCGAACCGCACGCACAACACGTTCACGGTCGACGTCGACGTGAAGAGGCCCGCGCGCATCCTCCTCAACAGCGCGTGGGATCGCGGCTGGACGTCGGACGTGGGAGCGCTCGTCCAGAACGACGACAAGCTCATCGCGATCGACCTCCCGCCCGGCCGTTACCAGGTGCACGCGCGGTACTGGCCTCGGTATCTCACGCTCGGACTCTGGATGTCGGCGATCGGCATCCTCGGTGTCGCGCTCTTCTTCGCGCGCCGTCCGCTAAAGGCGCGAGCGCGATTCTCGTTCCTCGAATCGGGCTCGCGCCTCTAGCTCTTACTCTAGTGGGGACTTCGTCCCCCTCATCGCTTCGCTCTGAGCCTCCCCGACTCGCCTTCGGCGAACCGTGCTCCGCACGGACGAGAGTCGAGACACGGGGACTCGCCTCGTCCGCAGCACGAGTCGCCGAAGGCGATGGGGAAG
>JAQBQJ010000224.1 GCA_028287065.1 Labilithrix sp. | reverse complement strand
CCTGGAGGAGGCTGTTGTTGACGCTGATCGGGTTGCCGTCCTGGTCGAACGCGATGTTGCCGTCCGGCAGGTTTGCGGGCTTCGGGTCCATCATCGCGACGAAGAAGTCGTTGTAATCCGAGCAGATGAAGTTCGGGAACTCGTACGTGAAGAAGTTCTGCTGGTACTTGAACGACTTCGCGTTCGACGGGACGCGGATCGTCACCTTGAGCGCCGCGCCGTCGTTCGAGCCGCCGAAGCTGCCGAAGAGGCCGCCGCTGCCGGAGCACGAGGGGGCCTCCTTCGGGTAGCCGGCCGGCGTGCCGCTCGAGTAGTTCTTCGAGTAGCCGCTGACGTTCTTGTAGCCGGGATCGTTCGGGCCGCGCGCGGTGCCGGACGAGATGGCGAGCGTCGCGTCGCCGTTGGCGGCCGCGTTGACGCCGAAGCTCGGGAGGATGCCCTGCCCGAGCGGATCCGACTGCGGCGAGCCATCGGGCTTGACCCACTTGGCCTCGACGACGCCCCACATCTTGTCGTCCGTCGCCTTCTTGCAGAGGCCCATCGCCTTCGCGCCGTCGAACGCGTCGCTCGAGCCCATCATCAGGCCCTTGTCGCAGTCGGCGGGCTCGTCGTCGGGGACGCCGTTGCAGTCCTCGTCGATGCCGTTGCCCGGCACGTCGAAAGCGCCCTTGTTCACGTTCGGGTCGCACTCGTTGCAGTCGAACTTGAGCGGGTAGCCGTCGCCGTCGGAGTCGGCGTTGGGATCCGCGTTGACGTTGTTCACGGCGCAGGGACTGCCGCTGCCGGCCTCGCCACCGCTCACGAACGTGGGGCCACTGCCGGCGTCCGCCGCCTCGTTCGGGCTCTGCTCCGTCTCGAAGCCGGAGCGCTTGGCCGCGCTCGAGCAGGCCACCGCATTGAGCGCGACAGCAGCGACGACGAGGGAAACTGCGGAACCGAGGACGCGTACGTTCATTTGGGCCTCCTGCTCCGGCGCACGGACCGCGATGGCGCGGCCGAAAGCGTCGAAGAAGTGGCCGGGGGTTTGGCATTTAACGGATGGGGTTGCGAGCGACTTCCCCAACGGAGACGCAGCTGTGCCGTGAATTTGGACGACTCTATCCGACATGTCTGTCCACGATCTGCGGTGTCCGCGCCGCGGCCCGCGATGGTCGCGCCGAGGGGTGCGCGACTGGCGCATCGACGTTCGCGCGTGGTAATCGGCGTCGATGCCGTTCCGCCGGTCGCTGCGTTGGATCGCCGTCGTGACGGTTACGGCATCGTTGGCGGCCGGCATCGCTGCCGCAGCGGGCCCTGACGATCGTGCAGCGGCCGAGGCGGCGCTCCGCGAGATCGACGCCTCCCCCAAGAAAGACGTGACCGCCGAGATGGCGGCCCGCTCGCGCGCCGCGCTCGAGCGCGCCTCGAAGCTGCGCGCCTCCGGCGACGAGCCGCATGCACGTCTCGCCGACGGCCTCGCGAGGACATGGGCCGAGGCCGCGCGCGACGTGCTCCGCGCCGTCGACGTCGAGGAGAAGGCGCAGACCGCGCGTCGCGCCGCGACGGACGCAGGCGTGGTCGCCGAGCGTGAGCGAGCGCTGCTCGAAGAGGGCATCGCGCAGAGCGGGCGCCTCCGCGCGCAGCTCGAGAGCACGGAGCGCGAAGCGAAGGAGCAGCCCGCGCGCACGAGCGCGGCGGCGAACAGCGACACCGGCGACGGCGGGGCGGCGCGACCGAAGGCGCCTCCGAAGGCTCCTCCCCCTCCGGCGCTGGCTCCGCCTTCGCTCATCCGTGACGGAGGTGCGCGATGAGCGTCGCGAGGTCTTCGACCTTCGTCGCCGGCGCGCTGGTTCTAGGAATGGCAGCGACGGGCTGCGCGGGCGCCATCGCGCCCAACGTCGGGCGCGTCAACGAGGCCGAGCGCATGCGCGCGGGCCTCGGCGGTCGCGACGCCCAGACGCTCGCGCCGCAAGCGTTCGCCGCCGCGGATCAGGAGCTTCGTCTCGCCAAGGAGGCGCAGGCCGCGGGCGACACGACGGGCGCCGAGCTCCGCGCCGATCGCGCGCTCGCGGCGTACAACCAGGCCATCGCGCTCGCACGTCTCGCACGCGCGACGCAGGAAGAGGCCGCGGCGAGCAGCGCGCTCGCGCGAGCCACCGACGAAGCGCAGAGGTACGCGACGCAGCGCAAGGCCGTCGATCGCGAGGCGGACGACCTCGAGAAGAAGCTCCGCGTCGCGCGCGAAGCGCAGCTCCCTCCGTCGAGCGGGCCTGCGGATCCCGAGCGCGAGCGCGCACGCGTCGTCGCCGCGCAGACGCTCGTCACGCAGGCACGGCTCCTGTGCAGCGCAGCGCGGCTCGTGTCGCCGCAAGCGCCCGGCCTCGGCGATGCCGAGACGGCGGTGAGCGGTCTCGAGAAGCAGATCGAAGGCTCGAAGACCGCGGTGACGATCGATCCGGCGGCGCGCGCACGCGCGGCGTGCCTCACGTCGCTCACGAAGGCACGACGCACGGCGGGCGCTTACTCCGACCAGGCGGACACGCTGCTCGGCGAGCTCTCGCAAGCCGGCGCTGCACCGAAGACGGGATCGGCGCAGCGCGCGGATCTCGCGCCCGCACGCGACGAGCGCGGCGTGGTCGTCACGCTCCGTTCGGCGTTCAAAGGCGACAAGCTCTCGCCCGAAGCCGAGAGCTCGGTGAAGGATCTCGGCCGGGTCGCCGCCGCGCACCCGACGTTCGCGGTGCAGGTCGTGCTGCACGATGCGCAAGCGCCGTCCGCTGCCGATACCGCGGCGAACCAGAAGCGCGGCGAGGCGCTCGTGCAAGCGCTCGTCGCCGGCGGCGTCTCCGCTACGAAGGTGAAGGTCGAGCTCGCCGGCGCGAAGGCGCCCGTGGTCGATCCGAAGGACACGCGCCACCGCGAGCGCAATGCGCGCGTCGAGATCGTGTTCGTCTCGTCGGGGAGCTGATCGATCGCGCTAGCGACGGCGGCGCCGGCGCACGCGTCTCGCCATGAGCATCGCAAACGACAGCGAGCACGCGATCGCCCCCATCAACGACGCGCGTCCCAGCCCGCTCGCGGTGCACGCCACGCCTGCTCCGCCCACGTAGAGCGCGTCCTCTTGCGGCTCTCCGCTCACCGGCGTGAGCCCTCCTTCCGGGAACGACGGCTCGTGGCATGTTCCCGTGCGCCAGTCGCACACGAGGGGAAGCGCGCACGGATCCGGCGCGCACAGATCGACGCACGCGCCGTGCGTCGCTCCTCCGTCCGTCGCGACCTGCTTGCACACGCGCTCGGGCGGGCACACGACGCCTTCGCAGTCGCCTTTGCATTTCCCGGCCGCGCAGTGCGCGCCCGCGGGACACGTCACGCCGAGGCACGCCTGCTCCACACAACGTGCAACCTGCATGGATCGATCGCAGGCTTCGCCCGCGGGACATCCGGTGTTCCCCGGCGAGCAGTCGCACGAGGCGACGCATCGTCCGTTCGCGCACACCGCTCCCGCGGCGCACACGACGCCTTCGCACGGATCGACGCAGCCGAACCCGCGGCAACGCTGACCGAACGGACATCGGACGCCTCCGTTGCAGGCGGACACGCACGTCTTCGTGTCGTCGCACGTCGTGCCGGTCGGGCACCCGTAGACGGAGCAATCACCCGCGCAGAGCCGCTGGTTCTTCTGGTTCTCGCAGTGGGCGTACGGGGCGCATCCGAAGTCGTCGAGCGGAACGCACTCGGGAACGCACACGCCGCGCAGGCATCCCTTCTTCGCTCCGCACGTGAAGCCGGCGTCGCCGCTGCAGTCGAGGTCCTTCGTGGCGTCGCATGCTTCGGGCGCGCCGGGGAACGCGCCCGGATCGGCGTCGTCGCAATCGCACGCCGTGCCCGCCGCGGCGCATGCGCACGACACGAAGCCGTCGCCGTCGTCATCGGCGCATGGCGCGCCGGCGTCGCATCCGGGCCCCACCGCAGCGCGGGCCGTCGACGTCGTGCTCGTCGCGCCGGCAATCGCCATTGCCTGTGCAAGCGCGAGCGCAACGGCGTTGCGACGGCGACGAGCACGATGCATGAGCGGACACTATCGCGCCGCGCGCGTGGAGTGCCAGGCGCTTGCAACGATGCCGTGCGAAGCGGTATGCGTGCGCGGTGCGTGCGCTCGTCCTCGCCCGTGCCGCCGTGCGGATCGCGGTCGCGCTTGTCCCGTTCGTGGCGTGTGCGAAGGATCCCGCGCCGACGGCGCTCACGATCTGGGCATTCGAGGAACGAAGCGGCACGGACGGCGCCGACGTGCCGCTCGCAGGCGCGCAGGTCGCGTTCGATCCACCGGGAGGCGGCGCGCGCATGCTCGGGACGATCGCCCCCGACGGCCACGCGACCTTCGAGGCCGACTTCACGGCGGGTGGCGGCATGGTCAGCGTGTTCGACGCCGATCACGTCCTCGTGAGCGTGTACGCGCCTTCGCCCGATGCCGCTCGAGAGCGTCCGAATCGGATCGGGAAGCCTGCGTCGGACGTCGTGATGTTCGCGCCGCGGCTCGACGACGCGGTCCGTCGCGCAACGGTCGAGCTCCACGGCGCGCTCGTCTCGAAGCACGACCTGACGAGCTCGATCGATCTCTCCGCCAGCGGCGTGCCGCAGCTCGGCGCCACCGAGACGACCGACCCGAGCTACGTGCTCCGCGCGCCCCGCGGGCGGCCGTTCTTCCTCATCGGTCACGAGAGTCACAACGTCACGCTCGCCGCGCAGAACATCGAGAACGAGCTCCTCGGGAGCTTTCGCGTGGACATGCCGGCGCTCGACGCCGACACGACCCACGACGTCGACATCGCGAAGGCGACGAAGCTCGGCACGCACCTCGTGCACACGCGCGCCGAGTTCCCGAAGAGCGTGACGAGCGCGTTCGGAACCGGAACGAGCGGCTTCGGGACGGTGGTGAGCGCGGACTCCGGGATCCTGCTCGCGCCGATCAAGAGCTCGCGACCGAGCAGCGACGGGCACGCGTTCGACCTCGAGATGTCGGTCGCGGAGACAGACGTAGCTCCCGAGCGACCGCTGACGCGCGTGTCGCTCGTCGCGGCGGATGGCTCGCGGTCCGTTCGTCTCGAGCCGGGCATCGCCGCGGACGGAACGACGTGGAGCGACTTCCTCGCGCCGCCGTTCGTCGCGGCGAGCGCGACACCGACCGCGCTCACCGACCCGATCGTCGTCGACGACTTCCCGGCCGGCGGCGAGCTCGTGATGAACGTGTACGCGGGCACGCAGCTCGCGTGGATCATCGAGGGTTCGGCGCGGGCGCTCGACGGACCGATCGTGCTGCCGGTGCCTCTCGAGGTGCGCTTGCCGGCGCTCGTCGCCGTGTCGTTCGTCGCGAGGGCCGACCGCGTCGATCTGCCGCCGCGCGGCGAGGTCTACCGCCGCGTGTCGACCAGCCACGACGTCCTCTTCCGGAGGTGATGGGTGACGATCGCGCACTCATCCTCGGCGCCTCTCGCGATCGCGACGATGCTGGCCGTCACGCTGGCGTCCGCGACGAGCCACGCGCAGTCGCGAACGGGCTTCGCCGTGAATCGGTTCGAGCCCGCCGAGCGCGGCAGCCGGCACTTCGTCGTCGACTCGCTCGACCTGCGCGGAGGCAGCGCGGCGGCGGGCGCGGTGCTCGATTACGCCTACAAACCCCTGGTAATCTACGACGCGAGCGGCACGGAGCGCGCCGCGCTCGTGCGCCATCAAACGCTGGTGCACCTCGGAGGCTCGGTCGTGATCGGCGAGCGGTTGCGTCTCGCGATCGACGCGCCGATCGCGATCTACCAGGACGGCGAAGCGACCGTCGTC
>JAQBQJ010000209.1 GCA_028287065.1 Labilithrix sp. | reverse complement strand
CGCGGGCGCTCGCGCCGGCACGCCGCGGCGAGCGGGCGCGTCGGTCGGGCGCGACATGATCTGTGTCGGCTCGTCGTCGCTCGTGCTGGGTAGAGGCGGGCGCGGCGGCCTCTTGCGATCGCCGCCTCCACCGTCGTTCCGATTCATGGCCGCCCATGAGTGTACGGGGCACGGGTGCCCGATCCAACGGATCCTTCGCCGCGGGGGCGTCCGCGGTCGACCTCAGCGGTCATGGCATTCAGCGGCTGACGGCAACGGGCGCAGGCCTCGCGAGCCGTGGAGCGCGATGCGGCCGGACCTTGCGTCCCGTTTTGGTGCTGCTCTGGCTCGGCGCCGCGACGACGCCGGCGTCGGCTGAATCGTGCTTCGGAGCCGCATTCGCGATCGGCTCCGGCTTCGCCTCGACGAGCGGCAGTGGCGATGGCGGAGGCGGAGGCGGACGCGGAGGCGGAAGCGCCGTCGGCGCGACGATGGCCACCTCCGCCGCAGGCGCCGCAGCGGCTCTCGGCGACGAAGCGATGCGTCCGCCGGCGATGGCGACGGCCACGAGGATCGGCGGAGCGACGACGAGGGCGGCGAGCTGGAAGACCGATCGGCCGCGTCGTTGCGGCGGCGGCATCGGCATCGGGATCGGCGTTCGCTGGCGCGCTCGGCTCTCGACCGGCTCGATCCGCGTCTGCCCCGACTCCGGAATCGGCGCGACCATCACGAGCGGCGTCGGCAGCGCGCGCTGCTGCTCCGTCACGCCGTCGAGCGGCACCGACCCCGGCGCGGCCGCGCGCGCCGGAACCTCCGACGCCGCGAGCGCGACCGCCGCTTCCATCGCGAGGGTGGGGATGCTGACCGCCTCGCGACGCATCGTCGAGCCTTCGTCGGTGACCGAGTCGAGTCGCCGGTCGCGTGGCAGCGTGACGGACGAGAGGGGAGGCGGCACGAGCGCATTGCGCCGCGGAGCCTGCTCGATCTGCGACGGACGCGCCGCGAACAACCGTGCCTTGCTCCCGCCGGTGTCGTCGCCCTCGAACACCGAGACGCGCTCGGCGCGCTCGACGAGGAGGCTCCCCGCGATCTCCTCGACCCACTCGGCGATCTCGCGATCGCTCGCCGGCGGAAGGACGGCCTCGATGGCGCGCGCCATGGCGTCCGCGGTCTCGAAGCGATCGTCGATCTTCTTCGCGAGCGCGCGGGCGAGGACCGCGTCGACGTCGGGACCGACACCGAGATGGCGCTCCGACAGCCGCGGCGGCTCGCGGGTGTGGATCGCCTCCATCGTGCTCATCGTGTCTTCGCAACGGAACAGCCGTTCGCCGGCGAGCGCCTCCCAGAGGATCACGCCGGCGGCGAAGAGATCGGTGCGCCGATCGAGCGTGTCGCCTGCGACCTGCTCCGGCGGCATGTACGCGAGCTTGCCCTTGAGATCCCGCGTCAACGTCTCGGAGACGCGCCCCGCCGCCTTCGCGATGCCGAAGTCGAGCACACGCGCGACGCCGTCGGCGCCGACGAGGATGTTCTGCGGAGACACGTCACGATGAACGAGCTCGAGCGGCATCCCCCGCGGGCTCTTCGCCTCGTGCGCGGCGTGGAGACCGCGCAGCACGCCGATCACGATCCCGGCGGCCACGTTCGGCGGGATCGCCTTGTGGGCTGCAGAGGCGAGCCGGCGAAGGCGCGCGAAGGACTCGCCGTGCACGTAGTCGAGGACGAGCAGGAGCTCGTCGTCGATCACCACGACGTCGAGCGTCTGCACGACGTTGCCGTGACGCACGCGCGAGGCGATCCTCGCCTCGTCCACGAAGCGCTGCACGAACTCGGGGTTTTTCGCGAGATGCGCGTGGAGTCTCTTCACGGCGACCGTGCGAGAGAAGCCGGCCGGCCCGAGCAGTCGCCCGAGGTGCACCGTCGCCATGCCGCCCGCGGCGATCGGCTCGCCGAGCAGATAGCGGCCGAGCACCCGCGCGACCTTGCGACGGACGATGGCCATCTTCGAGACCGAGCCGCTCGCCGCCGTGAACGCGACGTACGCGATGTCCCCGTCGTTCGGCGCCGTTTTTCCCGGAGCGTCGCACGCGGGCAGCCCCGAGCCCGGCTCGCGGCTGGTAGGCGAGTCCCCGACACCCGAAGGCGTCTGCGGTGGACACACCTCTCCCGAAGCCAGACTCACGGCGCTGCGCGCTGCACGGGCAGTGCCTGCGGCAGCGGTCCATGCTCGCGCTCGTTTCCTGACGGGCGCATCGCCGAGACCTGCGGTCGCCAGGACGCGATTGGTGTGAAAGGGATCCAGTCGTCCACTAGCCTCTCGCGTGTGACGCCTCGGTCGTGCGGCTCCTCCGGTCTTCGCCTCGGTCTCGTCGCGCCGCTCGCCGCGCTCGCGTTCGGCGTGTCGGCGTGCGAGCGCGGCTGCCTCTCGCGCTGGCTCGAGGACAAGTCGCAGTCACCCACGTCCGCGAGTGGCGAGCGCGACGGCGCACCGTCGTTCGACCTCGGCGGAACGGATTGCTCGGACGGCCTCGCCCGCTGCGTCGAGGGGCGCGTCGAGACCTCGATCGCCGCGCACGTCCCGCATCCGTGCACCTCGTCGCGCGAGAAGCCGGGCACGTGCGAGTGCCCGTGGCAGGCGGTCGGCCGCTGCGAAGCCGGATGCGTGAAGGACGGCGTCGAGGTCCTCGCGACGCCGGAGGTGGCTCGCGAGCAGCTCTGCGCGTCCCCGGAGCCGGTCCTGAGACCGCTCCTGCCGAACGAGGTCACCGCGGTCTCGATCTGCGCCGGCGAAGGCGTCGCGTGCGTCGACGGAGTGGTTCGCGCCTGCGCCATGCGGGGGCAGCCGGCAACACCGGTTGGGGGCTGCACGCATGGTTGCGCGCCAGGGATCGGAGTCGAGCCAGGGGATGTTCTGACCGGGAATGGACCCGCGGCGATCCTGTGTCGGCACGCTCACGCTGAACGCCGGTAGCGCGCAGCGTCGTACGCGAGCGAACACTCCGACGCGCGTACGGCGGCGTCGAACCTCAGCCCCCTGTGCCACGTGCGTGACGGACATGTCATCGCGACGACGGTCGGATGTTTCTCTCCGGACAACATCGCGAGGCCGGATTTGCGTCGCGCTGCCTCCGCGCATGTCAGGAAAGGTGCCCCATTTTACCGGGGCTTCGTACGATTCGAGTCGGGCTTCGCGCCGAGTTTTCGCGTGTCTCCTGCCGTCCGATCCCGGGGTCTCGGTTGGCCGTAGGAGGTCGTGATCCGCCCGTCGCGGAGCGCCGAGACGTAAGAAAGACGTTGGCTCTCCGCTTGCTTGAAGGGGAAGCGGGCAGGAGGCCGCCGGGCGAGACGGGGTAGGCACCCCGAATCGGAAGTCAGGCGGACACGGGAACATGAAGCGCTCAACGATTGGCTCGCTACTGTTCGTCGGCACCTTGGTGTTCCTGGCCGCACCCTCGGCCGAGAGCTCGGCGCAGGGCAGCGACCCGGCGCAGGAGTCGGTCGCCGCTGCCGCCGCCGCCGCCAGTGTTTCGACGCCGCGCGTCGAGACGGCGCCGGCCGCTGCGAAGAGCGTGACGGCCGCGAACGCCGGCCTCAAGGGCGTCCAGGGTCCGGACCTCGGCGCCACGGGCAGCTGCGGCGAGAACCAGGTCGAAGTCGAAGGCGACTACTGCCCGGCGCTCGAGCAGAAGTGCATCCGCTGGATGGATCCCGAGACGACGGTGCCGCGCCGCTGCTCCGAGTTCGCGCCGACCGGCGCCTGCCAGGGCAAGACGGTCAAGAAGCACTTCTGCATCGACAAGTACGAGTACCCGAACAAGCTCGGCGAGAAGCCGGTCGTCATGAAGACCTGGTACGAGGCCGCCGATGCGTGCAAGGCGCAGGGAAAGCGCCTCTGCGGCGACAGCGAGTGGACGCTCGCGTGCGAAGGCCAGGAGCGTCTCCCGTACCCGTACGGCTACGAGCGCAACTCGCAGGCCTGCAACATCGACAAGCCGCACCCGGACGTCAACGAGGCCGCGATGGCCGACCCGCGTACCCGCGATGCCGAGGTCGCGCGCCTCTGGCAGGGTGAGAACAGCGGCACGCGTGAGTCGTGCGTCAGCCCCTACGGCGCGATGGACATGACCGGCAACGTCGACGAGTGGGTCATCAACGAGAGCGGCATGCCGTACAAGAGCGGCCTCAAGGGCGGCTACTGGGGTCCGGTCCGCGATCGCTGCCGTCCGATGACGACCGCTCACTACGAGCAGTTCGTGTTCTACCAGATCGGCTTCCGGTGCTGCGGCGACGCGGGCGCGCCGGGCGCGGGCGCGGCGACGAAGCCTGCGGCTCCGGGCATCTCGGCGCCGGGCAAGCTCCCGAGCACGAACCCGGCTCCGTCGGGCCTCACGGGCTCCTGAGCGCGGACGTCTCGTCGTCTACGGCGGAGTATCGGAGTCGGCGCCGGCGTCCTTCGGGGCGGACGGCGCCGGCGGCGTCTTGGGCGGATCGCCGTACTCGTTACGGAGCTTTCGCTGCAGGTGATCGACGAGCACCTGCTCGTGGTAGCCCGGCATCTGGGCGATCTGGACGACGACGCGGACCGAGCCGTCCTTGCCCTTGATGAACTCCATCGAGCCGGGCACGGGCTTCTGGCCGCTCTCGGGCGACTTGTAGTCGAAGAGCAGGTAGCCGTTGGCGTCGTCCTTCTCGGTGACCTTGAGGCCGAGATCGACGCGGACGAGCCGAAGCCCGGCGTTCCAGGTGCGGTCGAAGCCGTAGGCCGAATCGTAGGCGCTCTTGGCGCTGGCGGGCGTGGTGGGCAGAGCCACGACCCCGAACGCGAGGGCGGCGGCGAGCACGGAGACGACGACGAACCTCCTCCGCATGCCTCGTGGCTACGCGAAGCGAATGCGACGGGCCAAGTAATCGACGAGAGCGAGATACCGCCAAGACGCCAAGACGCCATGAGACATGCGGGGGCCGCGCTGCGCGCGGGGAGACGAGACACGCGCAGTTCTCCGCGCGAAGCGCGCCAAATCCCTGCTCATGGCGTCTTGGCGCCTTGGCGCCTTGGCGGTCAAATCTGGCTGTTGGCGGCGCCGCGTTGGTCCATCGACGGGGGAGCGTCGCTGTTGCCCAGGACGCCTTCGAGCGGGTGCGGCGAGTCCGGATCTTCGTTGCCGAGGCCCGGCGTGTGCGAGAGCTGCGAGAGGGCTTTGCGGTCGCCCACCAGGAAGATGCCCGCGCCGAAGACCGTCCACGCGAGCTGGATGACGTACAGCAAGAACACGTACGCCGAGCCTGCGCCGGTCACGACCTGCGTCGGGAAGTACATCGTCATCCCCGCATAGATGCCCGCTTGGAACACGCCCAGCAGGCCCGGCGGGCCCGGGATCAGGATCGTGCAGCCGAGCATGCCCATGAGCGCGCACGCTTCGCCGAACGTGATCGCCGAGCCGTCCGCATGCACGACGCCGCAGCCCCACGCGAGGACCCACATGCTGAAGGCGTTCAGCCCCCAGTACAGCGTCGTCTCGAAGAGGAAGCCGCCCGCATCGCGACCGCGACCGAGGAAGTGGAGGCCCGCCGCGAGCTTCTCCGCGATGCCTGCGAGCTTCTCGGCGAGGCGCTTCGACACCAGGCCGAAGACGGCGAGCGTCATCCGGTGCGCCCACGCACGCGCGAAATAGAACACCGCGATCGTCGCGAACGCCGTCGTGAACACGCCGAGCATGACGAAGCCGCTTGCGCGCACCTGATGCACGCTGATCGGCAGACCGACGACCTTCTCCGGCAGCGGGTGGATCGTCGGGACGAACACCAGCGCCAGGGCGAGCACGATGCTCAGGAAGAGCCCGTCGACGACGCGCTCCGCCATCACGGTGCCCGTCGCCGAGGACATCGACACCTTGCCCTTCTCGCGGAGCATGTACGGGCGGACGATCTCGCCGATGCGGAAGGGCATCAGGAGAATGGCCGCGAACCCGATCCACGAGACGGCGAGCACGCGCCGGGTCGGCACGTCGGCGAACGATCGCAGGAGGAAGCGCCAGCGGACCGCGCGGAAATAGCTCATCGCGACGACGAGCACGAGATAGAGGGGGAGGGTCCAGACGCGGACGTGCGCGAAGTCACCCCCCTCTGGCACCAGTGTCAGGCCGCCCTTCTGCAGCGTGTACACGATGCCCGCGGTGATGACGGCGGACGCCACGAGCTTCGCGGCATGACGCCTGACAAAGCCTTTGGGTTTCGTGGACTTGTCGGCGCTCAATGCAGGGACCCTGACGACCGGTGTCGAAGAAAGCATCGCTCTATAGCACGCCTCGGGCCGCCAGCTGTTCGCCCGTGATCACGCCTATGGCAACGCTGCTACGCGGCTATCGGCTAGAGGCTCCAGTAGCGGAGCTTCCGCCCGGTGCGCTCGACGGCGGCCGGCGTGAACATGCTCTTCACGTCGACGACGACGCCGCCGTCGCGGAGCGGTGCGAACACCTTGTCGCCGAGCTCGACGTACTCGTCGTGCGACACGGCGACGACGAGCGCGTCGAGCGCACGGAGCTCGGACCACGGAGCGAGCTCGATGCCGTACTCGTGGTTCGTTTCCTGCGGGCTCGCGATCGGGTCGTGGACGATCGCCTTGATCCCGAACTCCGACAGCTCGCGGATGATGTCCGGCACCTTGCTGTTGCGGATGTCGGTGACGTTCTCCTTGAACGTGAGCCCGAGGACGCCGACGCGTGCGCCGCGCACGGGCACCTCCGCGTTGACGAGCAGCTTCACGAGACGCTGCGCGATGTAGCAGCCCATGTTGTCGTTCACGCGACGGCCCGCGAGGATGACCTCGGGCTGGTAGCCGAGCTGCTGAGCCTTCGTGGTGAGGTAGTACGGGTCGACGCCGATGCAGTGACCGCCGACTAGACCCGGCTTGAACTTGAGGAAGTTCCACTTCGTGCCGGCCGCCGCGAGCACGTCCGCCGTGCGGATGCCCATGCGGTCGAAGATCATGGACAGCTCGTTCATCAGCGCGATGTTGATGTCGCGCTGCGTGTTCTCGATCACCTTCGCGGCCTCGGCGACCTTGATCGACGGCGCGCGGTGCACGCCGGCCTCGACGACCGTGCTGTACGCGGTGGCGACGCGCTCGAGCGTCTCCGCGTCCTCGCCGGACACGACCTTCGTGATGCGCTCCAGCGTGTGCTCGGTGTCGCCCGGGTTGATGCGCTCCGGCGAGTAGCCGAGCTTGAAGTCCTTGCCCTGCTGGAGTCCGGAGATCTTCGCGAGCACCGGCCCGCAGATGTCCTCGGTGACGCCGGGATAGACCGTCGACTCGTAGACGACGACGTCGCCCTTCTTCAGGACCTTCGCGACGGTCTCCGACGCGCGCACGACGGGCCGCAGGTCGGGGACGTTGTTCTCGTCGACCGGCGTGGGGACGGCGACGACGAAGAAGGTCGCCTTCGCGAGATCGCTCATCTCGCTCGTGATCTTCAGCGGGCTGTCCTTGAGGACCTGCTCGGAGACCTCGCCGTTGCGGTCGAAGCCGCGCGCGAGCTCCTTCACCTTCGCCACGTCGACGTCGAAGCCGACGGTGCCGGGGAACTTGCGCGCGAATGCCAGCGCGACCGGAAGACCTACGTAGCCGAGACCAAGGATCGCGATCGTGTCGCTCATGGCTCCGATTTGTACCAGATCCCTCGCGTTTCCGGTCAGCGAAGGCCCAAAATTCCGCGTGGCCCGTCGCGCAAAAGGCGCTCGGCCTCCGCGGAGCCGACCCGCTTCGTGAGCTGTGCGATCGCCTCCTCGACGAGCTCGGCGTCCTCCGGACGGTGCGCGTCGGAGCATGCGGCTTCGTAGGCCTCGTCGTCGAGCAGCTTCTCCGCCGCCTTCTGCGATGCGCGGCCGTATTTGCCGATGAGGGCGCAGACGTCGAGCAGCAGGCACGCGCCGGCGTCGAGGAGCGGATCGAGGCAGCGATCGTCCTTCCAGACCGGTTGGTAGCGCTCGGGGTGCGCGAGCACGGGGCGCAGCCCGGCGCGCGACAGATCGAAGAAGCGGCGATCGATGCGCGGGGGGAAGGCGGTCGGCGGCAGCTCGACGAGCACGCCGCGCTTGTGCGCCGCACGTCCGGCGGCGGGCGCGGGCGCGCTCTCCGCGCCGACGTCGGGATACGGAAGACCTTCGCCGGCGACGAGCCGTCCGAAGACGACCTCGTCGAACCAGTGCTCGCTCGCCAGGTACACCGAGGGCAGCTCCGGCACGCCCGCGAGGTGCGGGCCCATCGCGTCGAACGCGGCCTGCAGGGCAGCGCGATCATTGTCGAACATGCCCGGACGCATGTGCGGCGTCGCCATCACGGTGTCGAAGCCGGCGCGCTTCAGGCCGCGCAGCATCTCGAGGCTTGCTTCCACCGTGCGCGCCCCGTCGTCGATCCCCGCGATCCAGTGGCAATGAAGGTCGACGAAGCCCCGCACGAGACGTTCGATACACCTCCGGCGCGCGGCCCGCAAAGCCTGGTATGCTCGGCGCTGCCATGGCGTCGGTGAACCCGCATACGCGGGAGCTCGTCTTCAAGCTGGTCTTCTACGGGCCGGGGCTCGGGGGCAAGACGACCACGCTGCAGTACATCCACGCGGCGACGAAGGCCGAGCATCGCGGGAAGATGGTGTCGCTCGCGACGCCCACCGATCGAACGCTCTACTTCGACTTCCTCCCGATCCGCGTCCCGCGCGTGCGCGGCATGGCGGTGCGCCTCCAGCTCTTCACGGTGCCCGGCCAGGTCTATTACGCGGCCACCCGCAAGCTCGTGCTGTCGGGCGCGGACGGCGTCGTCTTCGTCGCCGACTCGCAGAACGGGCGCATCGACACGAACCAAGAGGCGCTCGACGATCTGCACGCGAACCTCGCGGAGCACAATCGAACGCTCGAAGAGGTGCCGCACACGTTCCACTGGAACAAGCGCGATCTGCAGGACCTCGTGAGCATCGAGGACCTCGAACGTCGGTTCAACAAGGCGGGCGCGCCGTCGCTCGGCACCGTCGCGACGAAGGGCGAAGGCGTCTTCGAAGGGCTCGAGCGCATCACGCGGCTCGTCCTCAAGAGCTACGAGAGCGATCCGAAGGTGAGCATCGGCGCGTCCGCCGATCCGTTCAGCGACGGCGCCGACGCGGGCGCCGCCGTGCGATCGCTCCCGGAGGACGGCATCGCGCAGGCGCTCCGCGAGATGGAAGAGCAGGCCGGGATCGAGGCGCCGACGAAGATCTCGGCGGTCGTCCCCGAGTCGGGGTCCATGATCGAGGAGGGACCGGCGCGCGCCGCCGCGGCGAGCTCGCCGCGGCCACCCCAGGCCGACGTCCGGGGCTCGGGCGCATGGGGCAAGTTCACGTTTCCGGATCCGTCGGGCCCGGGGGCCGCCCTCAGCACGCCTTCGAGCACGAGCACGAGTCCGAGCTCGAAGCCCGAGGCCGAGAAGAAGACGGACAGCTCGCGCAGCACAGGAGGCTTCTCCATGGCGGACATGTGGCCCGAGAGCGATCGCGAGAGCGTGCGGCAGGCCGAGGCGATGATGGCCGCGCGCGACGCCGTGAACGCGATCCTCGCTTGCGACGTGCTCGTGACGCGCGTGCTCGCATCCGCGGCAGGCCTCGTCGGTACGCTCGATGCGCCGCGCGATCCCGCGGTCGTCGCGCTGCTGCTCGGTCTCGACGGCTCGCGGTACCTGCAGTTCCGCACCGCGGTCCGCGCGGCACGTCATCGCGAGAGCGTCACGATGAAGGACGCGTTCGAAGGCTTCACGTTCGCGCTCGAAGCGCGGCGCGCCCGCGAGCTGCTCCGGCGCTGAGCGCGGATCGTACGGGGCAGGGTCCCACGAGCGATCCTACGTCGCCGTTCAGAAGAGCTTCCCGATGCGCTTCACGATGCTGCCGCGCGAGAACAGCGCGCGCAGCACGCGCATCTGCCAGCGATAGGCCTTGCTCGAGTACGGGAACCAGAGCGGATCGGAGGAGGGCTCGGGGACGCGCCCGGAGAAGACGTGGCGCGCGTCGCACATGTCGCGGAGCGCGTCGTCGCCATGGACGCGGCCGAAGCCGCTCTGCTTGATGCCGCCGAACGGCGCCTCCGCGGCGGCGTAGTTCACGAGGACGTCGTTGACGACCACGCTGCCCGCCTCGATCCGCTGCGCGATGCGCTTGCCCTTCTCGCGGTTCTTCGTGAACACGTACGCGTTCAGGCCGAGGTGCGAGTCGTTGGCGAGGCGTACGGCCTCGTCCTCGGAGGCGACCTTCTGGATCGGCACGATCGGTCCGAAGATCTCCTCCTTCATCACGGTCATGGTGTGGTCGCATCCCGTGAGCACGGTGGGCTCGAAGAACTGGCCCGCACCCGTGCGCTTCTTGCCGCCGCTCACGATCTGCGCGCCCTTCGCGACCGCGTCGGCGATGTGCTTTTCGGCGATCTCGATCTGCTTCGGGAAGATGATCGCGCCGACGTCGACGGTTTCGGTGCCGTTGGGATCGCCCTGGCGAAGGGTACCTGTGATCTCCTTCACGCGCGCGACGAGCTGGTCGTGCACGGATTCGTGCGCATACACGCGCTCGACGGAGATGCAGACCTGACCCGAGTTGACGAACCCGCCGAAGACGATTGCGCGTGCGGTGCGCTCGACGTCGCAGTCTGCGCACGCGATGAGCGGCGCCTTTCCGCCGAGCTCCATGACGCACGGCACGAGGTTCGCTCCGCACGCGGCGGCGACGCGCTTTCCGGTCTCGACGCCGCCGGTGAACACGAGCTTCTGGATGCCACTCTCGATGAGCGCCTGCCCTGCCTCGCCGTATCCGTACACGACCGTGAAGAGGTCCTCGGGCAGGCCGGTGCCGTCGAAGATCTCCTTCGCCTTCTGGATCGACAGCGGCGTGACCTCGCTCGGCTTGAGCACGACGGCGTTGCCGGCGACGAGGGCGGCGAGGACGTCGCCCATCGGGATGACGAAGGGGAAATTCCAGGGCGAGATGACGCCGACGACGCCTCGAGGCGCGTAGTGGATGCTGCTCTTCTTGTGCTTCAGGAGATGAAGCCCGATGTCGTGAGGAGCGAGGATGCGCGCCGCGTTCTTGCAGTAGTAGCTGAGCAGATCGACGGTGACCGTCACCTCGTGCGAGAGGCAGTCGTGCCGGGGCTTGCCGCATTCGCGGCTCACCACGTCGACGATCTCGTCGGCGCGATCGACGAGGGCGTCGCGCAGCCGGAGGAGGCGCTCGCAGCGCTCCTCGATCGGGAGGACGCCCCATGCTGCCTGCGCTTTCCGCGCGCGGGCGACGGCGGCGCGGATCTCGTCCTTCGTCGAGACGCGCACCTCGCCTAGCAGCTCGCCCGTCGCGGGAGCCCAGCTCTTGATCGTCGTGCGTGACCCGTCCTTGGCGGTTCCGCTGCCGTTGCCGTTGGTGTTCGAATCGACCTGGTGGAGGGCGCCCATGGCGCGAAGCATCCGTCCCCGGCGCGACCACGTCAACGCCCGCCGTCGGCGCGAGCTCGCGGAGCAGGCGATGCGATCGGCGCGTCAGCTGCGGTCGATGAGCTCCACTTTGTAGCCCGTGGGATCCTCGACGAACGCGATGATCGTCTTGCCATGCTTCATCGGGCCGGGCTCGCGCGTCACCTTGTAACCGAGCGCGCGGACCTTCTCGCAGACGCCCTTGATGTCCGCGGTCCCGACCGCGAGGTGCCCGAACGCGTCGCCGATCGTGTACTCGGTGCGACCGTAGTTGTACGTCAGCTCGATCACGGCCTGGCTCGCCTCGTCGCCGTAGCCGACGAAGCACAGCGTGAACTTGCCGTCGGGATAGTCGGTCTCGCGCAGCACCTTCATGCCGAGCGCCTCGCAGTAGAACTTCTTCGAAGCCTCGAGATCGCCGACCCGGATCATGGTGTGGAGGAGCCGCATGGCCCTCACGTTACCGTGAGCGCATCCCCGGCCATAGGAGGAACGCGATCGAAGTCGGTAGGACGACGAGGCCGAGCACCACGAGCGCGGTCGTGTAGCTGTGCGTGCGATCGATCGACATCCCGAGCAGCGGGCTCGCGACGACGTGCGCGAGCGACTGCGCTGCGGCGGTCATGCCACCGGCGCTGGACGTCTTGTCGACGGGCACGCGCCGCAGCATGTCGGCGGTGACGAGGACGTAGATCCCTCCGGCTCCGCACGCCGCAGCGGCAAACAACGCGATCGCCACGGCGGGCGAGGGCGCGAGCGGAGCAAAGAGGAGCATCGCGCTGAGCGCCGTCGCGATCCCGAACAGATCGCGATGCGTCTTGCTCTCCACCCCCGTGGCCGTAGCCGTGGCCGTCTCCGTCCCCGTGCTCCGATCCTGCTCCCGCCGACTCGCCCACCACCCGAACCCGACCGCCCCGATGTCGAACATGAGCGGGGGCGCGACGAGGTACCACCGCGTGTCGAGCCGAGCCATGTGCCAGCGCTCGACGAGGTACTGCGGCGTCCAGTTGAGGACGAACATGATCCCCGGCGCCGAGCCGACGACCGCGACGACCGCGCGGAGGACGGGCGCGCTCGTCACGACCCCGAGCCACGGCACCGCCGCACGCGCAGAGGCATGCGGCTCGTCGTCGTCCTCGACCGGCGTGCGATCGTCGCGTGTCATCAGGAGCCAGAACGGGATCCACACGAGGCCGACGACGGCGGTCCCGAGGAACGCCATGCGGAACCCGAGGCTGCCTTCGAGGCTCAGCGCGAGCGGCGCGGCGATCATGGAGCCGATGGAGCTGCCCGTGAAGAGGAGCCCGTACGCTGCGGAGCGCCGCTTGGGCGGGAGCGCTCGACGAATGGACTGCGCGGCCGCCGGAAAGGAGGGCGCCTCGGCCGCGCCGAGCAGGATGCGGAGCGCGAACAGCATCGCGAACGACGTGACGAGCGCGTGCGCGCCGGCGACGAGCGACCAGATCACGACCGCGACGGCAAAGCCGCGACGCGCGCCGAGCCGGTCGACGACGGCGCCAGCCGACGGAGCACCGACGAGGTACGCCATCGAGAACGCGCTCACGAGCCAGCCGAACTGCGTGTGGTCGATCGCGAGGGCGGACCGAACGGCAGGGGCGATCGCGGCGAGGGTCTGCCGGTCGATGTAACTTACACTCATCCCGAGCGTGGCTGCGACGGCCACACCCCAGCCGCCGTTTCGGACGGTGGCGGAAGGTCGCGGGGAGGAGGACGCGGCGCTCACGGCGCGCATCCTCGCATTTTCTAGGCGTTGCGGTACCTACGCCGCACCGCGCAACGGCCCCGATCACGGGCCTTCGTGGCGGGTTTGGTGTAATCTTCCACCCGATGGCCGAGGTCTTGCCGTCGGACGAGCTGATCGAGGAGCCGTCGGATTACGGCTCGATGGAACCGGGCACGCGGCTCGGTCGCTACGAGCTGCTCGTCCCCATCGCGCGCGGAGGCATGGCACGCGTCTGGGCGGCACGTCTCCATGGTCAGCGCGGCTTCCAGAAGCTCGTCGCCATCAAGACGATCCTCCCGCATCTCGCCGAGGAGCCGGAGTTCGAGCGCATGTTCCTCGACGAGGCGCGCATCGCCTCGGGCGTGCACCATCCGAACGTCTGCGAGATCTACGAGCTCGGCGAGGAGAAGCACACGCTCTATCTCGCGATGGAGTGGGTGAGCGGCGATTCGCTCGCGCGCGTGCTGCGTGCGAGCGGCACGACCGAGGCCGTCGACGCCCGCGTCGTCGCGCGCATCGTCGCGGATGCCTGCGCCGGCCTCCACGCCGCGCACGAGCTCACCGACGAGGACGGACGCGCGCTCGGCGTCGTGCATCGCGATCTCTCCCCGCACAACATCCTCCTCACGTCGGACGGCACCGCGAAGGTCGCGGACTTCGGCGTCGCGAAGGCGCTCGGCCAGCTCCACGAAGCGACGAGCGCCGGTCAGCTCAAGGGGAAGATCGCGTACATGGCGCCCGAGCAGGTGACCGGCAACGGCATCGATCGCCGGAGCGACGTCTTCTCCCTCGGCTGCGTGCTCTACGAAGCCACGACGGGGCAGCGGCCGTTCCGCGGCGACGGCGATCACCAGGTGATGCACGCGGTGTTGAAGGGCGAGTTCGCGCTTCCCACGTCGCTCATCCGCGGGTACCCGCAGGAGCTCGAGCGCATCGTCATGCGCGCGCTCTCCCCGCAGCCGATCCTTCGGTACCCGACGGCGGAGCGCATGCGCTTCGCGCTCGAAGAGTTCCTGAGCGGGGCGCCGCGCGGTCAGCTCGTCACGCAGTCGAACGTCGGTCAGCTCGTCCGTGCGCGCATCGGCGAGCAGATCGATCGCCGCAAGGAGCGCATCCGTCAGGCCTCGTCCGCGGGCGATCGCGAGGGCGGCTGGAGCGAGCCGCCCGGCGGGATGACGCCGTCGAACCAGGCGCAGGGCGGGGGACATCGCTCGGGCGTGAAGCCGTCGGGCGCGCATGCCGCGAAGCCGCTCTACACGACGATGCAGATGGAGCGGCCGCCCACGACGAGCGCGCCGCCGCCGCTGCCGCCGATGAACGTGGCGACCGGCCCATCGAGCTCGACGACCATCCCGCAGGCGCCGGCGCATCACCCGTTCGCCCAGCAGCACGTCGAGCAGGTCTCGCGCACGCCGGTCTCGCATCCGGGCGCTTCGCACTCGCAAGCGCGGTCGTACCCGTCGTATCCGTCGTTTCCTGCGCAGGGCTCGCATGCCTCGCATCCGGCGCACTCGCCGCCGCCGCCTCCGGTCGGTCATCCGCTCGCGCAGACCGCGCTCATGCCGCCGGTCATGAGCATGCCGCCCGGGATCGACCTGCCGGGCGCCGGCGGCGCGCCGCCGACGGCCGCGCAGATGCGACCGTTCACCGTGCCACCGACGTCGTCGGTGCCTCCGGCGTCGCTGCCGCTTCACCTGCAGCAGCTGCACCAACAGATGCACATGCAGGGGCAGCCTCCGGTCTCGATCGCGAGCTTGCCGCCGCGCATGCAGGCGCCGCCCGACCCGGCGCAGCGCCCGTCGACGCCGCCTGCCGGCGCGGGTCAGTACATCATCGCGATCGCGGTCGGCGTCTTGCTCGCGGTCCTCATCGGCGTCGGCGGCTTCTTGGCGATGCGTGGCCGTCATCCCCCGCCCGCGACGATGACCACGACGCCCGACACGACGACCGGCGTTACGCCCGTGCCGGTTCCCGTACCCGTCGCGAGCACGACCGCAGCGGCGACGGCAACGGCGTCCGCGGACGTCATCTTCCGCGTCGTCCCCGCGGATGCGACGCTCGCCGTCGACGGACGAGATCTCGCGGCTGATCTCCGCACGATCCCTCGACCGCCGATGGGGAGCACCGTGACCGTGGTGGCCCGCGCGAAGGGCTACGACGACGTGACCGTGCTCGTCGACTACTTCACGACGTCGCCGCTGGAGCTCACGTTGAAGCCCGCCGGCGCCGCGGCGGCCGTCCCGCCCGCGGGTCCGGCCGGCGCCGTGCCTCCCGTCGCCGATCCTGCGCCGCCCGCCGTCACTGGCGCGCAAGGCGCTGCGACCGCGGAAGCACCGAAAGATCCGCCCAAGGATCCGCCGAAGCCGCGCCCCCGGCAGCCTGCGCGTGACCCGGCGCTGCCCCCGAACCCGTTCTGATCCGACGCGCGTTGGTCAGCGCGTGGCCTTTGGCCCTATCCTGACCCCATGAAGCGACAAGCGCGGAGCCTCGCCGTCGCCCTGGTCCTCGCAGGTGCGTCGTTCGCTCCGACCCTCGTGCATGCGCAGGACGCGCCGACCGACGTCGCGGCCGAGGCACGCCAGCAGTACCAGCAGGGCACGCAGGCCTTTCAACAGAAGCGCTACCAGGAGGCGGCCCTGCACTTCGAAGCGGCCGCATCGTTCCGAACGAGCTCGGTCGCGCTCTACACCGCGGGGCTCGCGTGGGACCTCGCGTCGAAGCCGGAGCGCGCGGCCGACGCGTACGCGCGCGCGCTCGAGGTCGGTGGGCTCGATCCGAAGCAGAACGGCCTCGCGAAGGATCGCGTCGCGCAGCTCGAGACCACGCTCGGGACCGTGGCCGTCGCCGCGCCCGAGGGCTGGCGCGTGCAGCTCGACACGTTCACCGAGGTGCCCACGCCGGCGCGTCTTCATGCCGGAGCGGGCGTGCACGCCCTCAGCGTCCGCGCGCCGGGCAAGCCGATCGAGCGACGCGACGTCACGCTGCAGGCGGGCAAGGTCGTGACCCTCGAGCTGAAGGACGAGCCGAAGGTCGTGGCGAAGCCGGAGCCCGAGCCGGTGAAGCCGCTGCCCGTCGAGGCGCCGCCGCCGCCGCCTCCGCGCATGCAGTACTGGATCACGCGCCGCGTGATCGGCGTCGGTGTCGCGGGTGTCGGCATCGCCGCGCTCGGCAGCGGGATCATCCTCGGCCTCGAGGCCAACAGCGCGAAGACCGCCTACGACGCCGGTCCCACGCGCGAGTCCTTCGATCATGCGTCGTCGCTCGAGGCATGGACGAACGTGGCGCTGATCTCCGGCGCGCTCATGGTGGCGGGCGGAATCGCGCTCGTCGTGTGGCCCGACGAAGGCGGCCAGGGTCACGTCAACGTCGGCGCGACGCCGGGCGGCGCGTTCGTGGCAGGGAAGTTCTGATGAAGAGGCGCGAGAAGACGATGACGAAGGCGGCGATCGCCGGGACGGCGTGCGCGGCGTGCATCCTCGGTGCGGCCACGGTGCTGCTCGCGAGCTGCTCGCTCGGTCTCGACGAGTCGCTCATCGGTCAGCAGGCCGAAGCCTCGGCGAGCGACGCTCTGACCGGGAGCGAGACGACCGTCCCGGAAGGCGGCGACGGCGCGCTTCCTCCGATCCAGCCCGAGGCGGGCATCTGCACGAAGGACGAGGACTGCAAGGGCACCGCCGGATGTCTCACCGCGAAGTGTGACGTTCCGCGGAAGGCGTGCGTGTTCCAGGTCTGCCGCCAGCCGGCCTGCAACTCGGCGGCATGCGACATGGCCGGCATGAAGTGCGGCGCCGCCAAGCCGTACAAGTACCGCGCGACGCAGTTCCCGGTCGGCGCGCAGATCGGCTGCGGAGGAGCGCTCGGACGTTGCTTCGCCGCGGTCTATCCGTTCGTGTTCGTCGGCACCGCGAACGGCGTCGTCGCGTTCGCCGCGAACGATCCTCAGAACCCCGCGCCGGCGTCGGTCCCGATCTCCGGGCTCGGCTTCGTGCCGACGCAGATCGTCGCGAGCGGCAGTCGCGTCTACTTCCTCGGCTCGCCGTCGGGCGCCGGC
>JAQBQJ010000184.1 GCA_028287065.1 Labilithrix sp. | reverse complement strand
GAGATCGACGCGATGGGCGTCGGCGCGAGCACGCCGGGCAAAGGCCACAAGGCGCTCGAGCGCGGCATCAAGTTCCGCGAGGTGCAGGCGCAGCACGACGATCAGCCGCGGAAGGAAGGGCGCGCGTATCTGTACTTCTGGCCCGGCGGACAGACCGAGCGCGCATCGATCCAGCTCAAGGCCGGCGAGTCCGACGACGAGAAGGACGCGATCACGCTCCTCGTCGCGCCGCTCACGGCGAAGGTCACCGTGAAGGACGGCGCCGTGGCGATGGCGAAGCCGGTCGACGACAAGGAGTCGTCCGATCGCGAAGACCCGGGGGCCTTCTGATGAGGGCGATCCGGCTCCAGCGCGGCTTCTCGCTGCTCGAGGTCATGGTCGCGATCGCGATCCTGGGGCTCGTGCTGACCGTGATCCTGTCCGCGCAGGGCGGGCTCGCGTCGAGTAACCGCAGCGCGGCGAACATGGGTCAGGCGGTGTCGCTCGGGCGCTGCAAGATGAGCGAGATCGAGGAGCGGCTGCTCAAGTTCGGGTATCCCGAGCTCGACGCGATCGATCCCGACGTGCCGTGCTGCGAGGACGAGAAGAACGACGTCTTCACGTGCGACACGCGCGTCGAGAAGATCGAGATGCCGAATTTTCAGAGCGGCAACTCGCTCGGCGACGGCGGCGCGCTCGTCGGTCCGGGCTCGGATCCCGCGGGAACGGCGGGCCTCCCGGGGCTCGTGAATCCGGCGGGCAGCGGCGGCGGCCTCAACCTCGACGTCGACGCGGGGCTCGCGGGCATCGGGTCGTCGCTGCAATCGCAGATCGGCGGCGGCGCCGGCACGCAGGGCCTGCTCTCGATGGTCATGGGCATCCTCTATCCGGCGATCAAGCCGATGTACGAGGCGAGCATCCGCCGCGTCACCGTCACGGTGAAGTGGAAGGAGGGCCCGAACGATCGCGAGCTGCCGCTCGTGCAATACGTGACGAACCCGCAGCGCGGCGGCTTCGCAGGCAGCGCGCTCTTGCCCGACGGCGGCGTGATGGACTTCGGCGCCCCCGGCACGGCGGGCAGCGCCTCGCCGGCGACGGGCACCGGCACCGGCGCCACGTCTCCCAGCACGGGCGCGGGCACTTCGGGGGGGTCGCGATGAACCGCTTCCCGAGAAGTCCGAGAAAAGCGCGAAAGCGCGAAGAAATGATTTTGTCTGCCGATCGCCGCATTCCGGCGATCGGCAGACAAAAGTTCTTCGCGCTTTCGCGCTTTTCTCGGACTTCTCGGGCCAAGCGTCGCCGGTCACGAGGCATGACGCTCCTCGAGGTGCTCGTGTCGCTCGGCGTGCTCGCGATGATCTCGCTCCTCATTTACGGGGCGTTCGATTCGCTTTCGCGCGGGCGCAAGGGCGAGGCGCTGCGCGTCGATCGCGCGCGGCAGGGGCGCGACGCCGTCGATCGCATCACGCACGAGATCCAGGGCGCGTTCCTCTCGATGCACAACCCGCAGAGCGTGGCGCTCGTCACGCGGCAGACCGCCTTCATCGCCACGAACAGCTCGACGTTCGATCGCCTCGATTTCGCGTCGTTCGCGCACGTGCGCGTCGAGAAAGAGGCGAAGGAATCGGATCAGTCCGAGATCGGTTACTTCGTCGTCAAGGATCCGGAGCACGACGACAAGATGGACCTCGTCCGTCGCGAGCAGTCGCCGCCGGACTTCGAGCCCAAGAAGGGCGGGGTCGTGAACGTGCTCGCCGAGGACATCGAGCTCTTCGATGTCCGCTACCTCGATCCGATGACCGGACTATGGACCGAGAGCTGGGACACCACGCAGCTCACCGGTCAGCTCAACCGCCTGCCGCTCGAGGTCAAGGTCACGCTCGTCCTCAAGCCGGTGAAGAACAGCCCGCCGTTCCGGTTCGTCACCAAGTTCATGCTCCCCATGCAGCAACCCCTCAGCTTCGGTATCCCGCGATGAAGAAGCTGTCGAAGCGAGCTGAGCGCAACAGCACACCCGCAGCGCGCGCGCGTAGCCGCGCGAAGAAGCGGAAGAAGGAGGCGGGTATCGCGCTCGTCATGGTCATGGGCGCGATCGCGATCCTGACCGTCATGCTCGCGGAGTTCCAGGACGAGACGAGCGCCGAGCTCGCGGCGGCGACGGCGCAACGCGACGGCCTGCAGGCCGAGTACATGGCGAAGAGCGCCGTGAACCTCTCGCGGCTCCTCATCGCGAGCGAGCCGTCGATGCGCAAGGCCATCGCGCCGATGTTCCAGCTGATGAAGAGGACGCCTCCGCAGCTCCCCGTATGGGAGTTCTCGGATCGTCTGCTCGGCGTCTTCAACGACGAGGAGGCAGGGAAGGACTTCGCCTCGACCGTCGGGCTCGACCTGTCGCAGGGCAAGAACCTCGGCATGAAGGGCGGCAAGTACGAGCTCGTCATCGTCGACGAGGACTCGAAGATCAACGTGAACCTCGGCGCCGCGAACGACATCGCGCACATCCGTCTCGCCCAGGAGATCATGTCGCTGATCGGGCCGCCGCAGTACTCGCCCATCTTCGAGCAGAAGGACGGCGCGGGGCAGTTCCACGATCGCGTCTCGACATGCCAGGCGATCATCGACTGGGCCGACGTCGACGAGCAGGCCTTCAACTGCGATCTGAGCCAGCTCTCCGCCGCGCAGAACGCCGGCGTCGAGGATGCGTGGTACCAGCTCCTCCCGAAGGCCTATCGCCGCAAGAACGCGCCCTACGACTCGCTCGACGAGCTCCACATGGTGCGCGGCGTGAGCGAGGACTTCTGGGCCACGTTCATCGATCCCGATCCGACGAACCCGAAGAAGCGCGTCGTCACCGTGTGGGGGACGGGCGCCGTGAACGTGAACACCGCGAACGCGCAGACGCTGCTCGGCGTCGTGTGCGCCGGCGCGCCGACCGCCGACATCTGCACGAATGCCGATCAGGCTGCGCTGTTTCTGACCGGCGTGACCATGGCGCGCGGAGTAACCATGGGGGCTCCGATGTTCGGCAACACGCGCGACTTCGTCAACGCGCTGAGCGGCAAAGGGCAGCTCGGGCCGCTGCTCGCGTCGATCGGCATGAAGCCGGTCGTCTTCAAGTCGCAGACCGAGTTCCAGAAGAGCATCACCACCGAGAGCAAGATGTTCTCGATCTACGCGGTCGGCGTGAAGAAGGGTTACCGCCGGGAAACCCGCGTGAAGCTGCACGCGGTCGTCGATTTTCGCAACGCCCCCAATCTCTCGCAACCTGCGCCGCCGACGAACCCACTAGCAGGGGGCGCCACGCCTACGCCCACCCCCGCGACCACCGCCGCCGCCACCGCCGCGACGTCGAGCGCCGCCGCGCTCGCCGCCGCCAATGCGCCCAGCACGGGCGGAACCGTCGTCTACTACCGCGTGCAATAGAGAAGGATCGACATGAGCACCTGGTTGGGCATCGACATCGGAACGACGGCCGTGAAGGTCGCGGCGATCCGCTCCACGTACCGCAAGGTCCAGCTCGTGGGGCTCGCGAGCGTCGAGGTCGCGCAGGCCGGAGGCGTCGTCGAGGCGCTCTCGCTGGCTGCACGCACCGTCATGGGCGAGCACGGCGGAATCGGCGACGCGATCGCGATCTCGCTCGAGGGCCAGCGCGGCACCGTGAAGGTCCTCGGCCTGCCGGCGTCCGCCCACAAGCAGATCGCCGAGGTCCTCCCGTTCGAGCTCGAATCGGCGCTGCCCTTCGACATCGAAGAGGCGGTCTACGATTATCGCGTCCTCCCTGGGCTGCGCGAGACGAAGGGCGAAGAGCTCGCGGTCCTCGTCGGCGTCGCGAAGACGGCGGACGTCGCCGCGCGCATCGATCTCGTCAAGGGTGCGCTCGCGGCGGAGCCGGAGCGCGTCGGCATCGGCGCGTTCCCGATCGCGAACCTCCTCCCGTTCGTGCCTGCCCTCGGCGAAGGCGTCGTGGCGGTCGTCGACCTCGGCACCGTGTCGAGCGACGTCATCGTGTTGAAGGGCGGCGAGCCGCTCTTCGCGCGCACCGTGGCGCTCGGCACGAAGGGCCTGCCGGGCACCGCGGCGAAGCTCGCGCGCGAGCTCCGCACGACCATCGCCGCGCATCGCTCGCTCGGCGGCGAGCCGCCCACGCGCCTGCTTCTCTGCGGCGGCGGCGCCTATGTGTCCGGTGCCGAGGCCTTCCTCTCGAGCGCCCTCGAGCTGCCCGTCGAGGTGCTGCCCGTCCCGGCGCTCGAGATGACGAACGTGGCGCCCGAGCACAACGCCGCACTGGCCCGCTTCGCGAAGGCGATCGGGCTCGCGCTCGGTCTCGGCCCTCGGTCGTCCGGACTGAACCTGCGAAAGGGGCCGCTCGCCTTCGAGCGCGGCTTCGCCTGGGTGAAGGAGAAGGTGCCGCTCCTCGCGGGGCTCGCGGCGGTGATCCTCGTGAGCTTCCTCTTCTCCGCGTGGGCGCAGCTCTATGCGAAATCGAAGGAGAAGACCGTCCTCGAGAAGGCGCTCTCGCTCGTCACGAAGGAGGTCCTGAACGAAGAGACCTCGAGCGCAGCCCGCGCCAACGAGCTGCTCTCCGCGCAGACCACCCTCGCGGACGAGGACCCGCTGCCGCACGCCGACTCGTTCGACGTCATGGTGAAGCTCTCCGAGCTGATTCCGCCGTCGATGACCCACGACGTCGAGGAGCTCGACATCCAGAAGCAGCACGTCATCGTCCACGGAATCGTCGGCAGCATCCCGGATGCGCAGGCCATCAAGACATCGCTCGAGAGCGAGCGCTGCTTCTCCGATCCGAAGATCACGCGCACGACGGCGCAGGTCGGCGGAAGCGCGCAGAAGTACGTGCTCGAGCTCGACATCAAATGTCCCGAGGACGTGAAGGGCGGGGCCAAGAAGTCCGCGGCGACCGCAGGATCCTCGTCGGCGAGCGCGCCGGCCACCACGGGAGGTAAGTGATGGTGATCCCGATCTTCGAACGATGGGGCCTGAACCCGCGCGAGCAGCGGATGGCGAGCATCGCCGTCATCGTCGTCGGCGTGATGTTGCTCCTGGCCGTCCCGATCGGACTGCAGACGCTCGTCTCGAGTCGCCGCAGCGAGAACGACGAGCTGCGCGGCGCGCTCACGGCCGTCAACAACGCGCGCGCGCAGATCCGCGAGCGCCAGGAGCGAAAGAGCTCGATCGCGCAGCGTTACGGCAAGAAGGCGCCGCAGCTCGCGGGCTTCCTCGAGCAGAGCGCGAGCGCCCAGAAGCTGCAGGTCACCGACTCCGTCGACCGGCCCGACGTCCCGCACGGAAAGCGATATGTCGAGCGCAATACCGTCATTCACCTGAAGAAGTCGGGAATGGCGGGGATTGCCAAGTTCCTCGAGGCCATCGAGAAGAGTGGATATCCCGTCGCGGTATCTCGTTTGAACCTCCGCAAGCGGGCAGGGGAGCCGGACTCCTACGACGTCGAGATCGGCGTCTCCGCCTATGATCGATCGGAGCCCACGCCCTCGAGCACGTCGAGCACGCCCGCACCGGAGAAGAAGCCGTGAACGAGGCGATGAAGGAGCGGCTCAAGCGGATCGCGCCGAAGGTCGGTTATCCGCTCTTCTATCTCTTCGCGCTCGTCGTCTTCCTGTCGTGGACATTCCCGTACGAGAAGCTCAAAGAGCGAATCGTCACGACGTTCAATGCCCAGCAGCGGAATTCGTCGGCGCCTACCGAGCTCCAGATCGAAGAGCTCGATTCGTCGTGGCTCACCGGCGTGAAGGCCAAGGGCGTGAGGCTCATCTCGCCTTCCGCGGATCCCACCAAGCCTCCGGCGGAGATCAAGATCGACGAGGCGCGCGCGCGCATCTCGCTGCTCGGGCTGCTCGTCGGGAACAAGGACGTGAGCTTCCGCATCGACGCCTTCGACGGCACGATCAAGGGCAGCTTCGAGGACAGCGGCAAGGAGCGGAACGTCGACGTCACGTTCGATGGCGTCGACATGAGCAAGATCGACGCGATCGCGACCAACGCTGGCTTTCCGCTCGAAGGGAAGCTGTTCGGCAACGTGAAGCTCCAGCTCCCCGAGGGCAAGGCCTCGAAGGGCAACGGCAACGTGAACCTCGAGATCCGCGACATGTTCGCGGGCAATGCGAAGGAGCTCACGGTCAAGACGCCGCTCGGACCGTTCACGCTCCCGCGCCTGAAGGTCGGGAGCTTCACGGTCAACGGCGACGCGAAGGACGGCATCCTCAAGATCACGAAGGTCGGCGCGTCGGGCGGTGACGTCGACGTGAACGGCGACGGTCGCGTGCAGCTCCGCGAGGTCGCCACCGAGGCGCACCTCGAGGTGAACCTCAAGTTCAAGATCAACGACGGCTACCGCAACAAGAACGAGAAGACGAAGATGCTCTTCGGCACGCCCGGCGGCAAGGACAAGCCGATGCTGGAGATGGATCCGCGCATGGCGAAATCCAAGACGTCGGACGGCTACTACGGCCTCAAGATCGGCGGCACGCTCGCGAAGCCCGATCCGCAGCCGGCGGGCGGCGGCCTCGCAGTGCCCGGGTTCGGAAGCGGCGGCGCCGGCGGCAGCAGCACCGGCAGCCCGGGGTTCAACTTCAAGTAGGCGGCAGCGCCGCATGGTAGATCCCGGGCATGGCGATGCTCGTCGGGGTCATCCATCTACCTGCGCTGCCGGGAAGCCCGCGGTCCACGCTCACCGCCGAGGAGTGCGCACGCGAAGCGGCGAACGACGCGCGCGTGCTCGCCGACGCCGGATACGACGCGATCGTCGTGGAGAACTTCGGTGACGCGCCGTTCTTCGCGACGAAGGTCCCGGCCGTGACGATCGCCGCGATGACCGCGTGCGCGGTGGCGGTGCGCGCGGCGGCGCCGGGTGTGTCGCTCGGCATCAACGTGCTGCGCAACGACGGTGAAGCGGCGCTATCGATCGCCGTCTGCACGCAGGCGAGCTTCGTGCGCATCAACGTGCTCACGGGAGCACGCGTCACCGATCAGGGCATCGTGCAAGGCGATGCGGCGGGCCTCTTGCGATCGCGGCGCGCGCTGCTCGCGGAGAGCGTGGCGATCTGGGCGGACGTCGACGTGAAGCACTCGTCGCCGCTCGGCGCGGCCCGGCCGCTCGTGCAAGAGGTCGAAGACCTCACGAAGCGCGGCATGGCGGACGTGGTGCTCGTGACGGGCGAAGGCACGGGAAAAGGCGTCGACCTCGAGAAGCTCGCAGCCGTGAAGCGTGCATCGGGCAAGCCGGTTCTGGTCGCGAGCGGCGCAACGCTGGCAACGCTCTCCGCGCTCGCCACGTCATCGGACGGCGTGGTCGTGGGCAGCGCATTGCGCGAAGGCGGCATCCCAGGCGGCGCGATCGACGCACGCCTGGCGAAGGAATTCGCGGTTGCGTTCAGGGACGCATTCGCCTGATCCGAGAAGCCCGAGAAAAGCGCGAAGGTTCGTTTTGTGTGTTCGCGAGCGCAAACACACCCCAAAAATCTTCGCGCTTTCGCGCTTTTCTCGGACTTCGCGAGTCTCAGAACGTGCCGTGCACGCCTGCCCACGTGGGGCCGACGCTTGGCGCGATCCGGAAGTTCTTCGCGGTCGTCCCCGGGGGTGGCGCTTCGCTCGATTGCTTGCCCTGCAGCACCAGCCCGATGATGCCCGCGCCGACGCCGACGCCGCCCGCGATGAACGCGATCGTCGAGATCGTGCCCAGTGACTTCGCCGAGTCGATGTCGCTCTGGCGGTCCAGCGGGCACACGTCGTTCGGACAATTCTGCTTCACGTCGTTCACCTTCGAGATGCTCATCAGGCCGGTGACGGCTCCGACGCCGATGCCCACCACGCCGAGGCCGAAGCCTCCGTAGATCAGCACCTTCGGCAATGACGAAGGACCGCTCGAGCTCGCGGCGGGCTCGTCGACGTGCGCGACCGGTGCCGGCGCCGGCTTCAGATCGAACGTGACGGTCTTCGACTCGCGCTCGGCGACCTCGACGTCCTGCTTCTTCTCCATCGCTCCCGACCGCGCGACGATCGAGTGCCGTCCCGGGTTCACCTTGCGCGGCGCCTGCGATGCGGCGGGCGGAACGATCTCTCCGTCGAAGACGATCACCGTGGTCTGCCCCGGCTCGCCGTTCGTCGCGAGCACGGTGATCGACGGGATGCGGGCGCCGAGCTCCGCGCTCAGCGCCTCGGCGGTCTTTCGCGCGGCGCTGAACGGCGCGGGCTCGCCGGGCTTCGGCGGAAGACGAACCACGCGACCGAGCGTCTCACGCGCCTCGAGCAGCAGGCCGAGCTGCGCTTGCGCGCGCGCGACCTCGAGGCCGGTCGTGGGCACGTGCATGATCGCGTCGGCGGCCTCGTAGCTCTTGAGCGCGGCCTTGAAGTCGCCCTTGTCGCGCTTCGCGTCGCCGTCATCCATCAGGCTGCGCGCGGTCTCGCGGTCGGAGAGGCTCGGGTCCGCCCAGGCGAGGGACGTCGTGCCCGCGACGAGCGCGGACGCGACGAACGTGATCGTGATCAGACGGCGACGGAGGTGCATGGCGATCTCAGAAGCCGCGATCGGGCGACTTTCCCGTGGATACAGGGGGGGGCGGTTTGACGGGCGGCGGCTTCGGCGGCGCGACCGGCGTGCGATCGACGGTAGCGGGCGGACGATGCGTCGCCTGCGAAGCCGGCGGAGGAAGCGGAGCCGGGGTTGCCACGAACGTCGGAGGAGGCGTGGGCGCGCGCTCGGCGGTCGGCCGCTCGGGCGTCGTCGCGGCCGCGGCGGCCGTCGCCGTCGCGGTCGCCGAGGGTGCCGGCGGATCGGCGGTCGCGGTCGTCGTGGCAGCGGTGTTGCCGATCGTCGCCGGATCCGTCGGCTCGAGCGGAGCGGTCGTCGTGTTCGAGCCGTTCACGCCGGAGGCCCTTGGCTCCCTGGGCTTCAGGATCGCCGTGCTGATGATCAGCACGGCGCCGACGACGCCCGCCGCCACCGACACGCCGAGCGCTGCGGCGATCAGGTAGCGACGGCGACGCGCCGGATCATCGACGACGCCCGGCGGATACTCCATCGCGGCGAGGCCCATCGTCGCGTTGCTCGCGGCGCTCGGGACCTCGGAGATCCCGGAGACGCCGTGCGCGTTGCTCGGCGACGAGATGAGCTCGCCGGTCGACGGCGGCGCGATCGGGATCGGCGGATTCAGCCTCGCGGTGCTCGAGTGCGCGGGATGCGGCGCGTACGGGATCGGCACGCCGGGCGTGGACACGGACATCGGCATGCTGGAGGCGCGGTCGGCGTCGCGTGCGTGCGCTGCGGCGAGCGCGGTGTCGACCGCGCGCTTGCGTGCGGCCTTGCGGTCGGCGAGGAGGCCCCCGGTGTAGTGCGAGACGACGGCTACGGTCGTGGGCTCGCCGATCTCGATCATGCACGACTCGAGGGCGAGGTTCAGCTCGAGCGCCGTCGAGTAGCGATCCTCGGCGTCGTAGCCGAGGGCGCGATCGACGACGGCGCGGACCGGCGCGGGCACGTTCGACGGAAGAGGCGGCGGAAGCGCGCCGCTCGTGAGCTTGTGCAGCATCGCGACCTCGTTCGGGCCGTCGTAGGGCGGAACCCCTGCGAACAGCTCGTAGAGGATCGCGCCGAGCGCCCACACGTCCGCGCGATGATCGATCGATCGGCCGAGCGCCTGCTCCGGCGCCATGTACCGGATCTTGCCCTTCAGCTGACCCGCGCTCGTGTCCTGCGAGACGCGGTCACGGGCCTTCGCGACGCCGAAGTCGATGAGGACCGTCGAGCCGGCATTCGAGATGAGGATGTTCTGTGGAGAGACGTCGCGATGGACGACGCCGAGGTGCGTGCCGTCGCGCTCCTTCAGCGCGTGCGCTGCGTGCAGACCGGCCGCCGCATCGGCGCAGACCCTCAGCGCGACGCCGGCGGGAATCCGCTGTTTGCGCTGCTCGGCCGCGCGCACGACCTTCGAGAGCGAGTCGCCGTCGACCCACTCCATGACGATGAAGGTGCTCTCCTCCTGCTCGCCGACGTCGAGGATGCGCGCGACGTTCGCGTGCTCGATGCGCGACGCGATGCGCGCCTCGTCGACGAACATCTCCTGGAAGCGAGGGTCCTGCGAGAACTGCGGCAGGATCATCTTCACGACGACGAGGCGCTCGAATCCCCGCCGGCCGCCGAATCGGGCGAGCCACACCGAGGCCATGCCGCCGTACGCCAGCGGACACAGCAACTCGTACCGGTCGAGTCGGTGACCAGGTTGGAGCTGAGCCGGATCCATCCCCGTGCAAGCGTATCCTCCTCGTCTCCACCGAGCACGCGAGAAGAACGACGAGTCGAACGGGGCGCGCGCGGTCGTGTGCGAGCGGGTGCCGCGAGGTGCCGAAGCGTCGCCTGGGGTCGCCCGTCAACGACGCGCGGCGAGGATCTCCTGCACGCGTTCGGGCGGCAGATTTCCTGCGCGTTCACGCAGGCGCGCGAGCAGCTCGGCGCGATCGGGAGGCGCTTGTATGGGCGCAGGGGTGTCCATGCGAGGCGCGCGCGCGACGACGCGCGGAACGGCGGCGACAGGCGACGCTTCGATCGGCGAGGCGGCGATCGGTGGAGACGATCGCGTGTCCGCGTACGTCGGCGCTTCTTCGACTTCGCCGGGCACCGAGGTCACGGGCGTGGGAACGGGCGTCGGCGCGTCGTCGACGTCCGTCGGCGGCGGCGCGGTCTCCGGCGCGTTCACCGGGATCGGCGGCGGCGTGAGCGCGCTCGGTCGTCCGCTTCCGGTACGACGCGCGTTCGCGCGCGCGTTGGCGTTCGCCTTCTCGCGCGCGCTCGCGCGTACGCTCGCGACTGCGGCTTCTTGATCGGCGTTCATCGCGCTCGGGCTGGGCGCTGCGCTCGGGGCGGTGCTCGGGTTCGGGACGGCCGGCGCGGGCGCGGGCGTCGACGCGGTCA
>JAQBQJ010000158.1 GCA_028287065.1 Labilithrix sp. | reverse complement strand
GTACACGCATGTACATTGCACGCTCCTCCTGGGAGCTCCCGGCGACGGGCGCTCACGTGGGCGTCCTCGAAGTGCTGGCGCAGCATGCCGATCTCCTGCTCGACAAGCTGCCCAAGGGGCCCGATCTCGTCGAGCGGACGCGCCGCGTGATCAGCGAGCGGCCACGCGGCGGCGACTCCTCGCTCGAGGGCGTCTCCGCGGAGCTGGCGATGAGCCCGCGCACGCTGCAACGACATCCCAGGAGGAGCGTGCAATGTACATGCGTGTACGAGCGGCCTCGAACTCGATCGGGCAGCCGAAGATGCGCTCGTGCTCCGCCGTGTCGTTCGGACGCCGGTGCGTGAGCTCGAGCCGCTGCACCGCGAACGGCACGCCTGTCGCCGCGCGGATGTGCAGCACGAATGCCGCGAAGCAGTACTCGGCGTACGGGCGCGAGACCCCTTCCGGGCTGGACTGATCGATGGTGTCGAACGTGATCGGATCGTGCGTCGCGTCGATCGGCAGGCGCCGCGAACGTCTACGAGGGGAGAGCATCCGGACTGGTGCTCTCCGGCTTCAATTACGTCGGCGATCGCATGAACGGGGCGCAGATCGCTGCCGCGAACGTGGCCGGCGGCGTGAACGGGGCGCAGCTCGGGGTCCTGAACGTCGCGACCGGCACGGCGCACGGCGCGCAGCTGGGGCTCGTCAACCTGGCGCGCGAATCCGACGCGCCGGTGGGGCTCGTCAGCATCGTGACGGAGGGGCGCACGAACGTCGACGCATGGCACGACATGGGGCTCACGAGGTCGGGCGTCGTGCACGGCGGCAAGTACGTGCACAACGTGTACGGCGGTGGCGTTCGTCTCTACGGAGAGTCACCGCGTCCGCTGGTCGCGCTCGGCATCGGCGTGCGCGTCGTCGATCGCTCGAGCGTGGCCTTCGACGTCGACGCGATCGCTTACTGGATGCCCGACGGCAACGCCGATCGCGTCCAGCTCGTCTCGCAGCTCCGCGCGGTCACGACACTCCGACTCGCGCGCTCCTTCGCGCTCCTCGCCGGTCTCAGCGGCAAGGTCGAGACGACCGGCTGGCCGTTCGACCGCCCAACCACGCGCACGGAAGCGCGCTCGCCGCGACGCCCAGCGAATACCAGGCCGGCCCCGCGTCCCACATCGCGATCGCCCCCGCGACGCTCAGGACGAGGCCGATGGATCCGAGCACCAGCGCATGCCGCATGGGCTCGCGGGGCGCGAGGCGCGCCGTCAGATAGGAGCCCCCGACGTCGAAGACGAAGCGGTACGCGAACGCGATCGCGAACAGCGCGCTCGACATCGGCGGAGCGCCGAGCGGGGGGAATACGCCCGCAGCGTGGAACACCAGGTCGGTCGCCGTCGTCACCGCGAAGATCGCCACGAAGCCGGCTGCGACTGCGCCGATGCTCCGAAGCACGCGCCGCGCGGGGCGCGTCGACGTCAGGGCGGGAAGGACGGAAGGCTGCACGGTGTCGATGGTCATGGCGGTTCTCCGGGTCATGGGCGCCGTCGTCGGCGCGTTTGCCCTGAGTCGGAGCGGCCGCTCCGTTCTCGACATGCTCTTCGAAGATGCGCCCGATGGTGGATCAGCCGTGCGCGGACATCGTCAGCTCTGGCTCTCGGTGGCGCTCAGGCGCGTATTTTCAGGCAGTTACACAAGGCACACCTTGTGCGTAAGCCTGGGACCATGTGGCACAAACCCGTTTGGGGTCTCTTGCTCTCCCTGATGGTCGGTTGCGCGGCAAGCGCCGACGACCAGGACGACGCGAGCTCCAGTGACGAGGCGATCACGAACGCGAAGCCTCGCATCCTCGTCGTGATGTCGTCCGCGAGCTCGGTAGAGCTCGCACGCGGCGGGACGACGCCGGCCGGGGTTTACCTCGCCGAGGTCGCCGTGCCCGTCGCCAAGATGCTCGAGGCCGGCGCCGAGATCACCGCAGTCAGCCCCGGCGGCATGTCGCCGACGCTCGACGACGTGAGCGACAAGGCAAAGTGGTTCGACGACGAGGCCGAGTATCAAAGGGCGAAGGCGCTTTTCGCAGAGCCCCGATTTCAGCACCCGAAGCGCCTCGAGGACGTCAGCGACGCCGACGTTCGGACCTACGACGCGGTGTTCCTCCCCGGCGGTCATGCGCCCATGAACGATCTGCACGAGAGCCGAGACCTCGCGCGCGTGCTTCGCGCGCAGCACGCCCGAGGGAAGCTCACCGGAGCCATCTGTCACGGAACGAGCGGCCTCCTCTCCCCGACGACCGACGGCCAGCCCTGGATCTACGCGGGTTACAAGCTGACCGGCTACTCCGCCGTCGAAGAAAATCTGGGCGTCGTCTTTCACTATGTCGGCGGGATGCCGAAGCTGCACCTCCAGGCCGAGCTTCAAGGCAGTGGCGCCAGGTACTCGCAGAGCCTGATTCCGTTCACGAGCCATGTCGTCCGTGACCGAGAGCTCCTCACGGGACAGGACCCGCAGTCGACGAAGGCGTTCGCCAAGGCCTTCGTCGATGCGCTCGCGGAGCAGCGCGGGAATTCTCACTGAGCACGAGCCGAGCGGCATCCGTCGGATCCCGACCAGCCGTGGAAACCGTGAGCGGTCGGTCTCACCAGGAGGGCTTACGCTCGAGCGCGAGGCGCTGCGACAAACAGCCGACGTTGACAGCATGAGGTCCCGAGGATTTTCTTGGGCGCAGATGCACAACCTCTCCCTGCGCGAGTACCTCATCGGCCAAGCCCTCGTCGGAGTCGCGATGTCGGGAGCAAGTGGCCCCGACGGAGCCCGCAAGGCGATCGGTCTGGCCGACGAGGTGCTGAAGTCACTCGGGCCGCAGCCGGAGCCGTCGCACGCGGATCATGCCGCCGCGGTGGCGACGATGGAGCGCTTCGACAGCTTCCCGCCGAGCGAGTAGCAAACGCATCGCTTGCACCTCGTGGCAAGCGATGCGCGGGTCGCAACGGTCCGCATCGGCGCATCGTGCGCTCTCGCGTTGGACATCGGCTTGCACCGCCGAGACGATGATGAGCTCCGACGTCGTGACGTATGCGCGCGTGAGACACCCGATCTTGCGCCTCGACGTGGTCGGCTCCGATGGAGCGATCGCGACCGACCACGTCGTGTTCTGCCAGCTGCAGAGCCAGTCGGTGCGTGTCGAAGAGTGTTGTCGGTGCGTGCACTGCGACGGCATCCAGGAGGGAACGGCGCCTTCGGTCGATTGCACCATCCGGACGCCTCTTCCCGCGGGCCGAGATCCGAGCGGCGCTCTCACCGAGGTCGGCAGCGTGCTCCGCCGCGGGACGGTGGTCGTGGCCGAGTCCGCGCCTCTCGGTAGAGCGCTCGACATACTGCGCCACGACGATCGGCGCTCCGTTGCGATCGTGGACGAGCACCACGTCATGGTCGGTCTCGTCCACGACGCCCCCTTCGTGGGTCGGGCGCGTTCGACGCGCGAGGGCGCCGTGAGCGCCGCGATGACGTCGAGCATCTCCGTCGGCGAGCGCACGCCGGTGCGCGTCGCGTTGGTTGTGCTCGCGGCGAATCACCTGCGCGAGGCGACGGTCGTCTCGAAGAGGGGCGTACCGATCGGCGTCTTCCGGGACGTCGACGGCCTGGGGTGGATTTCGGCGGCGCGACGAGAGGCTGCCGAGCCCGCCGTCTAGCCGAGCTTGCCGTCGCACGTCACCCCTCACGCTCCCTCCGGGGTCACCCCCGCTGACGCAAGGGCTGCGCGGAGACGCAGGCCGTGCCGGCTCGGACTGCTCCCGGCACGGTCTTCCGGGGGCGCAGCGTGGCAATGCGCTTGCACGTCTCGACGCCGAGATCTGCAGAAAGAAAGGCAAGAAGATGTACACGCAAAACGTTGCCAAGCTCCGCGCGCTCGCCGCCCACCTACGCGACACCGAGATCGACGGCGGCGACGCCTTCCTTCCCGATTATCGCCACGGCTTCGTCCCTGCGAAGGACGGCGACGTGGAGGCGCTCGGGGAGGAGTTCATTGCAGCCGCGACCGCGGCCGACGGAATGGGCGAGATCGCCCGCGACGAGATGCTCGGCGAAGAGATCGGCGCGCTGACCGTCGAGCTGTTTTTCGACGACCCGAGCGAAAACCACGAACGGCCGTTCAATTCGCGATGATCACCTTGAGCGCCCGTTGCTTCATCGCGTCGCCGAACGTGTCGTAGGCCTTCATCGTCTCGGCGAGCGTGAAGCGGTGGGTGATCAGCTTCTTCGGCTCGACCTTCCCGGAGAGGACGGTCTTCAAGAGGAGCGGGATCGTGGTGCTGTCGACGAGACGGGTCGTCAACGTCACGTTGTGCGACCAGAGCTTGTCCAGGTTCAGCGTGACGGGCTTGCCGTGCACGCCGATGTTCGCGATGTGGCCGCCTGCCGTCACGATGCTCTGACAGATGTCGAAGGTCGCCGGGATCCCGATGGCTTCGATCGCGACGTCCACGCCTCGGTCGCCCGTGAGCGCCATCACCTTCTTGGCCGCTTCGCCGTCCGCGTTGTTGATGGTCGTCGTCGCGCCGAGCTTCTTCGCCGTCTCGAGCCGGTTCTCGTCGGTGTCGACCATGATGATCTCGGCCGGCGAGTAGAAGCGCGCCGTCAGTAGCGCCGCCAGGCCGATCGGCCCCGAGCCGATGATGGCGACGGTATCACCGGGCTTCACGGCCCCGTTGAGGACGCCGCACTCGAAGCCCGTCGGCAAGATGTCGCTCAGCATGACGAGCGCCTCTTCGTCGGCCCCCTGGGGGACGGCGTGGAGACTGTTGTCTGCGAAGGGGATGCGTACGTACTCGGCTTGCGTCCCGTCGATCTGGTTGCCGAGGATCCAACCGCCGCCGTTCTCGCAGTGCGAGTACATGGCCTTCTTGCAGTTCGCGCATTTTCCGCACGAGCTGATGCACGAGATGATCACGCGATCACCCGCCTTGAAGCTCGACACTCCCTCGCCGACCTGCTCGACGATGCCGACACCTTCGTGTCCGAGGATGCGGCCTTTGGTGACCGTTGGCACGTCGCCCTTCAGGATGTGCAGATCCGTTCCGCAGATCGTCGTCTTCGTGATCTTCACGATGGCGTCCGTCGTCTTCTGAATGGTGGGCTTCGGCTTGTCTTCCAACGCACGCTTGCCCGGTCCGCCGTAAACGAGTGCTTTCATGGATCGCCTCTCGAGCAACATCGATGCCGCCGACGTGAGCTCCATGGCCGCGCTCTCCACGACCACGGCCAGCTTCGTGCGTGCAGAGGAACGGCGTAGGGTGGGTACCGCGCATGAACATTCTGCTGGTCGACGACGAAGAGGACTCGTGCAGCATGCTCGCCGGCATGCTCCGCCGCGAAGGCTACGCCGTGGATGGGTGCGCCAACGCCGAGCTCGCGCTCGCGCGGCTCAGGACCACGTCGTACGACGTCATGATGACCGACCAGAGCATGCCGGGCATGAACGGCACCGACCTCGTCATCGCTGCGCGGCTGGTGCAGAGCGGTCTGCGCTGCATCATCGCGACCGGCCACAACGCTCCGGCAGAGTCGCTGCGCGGCGACGCGACGTGGCTCACGAAGCCGTTGGACGTGGACGCGCTGGTCGCCCTGCTCGGACCGGCGACGGCGTCCTAGACGGAGCTCGGCGCCGGCTCGAGGCACCGCGTGCAGCAGAGCGCAAGATCTTCACGGCGCTGGCTGGGAGCGATCGTCACTGACACGCCGGCGGCATACCCAGGCAGGTGCCCGCGTCGCAGCAGACGCCTCCCGTGCAGCTCGGTGCTCCCGTGCACGTGACGCCGCATGCGCTGCCCGCGCAGCTCACGCGCGCGCACGTGCTCACGCCGGTGCAGACCACGGTCGTGAAGGTCGCCTTGCTCGTCACGTCGGCCTTGCACGCGCGGGGACCGGAGCACTCGACGGTACACGTGTCGCCCGTGCACGCGACGGGCTGTGTGCACGAGTCCGCCCCCGGACAACGGAGCTCGCACGTCGAGGCGTCGCACGTGATCGGCCCGGTGCACGTGTCCGCCACGTTGCACCCGAGCTTGCACTTGCTCCCGCCGCACCCGATCCGCTTCACGCAGGAACCCGCGCCGTCGCAGTTGATGACGCACGCGCTCGCCGCGCTGCAGTCGATCGTCGATGTGCACGAGCCCGCTCCCGTGCACGTCACCGTGCACGGGATGCCGGAAGGACAGACGATGGGCCCCGTGCACGTACCGGCGGCCGTGCACACGACAGCGCATGAGCCGGCGGCGTTGCACGTGCCGACTCCGGCGTCGGCGCAGATGGACGGACATATCTCCGCCGCGTCTCTCGCGTTCGCGTCGCCCGCGCCGGCGTCTGTTCTCGCGTCCAGGAGGTAGAGAGCGTCGCCAGCGCCGTCGCCGGCGCCGCCGCTTGCGTCACCGTTCGTGTCGGTATCGGTGGTGGTCGTGTCTTGGACTCCGAACGTGACGTCCGGAAACGAGCACGCAATGCCCGTCAGCAGGCCGGCGCTCACGAGGAGACCGACGATCGGCCACCGTTTATTCACACGACACATACGGTGACGCTAGGCCTCGTGCGAGCGAACACAACGCGCGTCTTCGTCATTCGACGTCTGCGGCGCGCCGCGTGGTTGTCGCAGGCGATTGGCCGTGATCATGACGCGCACCGTATGCAGCAGAGCGCAAGATCTGCACGGCGAGTCGGCGCACCGAACGTGCGGGGCTCGAGGCTACTTCGGGAGATCGATCGTGAAGATGCAACCCTTGCCCGGGAGGTCCTCGATCCGAAGCTCGCCGCCGATGGCCTTCATCGCCTTCGAGCAGATCGCGAGGCCCAGGCCGAGACCCGTTCGATCGGCGCCTTGTTGATTGAAGGGTCGCAGCAGGTTGGCCGCGTCCGCCGGCAGCCCGCCACACTCGTCGGCGACGTCGATGAGGACCCGGCTCGACGTGGTCCTCGCTTTCAGGGTCACCTTCGTCCCCGGTCGCGTGAACTTGAAGGCGTTGTGTAGCAAGTTCGAGATCGCTGCAGTGAGGATCTGCCGATCCGCCGTCACGATGACGCTCGGGTCGACCGACGTCACCGTGAAGGAGAGCCCCCGCGTTTCGGCCTGGAGGGAGGCGCCGATCTCGACCTCGCTCATGACGTCGCGCACGGCGACTCGCTCGAGGTTCTGCATCCCGGCATCGAGCCGGACGTCGGCCAGCGAACGATCGATGAGCTGCTGCATCCGCAGCAAGCTGCGCTGGTGGACACCACCGGTGCTACCGCCGGCAGCGACCACGCCGGCCTTGATGCTCCGGAACGATAGGAGCGCCCCGTTGAGGACGTCGCGCATCTCGTGCGCGAGCATGCCGAGCCGTTCGGTTCCCTCGTCGGCGAGCGCGCGCTCGCGCCGGCGCTCGTAGGCCGTCACGGCGCCGGCGATGGCATCGTCGAGGCAGAGGTTCAGCGTCTGGAACTGGTCGGCGCTCAACGAGGCTTTCTCCTCGACCGCCACGCCCGTGATCACCTGGCAGAGATCGCCATAGGCGTGAACGACCTGCGCGACCGTGAGCCCCTGGCAGAACAGCTGCTGGCCGTGCTCGCCCGCCGTCGCCCGAAGATCGGCGTGGTCGACGATCTCGTGCGCAGTGGCCTTCCGCAGTACCTCGGCGAGCTGGTCGAGGAAGGCCGGAAGTCCCGTGCCTAGCTCGCTCTCCGTCGCCGCCGGGAGGTTGCGTGCGGACACGCGCTCTCGCGCTCGCGCGAGGATCTCTTCGCGATGAGTGATGATGAAGTCGCGAAGCATCGACATCACCGTAGGGCTCCTCGACGCAAACACAACGGGCGCAAACACGAATGGAGGACGCACGCAGATTCTGCACGGCCGCGCACCCCGTGCGCGCCACGACGTCAGTCGAGCGGCCGGATACGCGTCGCGAGCTTGCGCTGCACGTGGAGATCGCGGCCCACGGCGACGAGGAACAGGACGAACGACAGCGTGCCGAGCCCTTGCCCGACCGAGAGCGCGATGAGCACCGGCCACACCGTCGGATCGAACAACGACCAGACCATCAGCGGCAGCGCCGCAAGCGCGAGCACGCATGCGATGCGAAGGAGGCGCTCGCTCGGTGGCAGACGAAGCTTCACCGGCTGATCCTCCCATCGGAGGCGAGCTCTTTGCCGAGCTTCGTCATCGGATGTGCGAATCCGTGGCAACCGGCGCTCGCACACGACAGCTTCCCGTCGCGCACCGAGGCGAGCGAGGACGCATGGTCGGGCACGCGCAGCCAGTCGGGGGCGTTCGTCGTGTGGCAATGCATGCAGTTGGCGTTCGGGAGGGGCTTCAAGATGCGTATCGCGTGCTTCGATTCCTCGAGAGGCATCGTTCGATACTCGGTCACGTAGAGGTAGACGTGCCGCATCCCACCCAGCTTGGTGAGGACGTAGCCGTACATCCCGTAGTCCTTGTGGCACGTGTAACAATTCTTCTCGCCGAAGTACTCGTTACGAGCGTGCGTCGCGGCGAGCGAGAGGCTCTTCGGATCGCCCGAGTCCTCGGCGTGCGGGATCATCACGTGGCACGAGCCGCAGAACTTGCGCGACTGCGTCGCCTCGAAGCCGGCGATGTTCGCCGTGCCTGCCGTGAGGATCGGGAAGACACCAAGCCCCATGAGCAGCCAGACCTTGCTCGTCCCGGTCACCGAACGGCGGCGCAGTAGGTGCACGACGAGGATCGCCGCGGCGATCGCCGCGCTCGTCACCGACGCCCATTCCATTGCGCCCAACCCGTGTCCCGATGACATTCGCTGCTCCCCGCAGCAAGATTGCGGCCGCGGCCAAGGGCGCGCGGGCGGCGATCGTCGCGCTCGCTCCGATCGTCGCCCCCATCGTGACGGTCTCCAGGACCGCGGTGGCCGAGCCGCTTCGCCTGCGCGGTGACGCCTACGCCGAGACGCGCTCGCCCGTCGGCCTCGTGGTGCTCCACGGCGAGGATCGCCTGAGGCCCGGCGTGGATGCCGAGACGGTGACGTGGCTCGGGATGAGCGACGCGCCCGGACCGATCGGCGACGTGCTCACGCTCTCGGTGCGACTTCGTGACGTGAGCACCGGCTCGGAGATGCGTGCAGGCCGGCTGCTCGTCTCGATGGGCGCCGTTCGTCCCGTCCACGTCGACGGCGCGCGTGGCATGGTACGCATGTTCGGCGGCACGACGGTCGAGGCCTTCGGCGGATTTCCGGTCGCGCGACGCTTCGACTACGCGACGTTCGACTGGGCCGCCGGCGGGCGTCTCGGGCAATCGGTCGGCGACGCCTTCAGCGTGGGCGCTTCGTACTTGCAGCGGAGGAGCGACGGTCGTCGCGCGGATGAGGAGGTCGGCGCCGACGTCGCGTTCACGCCTCGCCCGTGGCTCAGCGGAGCCGGCCGCGCTGCCTTCGACCTCGCATCGCCGGGCCCGACCGACGTCCTCGCATCGCTCGCCGCGCACGACGCGGACGTCCGCGGCGAGCTCTTCACGACGTATCGGTCGCCCGGCCGGATGCTTCCCAGCACGTCGTTGTTCTCCGTGCTCGGCGACTTCGCGTCGACGAACATCGGAGCCAGCGCGAGATGGCGCGCCTATCCGCGCCTCGAGCTCCTCGGGACCGGCAGCGCGCAGGTACAAGCGTCGGACGTCGGCGGCCAGGGGCTGGGACGCGCGACGCTTGCGCTCGACGACGAGTGGATCGGCACGCTCGGCGTCGAGGGACGTCGCGTGGAGGTGGGTGCGGCGCGCTGGTCGGGCGCGCGATTCATCGCGAGCATCCCGGTGTCCGGCGGGGTGAGGCTCTCGACCGAGCTCGAGCTCGTCGTGCCGGATCGGCCGCGCGGCAGGCCGTGGCTGTGGCCGTGGGCGCTCGGTGCGATCTCGTACCGGTTCAGCAGCGCGTGGGACGTCGCCGCGGGCGTCGAAGCGTCGTCCGGGCCGACGGAGCGAGCGACGCTCGCCGGCCTCGCGCGCCTGTCGTGCGCCTTCGATCGGGTGGGCCAATGAAGCGCTGGCTCACACTGCTCTTGCTCTCGTCGTTGCTCGCGGCGTGCGCCGGGATCCTCGGGATCAAGCGGCGCGATCCGCAGCATCCGTTCGAGCACCGCGCGCACTCGATCGCGGGCGTGTCGTGCGTCGAGTGTCATGCAGGCATGGCGCGCGCGGGCGACGTCGGACCGCTCCACCTGCCGGAGACCGCGAAGTGCGTCTCGTGCCACACGAAGCCGCACGAAACGCATGCGTGCGAGGGATGTCACGGCTCGACGCACACGCGGGAGGAGGTGGGGCTCGCGCGCGAGCATCTCCGCTTCGCGCACGAGCGACACGTACCTGCGCTCGGCGGACAGTGCGTGCAGTGCCATGCCGCGGCGGGCAAGGTCGATCAGGCATCGCTTCGCCCGCGCATGGCCGAGTGCTTCTCGTGTCATACGCACAAGGACCAGTGGGATGCGCGCGACTGCGACGGCTGCCACGTCGATCTGCCGAAGGAGATGGTGCGACCGTCGAGTCACATCGTCCACGACGGCGACTTCGTACGTGAGCACGGCGTGCGCGCGGCGAGCTCGCGCCAGCTCTGCGCGACCTGTCATACGGAAGCGCAGTGCGCAGGCTGTCACGGCATGACGGCGGCGGCGCTGCCGTGGAAGCTCGAGTTCGATCGACCTTCGCTCTCCGGTCTCCATCGGGCGGGCTTCCGGCAGCGTCACTCGGACGAGGCGCGCGCGAACCCGGGCCTGTGCACCACGTGCCATGGCGAGGGGAAATTCTGCACCGATTGTCACGCGCAGAAGCACGTCGGCGCCGGTCCGCCGGGCGCGTTCCGCAGCCCGCATCCTGCGGGATGGGTGCGCGCGCGCGGCGGCGAGCACGGACGCGAGGCACGTCTCGACCCGAGCTCGTGCGCGAGCTGCCACGGCGGCCGAGGCGAGGCGCTCTGTGTCGGCTGTCACAGCGTGGGCGGCCCGGGCGGCAATCCGCATGGACGCGGCTTCGTGAGCTCGCTCGACAAGCTGCGTGACGACCCTTGCCGGCAGTGTCACGCGCGATGACGCGCCGAACGAAGCTGGTCGGCTCGCTCGCCGTCCTCGCAGTCGCGATCGCGATGGCAGCGATGATTGCGGTGATCCAGCGCAGGACCGCGCCCGTGACGCCGACCGAGAACGTCCCGACCACGTGGGAGACCGCGCGGAAGGTGCCGATGCACGCCGCGCACGTCGAGCGCGGGCACGTGGCGTGCGCGTCGTGTCACACGGCGGGGTTCGAGGAGAAGCCCACCGAGGCCGCGTGTGCGAAGTGCCACTCCGATGCGACTGCGCATGCGCATCACGGAGACGCGAAGGCGCCGACCACGTGCACGACGTGTCATGTGTTCGCGGCCGGGAAGCCGGAGGCGACGTGCGTGGGGTGCCACGGTTCGACCGCGACGACGGCGACGGCAAATGAGCCTGCGAAGGCGGCGCATGCGCTGGCGCGGCACGTGTCCAAGGAGGCGGCGTGCTCGTCATGTCACCACGTGCACGGCGACAAGGCGGCGAAGACGCGCACGGTGCTCGGGGACTGCACGGCGTGCCACACGTCGGTGAAGGTCGAGCACGGTCGCGTGTCCGCCGGGCCGCATCCTCCGGGCGGCGCCGATGCAGATCCGCGCGTGTGCTCGGCATGTCACGCGCCGCATGCGCCGGCCGTCGACGCGCGCGAGTCGTGCGCGACCTGTCACGTCGGTGGGAAGGGCGCGCGGGCGCATGCGTCCGATGCCGACGCGCACGCGAAAGGGGGAGAGATCCTCCTCGCGGGCTTCGCGCCGGCCGTCGAGCCGCGCGGGGAGCACGTCGCCGGCCACGCCGCGTGCGTGACGTGTCACGAGCCTCATCGCGCCGAGAAGACGGATGTTCGGAAGTGCGAGGACTGCCACGCCGATCACCGCAGCGCCACGACGACCGTCGCCGGTCACACCGCGTGCACGGGCTGTCACACGCCTCATGCTCCGGCGGAGGCGAAGGCGTCGTGCACGACCGCCGGATGTCATGCGGGGAAGACGGCGCTCGCTGCGCCACGCGTCGCCGCCCATGCGAAGTGCGAGAGCTGTCATGATCCACACAAGCCCACCGCGTCGCCCGCGCTCGCGTGCGTCGGCTGTCACGAGGATCTCCAGCCGAAGCATCCGGGCTTCGCCTCCAAGACCGCCGGCGCGAGCACGTGCATCGGCTGCCACGCGCCGCATGGGGGAAAGCCGCTGGCGAACGCGACGTCGAGTGCGACCGCGTCCGCGTGCTCGACGTGTCACACGAAGGCGCGCACGGATCGCGGACTCCACGCGGGTGGAGTGGCGTGCGTCGCATGCCACAAGCCGCATGACTTCGCGTCGAACCTCCTTCGGACCGCCGCGGGCGCACCCGCTCACGGCACTCCGGCGCCGGCCGCGAAGGGAGAGGAGGCCGCGCTCTGCGCCGGATGCCACGCGCCGAAGGCGGCCGCGGTCGCGGCACGTCCCGGCCACGCCGAGTGCGGCGCGTGCCACGGCGCCGCACACGCACCGGCGAAGAGACCCGCGTGCGTCACCTGCCACGCGCAGGAGACGGCGACCGCTCCGCGTGGTCACTCCGTATGCACGCAGTGTCACGACTCCCACTCGGGCTCGCTCGGAACGCATGCACTATGCACGAGCTGTCATGCGGAGAAACCGAAGCAGCAACACGGCGCGCTGCCGGGCGCGGGATGCGCCACGTGCCACACGCCGCACGGTCCGAAGGGCGTGACGACGCCGCCGGCGTGCACCTCGTGCCACGCGAAGCCGAAGCTCGAGGGCCTCCACTCCGTGGGAGCGCACGACGCGAGCTGCGCGTCGTGTCACTCCTCGCATTCGGCGCCGCGCTCCGACCGCGCCACGTGCACGAGCTCGTGTCACCTCGATCGAAGAGACCACCAGTCCGCCGCGAAGGTGTGCAAAGGCTGCCACATGTTCCGAAACTGACCGCATTTGCGGCCGCCAGATCCCTCGTCGGCCGACACCGACCGCGGGCCCCGGCTCAAGGCACGCGGCGATCGATCGCTCCGTTCACGTGCACGGCACGGCCCGCTGCGCTGATCGCCAGCGCGCCGGTCGTGATGCCTTCGTGACAGCCCGATGTGCCGCACGACGTCGATGGCGCGTGCGGAGGAGGAGGAGGCGTCGCATGGCACGAGCCGCACGTTCGCGCCGAGGCGCCGTCGGTCCATCGCGGAGCCTTGCCGCTCGCGGATGCGCCCGCGCCGTCGTGGCAGTACGTCGCCGCGCACGTCTTCGTCGTCGCGTCGTAGGTCGCGGGCCTCGCGCCCTTCGTCGCGAGACCCGCGAGGCGTACGACGGCGGCGCCGGCGCGAAGCGGATGCGCGTCGTTCGGGCCGGGCACGGAGTGGCACGTCTCGCATGCGACCGGAGCTGCGCCCGCAGGCGTCGCGTGCGCGGGATGCGCGCCGGTGCTCGGCCAGGGACTGTCGCCGGCTCCGTGACACGCGCCGCAGCGTCCGCTTCCGTCTCCGAGATCGACCTTTCCGTTCACGTGCAGCGCCGGCGCGGTCAGCGCCGTGCCCGTGGCATCGGCCTCGCGGTGACAGCTCGAGCACGGGCCGGTGAAGTGCGCCTTCGGCGGCGACGCATGGCACGCGTTGCAGTCGAGGGGTGCGCCGCCCGAGCTCCACGTCGGAGCGGGAAGCGCGCCTCCGCGATCGTGGCACGTGCCGGTACATCGCCGCGCAGCGCCGTCGAACCGAGCCTCGCGTCCGGAGGCGGCATGGTCGAACCACACCTCCACGTAGCCGTCGGTGTGGGCGCCCGTGAAATTCCCGAGCGCAGGACGAGGGTGGCACGACGCGCAGTCGAGGCCCGTTGCGCGTGACCGGCTCGGCGCGGCGTGCGCCGCGTGCGCGTCGTTCTTCGGATCGCCGGGGAAGAAGCACCGATCGCGCGGTCCGAGCGGCGGCCCCGATCCGCCGCCATGGCATGTCGCGCATGCGCTGACGCCACCGGGCTCGGCATGGCACGTCGTGCAGGGCGTCGCGCCGGGCGCTGCCGTCGTGACGTCCTTCGGGCGAGCGCCCGCGCCGTCATGGCATTGCGCGCACGCATCGCGATCGTTCGGGTCGGTCAACGCTCGATAGCGCGTCGCGCGGAGAGTCGTTGCGTGCCCCGACAGCGACCGCGGATCCGCGAACGCGCGTGGATGGACGCCGGGACGCACGCTTTGCGCCCCGCTCGCGACCCATCGCGCGAGCGTCGCGCGCTCTTCGTCGCTCGCAAACCCCTGATGATCGGGTCGCGACAGCGCAAGCACGAGCGGCGCGGCGTCCGCCGGCAGGACCGCGACGGCACCGGTCGCCGTGCAGCCGATGGCTCCGCGATAGGTATTCGCGCGGAAACCGGCGGCCGGCGCAGCTCCGGCGTGGCAACGTGCACATCTTGCGTCGAGGATCGCCGCGACGTCGTCGCGATACGTCGGCTCGTCGGCGACCGGGCGAGCCTCGACATCGCATGCGAGCGGCAGCGCAGCAGCGCCGAGCGACGCCGCGAGCGCGCTGGCAACGACGGTGATCGACCGCGTGAACGTGAGCTTCGACAACCTGGTGCCGTGTTTGCAAAGCGGCGGCCATGGCCTACCCGTCTCTCAATCGCACGAACGGTCTCCTCGGTGCGTTCGGCGTCCTCGTGCTCGCGACGGGTCCGCTGGTCGCGATCGCCTGCAGCGGTGACGAGGGCCCGAAGGGAGAGACGGGCCTCGCGGGACAACCAGGACCTCAGGGGACCGCGGGCGCGCCCTTGCCTGGAGGCGGCGGCGCCGCGGACGGCGGGAGCATCCTGAGCGGTGCTTGCACGCAGCCGTGTCATACGTTCGGCGGTGTCGTCGATCAGTGGCGCTTCAGCAATCACTCGCATCCCCAGGAGAACCTGATCGGCGGCGGCCCGTGCGGCAACTGCCACGGCCTCGACGGCCTCCAGCAGCGCGTTGCGAACAAGTTCGCCATCGCGCCCGACTCCGGCACGCCGGCCAACGTCCCGAGCGGCCACATGAACTACAAGACGACGGCCGGGCCCGTGACCGAGATCGGCTACGGCGGCGCGACGACCATCGGCCGCATCCACTGCACGACGTGCCACGATTTCAACCCCACCAACGATCCGCACGTCGTCGGCAAGTACGTCGCGGGTACGGCGCGCATCCGTGTGCCGGGCGGCGTCGACGATACGGTCTTCATCGAGAAGAGCGCGAGCTCGAGCGCCACGACCGGCCAGAGCGTCGCGTACAAGACCGCGAACGTCTGCGTCATGTGTCACAAGTCACGGAAGGACGTCACCTCGTACATCGCGACCGCGAACGTGATCTCGTCGAGCCACTGGGGACCGCACGAGGGACCGCAGACGGACGTGTACTCGGGCAAGGGCGGCTACCACTTCGCCGGTCTCACGTACGGCACCTCGGCACACGCCGCGATCGGCAACGCGTGCGTCGGCTGCCACATGACGCCGGCCGCCGGAAACTCGAACGTGCCCGACCACACGATGAAGCCGAACGTCGCGTACTGCAAGACGTGCCACACGTCGTACACGGGCACGGACTTCGACATCCAAGGAGGGCGCACGCTGGTGAAGAACGCGCTGAAGGAGCTCGAGGTCGCGCTCAACGACGCTGCCCTCCTCACGCGAAGCTTGGCTGCTCCGTACGCGCCGCTCTCCGACGACGACCTCGCCGACGGCCAGTTCAACTTGGACCTCACGCGGCCCGGCAGCAGCCCCGGCGGCGGCAACCTCTCGCTCGATGCCCTCACGGCCGGTGCACTCTACAACTACCTGATCATTGCGCGCAGCAAGGACCTCGGCGTCCACAACCCCACGTACGAGAAGCAGCTCCTGTGGGACTCGATCCGGCAGCTCAAGGGTGTCGACCCGACGAGCCTCGCGAGCCGCCCGCAGTAGCGGAAGTACGACGCCCGCCTCAGCCCGACGACTTGGGGTTCTTGCCGACCAGCCCGTACTCGTGCAGGCGGTACTGGATCGTGCGAACGCTGATGTCGAGCAGCTCTGCGGCCTTCGCGGTGGAGCCTTCGGTTGCCTCGAGCGTCGCGAGGATCGCCCATCGCTCGATCTCGGCCATCGTCGCGCCCGGCACTCGGACGGGGCCTTTCATCGGCTGCGCAGCCTCGAACGGGAGATCGTCGGCCTCGATCTTCGAGCCTTCGCAGAGCACCACCGCGCGCTCGATCGCGTTCTCGAGCTCGCGCACGTTGCCCGGCCAGCGATGCGCCAGGATCTTCGTTCGCGCATCTTCCGTGAGCTCCTCCACCAGCTTCTTGTTGTCCTCGGCGAACCGGCGCAAGAACGCGTTGGCGAGGACGAGCACGTCGCTGCCGCGCAGGCGCAGCGGCGGCATCTCGAGATGGACGACGTTGAGGCGATAGTAGAGATCCTCGCGGAATCGCCCCTCGCGCACCTCGGCGGCGAGATCGCGGTTCGTCGCGGCGACGACGCGTACGTCGACCGAGATCGTGTCGTTGCCGCCGACGCGCTCCAGCGTGCGCTCCTGGAGCACACGAAGCAGCTTCGTCTGGACGAGCGGTGAGATCTCTCCGATCTCGTCGAGGAACAGCGTGCCTCCGTTCGCTTGCTCGAACCTCCCGACGCGGCGTTTGTCGGCGCCCGTGAACGAGCCCTTCTCGTGGCCGAACATCTCGCTCTCGAGCAGCGCCTCGGGGACGGCCGCGCAGTGCAACGAGACGAACGAAGCCTTCGCGCGTGGCGAGAGTGCGTGGATCGCGCGCGCGAGCTCGCCCTTGCCCGTGCCGCTCTCGCCGGTGATCAACACCGTCGCGCGCGACGCCGCGACCTGGCGCGCCGTGCGATAGACCTTCTGCATCGCGGGGCTCGCGCCGATCAGGCCCTGGAGCCCCTCCGCGTCGCGCTCACGGAGCTGACGGCGCAGGTTCTCGGCCTCGACGCGGAGCGCGCGGCGCTCGCGCGCTCGCTCGATCGCCATCAGCAGCGCGTCGATGTCGATCGGCTTCGTCAGGTAGTCGGCCGCGCCCGCCCGCATCGCAGCGACTGCGGACGAAACGTCCCCGAACGCCGTCGCGACGATCACCGGCAGATCCGGGTCCGACTGGCGCAGCTTCCCGAGCAGGGCCATGCCGTCCATCTCCGGCATCTTGAGATCCGTGACGACCACCTCCGGCGGGTGCTCGGCGGCCACGACGAGGGCGTCCTTGCCGTCCTTGGCGGTATCCACCACGTAGCCCGACTGACGCAGGAGCTTCTCGAGACCGCTCCGCGCGCTCGCTTCGTCGTCCACCACCAGGATGCGAATGTCGCTCATGCACTCTCTCCCTCGAGAGCGGCGCTCTCGTTGCCAATCGGCAGCGTGAAGCGGAAACAGGTCCGCCCTGGTCGGCTCTCCACGCCCACGGTGCCACCGTGATCGGTGACGATGCGATGCGTGATCGCCAGTCCGAGCCCGGTGCCGGTCGGTTTGGTCGAGAAGAAAGCATCGAAGACCGGCGCGTTCGGACTCGGGAGACCGGGTCCGTCGTCCTCGATCTCGACGACCACGTCGCGAGGGTGCCGTCGCACGCGAACGACGATGCGACCGCTCCCGCCCGGGCTCAACGCGTCGATGGCGTTCTGCACGACGTTGAGGAGTACCTGTTCCAGCTTTCCGCCGTCGGCGACGATGACGAGCTCCTGCGGCGGAACGTCGGCGACGATCACGATGCCCGCCTGGGCTGCGAGCGGGCCGGTCAGCTCCAGCGTACGTGTCACGAGGGCCTGCACGACGACTCGCTTGTTCGTGAGCGCGCTCGGCCGCGCGAAATCGAGGAACTCGGAGACGAGGCGCGCGAGTCGCTTGATCTCGTCCCCCACGACTCCGGCGGCCTCGAGGAGCTCCGGCTCGGGGAGCTTCTTCTCGAGGGCACGACGCAGGAAGGCGACGTGGAGCTGCGCCCCGTTGAGCGGGTTGCGGATCTCGTGCGCAAGCCCGGCGGCGAGCGTACCGAGCGCCGCGAGCTTCTCGTGCTGGTGGGCCTGGCGCGACGCCGCGCGCGTGTCGGTGACGTCCTCGCCGTTCGCGAACAGCACGATGTCCTCGGGACCTCCGTCGTCGGTCCGAGTGAAGCTCCATCGCACGTCGCGGACCTTGCCCGAGCGCGTCTTCAGCAAGCTCTCGTCGGCGAGCTGCGTCAGCGTTCCGGCGAGGAGGGACGCGACGAGCGCCGCGTCCTTCGGCCGCGCGGCGTCCGCCACGAGGAGCTCGACGAAAGGCGCACCGAACACGTCTTCGAGGGCGTAGCCCGTGATCGTCTGCGCCGCGCGATTGAAGAGACGAATCATTCCGCGCGGGTCGATGCCTACGATGAGGCTCGGCGATGCATCGAGCGCTGCCTCGTGCAGGAGGAGCGTTCGTGCAAGGTCGCTACGGAGGCTCTGCGCCTCGAATTCGTCACGACGACGTGCCTGCTCCGCGAGGTCCTCGCGATAGCTCTCGAGCATCATGGCGAGCTCGAGGTCGAGGATCCGCGTGAGCGCTGTGCGCACGACCTTCGCTGCGGCCCCGGCCTCCTTCTCTGCGACGTCCTCGAGCGACACGCGCATGAGCGCCATCGCCGTGAACATGTAGCGCTGCGGAAGGCCGACGCGGACGTGGACGCGCCCGATCTTCCGCGTCTCCTCGAAGTAGGCCTCGTCGTAGGTGCCGGAGAGGACGCGCCCCATCCAGCGCACCATCGATCGTTGCAGGCGCTCGATCTGCTCTTCGCCGGTGAAGACGGCGTGGGCCTCTTCGTGCTCGCGGATGCGCTCGTAGAACTCACGCGCGATGCGGACGAAATGCGGCTCGGCCACGGCACGGAACGCAAGAAGCGCTCGGGCGTCGTCGGCTCCGAAGCGAACGTACCGCTTCAGCTCGTCGAATCGGGTTTCTACCATGGAGGTCCGCGGCGCAGACGGCGCGCCTCCGCGCAGATTCTGCACGTCATGCCCGGCTCGGCGCACCAAGCGCCGCGACGAGACGAGCGAGGAGGTCTGGGTAGTCTAGTGGTTTCGTGAGGACGTGGAGAGGCTCGTCGAGGGGGCCCGCCGCGCTCGAGAGCGCGTTCGGATGGCCGGTGACGACGAAGACGAGCATCAAAGGCCCGCGCGAACGGGCGTATCGGGCTACCGCGAGCCCATCCGCGTGCGCGAGGTGGAAGTCGGTGACGATCGCGTCGGGCACTGGATTTCGTGTCAATCGAGCGACTGCCGCCGCGCCGTCCGTCGTGACCTCCGTGTCGTAGCCGTCCGTGTAGAGGAGGCGCGCGAGCAGAGATGCGCTGCGCGCGTCGGCGTCGACGACGAGCACGAGCGGGCGATGAGTGGGTTTGGCGTCCATCCTCCTCGCTTGCGTCCTACAAGCCACGTGCCGCCGTCGTGGCGCGCGGCTTGCTCGAAAACCGTCATGGCCATGAGAACCGAAAGCCCGCCCACTCCCGTCGTGTACGTCGTCGCCATCGACGGCGCTCCGTCCTCGGAGCACGTCCTCGAGGTCGCATGTGGGCTCGGTAAGGCGCTAGGAGGCGCTGCCGAGCTTCATCTCGTTCATGTGCTCGCGATCACGCCGCCGGCTGCGATCGCCGCGATGGGCCCGCTCATGGGGCACGTGGACTTGCCCGAGGTCGGATGCGGCGTTCTCGACGCCGCGAGCGCGCATGCTGCCATGCGGTTCCACGGAAGGATCGTCGGCCACCTCGCCGCAGGCGAGCCGTCGCGCGAGATCACGCAGATCGCGTCGGACATGAGCGCCGACCTCGTCGTCATCGGGACCGCCGGAAAGACCGGCCTCGCGCGGCTCGCGCTCGGCTCGGTCGCGGAGAAGGTGGTCCGCAACGCGGGCTGTCCCGTGCTCGTCGTCCGGCCGAAGGACGTGCGGCCGAACGGCGTGCCGGAGATCGAGCCGCCTTGCGGCGATTGCATTGCCGTGCAGAGCGAGACGGCGCGCGCGAAGCTCTGGTGCGATCGCCACAGCACCCATCACGTACACGGACGCCTGCACTACGAGGTCCCGCCGACCTTCGCGATGGGGTCGATGAACTTCAGGCCGTGAGCCGGCGCGCTCAGAAGAACGTGTAGCCGAGCGTCCCGCCGATGGTGTTCGCCGAGCTCCCCGCGAAGTACCGGTCGTAGCGCACGGCAAGCACGAAGTAGCTCGCGTCGCAGCAGTGGCCGAACTGCAGCACGCCCTCGGGGCGCTGAGGGACACCTTCAGGCTAACGACCGCTTCTCTTCGCTGAGCAATTCCTGAGCAAAGGACGAACACCCGATTGACGTGTCGTGGGCCTCGTTCAGCGGATCCGGTGGACCTCGACGTCGTCGACGAGGAAGCACGTTCCAGCTTTGGTATCGCTGCCGACGATGACATCGAGCAGGGGGGCCGCCTTCGTCGCGTCGAGCTCGATCGACCGATGCTGCCACGTAGCATCAATCACCTTCGTGTCGGCGTTCACCTCCAGGGCGACGAAGGGCGGATTCTGGAACGTTCGGAGCTCGACGAAGACGCCGACGGCGGGCGGCGTCGCAGACGGCGCCGGCCGCACCCACGCGTCTGCGCGGTAGCGCGCCCCGACGATCGGTGTCGTGCCTACCACCTCGTCGAACGTGAAGATGGTGTCGCCCCCCGCGTTCGAACAGATTCGGCATGACCGCGCGCCGCCATGCGCGGTGGTGTCCACCGTGACCGTCGAGTTGTAGCCGCTCCCCGGACAGCCGTTCTCGAACGTGCCGTTCACGTATGCCGTGAAGAGGTTTGGGCCGGCATCCTCCGCGTCGAGAGCGCCGTCAGAGACGTCCGGCGCGTTGGCGCTGTCGACGGTCACGTCCGCGATGGCGCCCCCGCCCTCCCCGCCGTCATCCGCCGGCGTCGCCCCGGCCCGCGCCGCGCGGCCGTCGGAGAAACCGTCGAGCGACGTCAAGAGAGAGCACGCCGGTACGACCATGGCCGTGAGAGCGGCCGTCAGGGATCGTCGAATGCCCACCAACGTACGTTAACAGGTATGAAATGCGGGTCCAACCCGCTGAGTGTCGCCCCATGATTTGACGGGCTGGTGATCGGGAGCGGGTCGCCCCATAGCCCGGAGAGCACCGCGAGCTCCTCATGACCAGCGTCTTCAGGAGAGGCGTGAGCTCCGCACGCTGCTTGGCCGTGAGCGTCGCCCAGTGGTTGGTGCAGCTCGGGCGCGCGGTCGGGCACGGCTGACCGAAGGCCCGCCGCGCGAACTCGTCGTAGTCGACCAAATTGCTCAGCCGGCTGTCGACCTGCGCGTCGCGCGACGCCGACACTGGCTGCCGCAGGAGCGCGGTGAGCGCATCGTGCTCTTTGCGTATGAACGTGAGCGCATCGTCGCGCGCAGACGCGATCGCTCCGCAGGTGAGCACGACCGCGCCCACCACGACCGAGGGGATCACGTTTCGAATTCACCTGCGCCGTGCGCTGCAGCGACTGTGTCCTCCCGGCGCCCGCGACGCTCGCGAATGCACAACATGACCACGGCCGACCCGAGCGGCGGAGCTCGAGTACCGCCGCTGCGTGACGGTCAGTTGTCCTGCATGCGGGCGCGAACCACCGACGTGGCGTTGCCACTGGTGACCGAAAGGAACGGATTGCAGGCGCCGACTGGCCAGACGAAATCGAACTTCTCGCCGTCCTTCAGCACGCCACTGTCGACCTTGTTGCCGTCGTTCGGCGCGTCGCACATGACCTGGTAGCGCAGCGTTCCGCCGCCGGTGGCCTCGGCAAACAGGCGGTACGGCTTGCCGGCGACGCGCTTGCCCCAGATCACGCGGTCGTTGTTCCAGCCGGACACATAGGTGATGCCGGGCCCCTTGAAGGCGACACCTTGCTGCCAGGTCGAGTAGAGGCTGTCGTCGACCGCCCACCCGACCGAGGCGCCGAGCGACCACTTGCCCCGCATCGACTGGAGCTCGATTTTCGGAACGCGCACCGCCGGCTGGTCGCACCCGTCGAGCCAACCGGCTTCGGAGGCGAGCGGCCGGAGCGCGTGCTGCACGGTCGCGAGGGCGGCGTCGATCGCGTCGCTCTTGCCCAGCGAGTAGCCGGTGCCGATCTCGACGTAGATGTTGTAGGGCGTCGCGAAGTTGCGATCGGTGACGTACGCGCCGTACGTCTTGAGCGTCTCGGCGATGCGCACGAGCTCGGGCGTCGGCATCTTCGCCGAGTCGAAATCGGCCGGCAGCATGAGCAGCGCGCCTTCGGGGATCTGACCGCTGTTGGCGGCGCTCGGATCCTCGCTGTCCCCCTGAGTTGCAGGATAGACGATAGCCGTCGGCGCGGTGCCGTCGCCCTTCTTGATCGCGTTGTGCGGGAGCGAGAGGCTGAGCGCGTGCCGGTAGACGGGATCGGTCGAGAGGAACTCGTGCTTCCGAATGATGCCGGCCGAAGCCGGCACGCCGACGGCGCGTGCGCCCTGGAAGTAATGGGCCGGATCGCCCCAGCCTCGCCCGTCGAGCTTCGACCAGCCGTAGTCGCGCACTTCCCACGAGCCGTCGGGGCGCTTCTTCATGCCGTTGAAGGAGTGCACCATCTTCGTCGTCGGATCGATGATGTCGGCGTGACCGTCGCTCTCGGTGGCAGGGACCACGTTGGCCGGCCAGTGCGGGAGCACGAGGGTCTGCAGCGGCGTCTCGACGTCCTTGTCGTTGATGGTCGGCGTGCCCTTGAGCGTGATCGGGGGATCGGTTGCCGAGGCGAGGAACACGCCGGTCGAGAACCCGACGCCGTCCGAGATGACCGGTCGCCAGCCGTTGATCGAATCCGGGATGGTGGCGGTGCCGAGCACCGGCTTGACCGGTCGCGTGTTCCAGGGCGAGTCGACCGCGTAGGGGCGGAGATACGTACCGAACTTTTCGGCGCACGTCGGCGCGGGGGTGCTGCTGTCGACACCGCCTGCGTCGGGGAGATCGGTCGGAGTGCCGGCCGGGGGGGGCTGGAGGCCGCTCGATCCATCGGGGCTCGCGGCGCTGGGCTCGTTCGTGCTGCTGCACGCCGCGACGCAGACGAGGAGGCCGAGGGCGATGGGGGTTCTCATGTTCACCGAGGGGGTAGGGGTTGGATTCGGGTCGGAGTGCGCCACGTACGTCACGCGAGATCCTCGGTCCCGCACGGAGGCGGAGCGGTCGGGATGCGGCGCAACGTCCACGCGCCGGAGTCCGCGTCGTAGAACGATTCGAACTGCGAGTCGGGCGAGAGATCGTCGTCGGCTTCGGTGACCGTGTCGTCGAGGGTTGGCATCGTTCGTCTCCCGTCGTTCGCTTGTCGCTCGCGCAATCGAGCAGCACGTTGTGCGCCATTCCCGAAATCCGCGCGCGCGCGCGTCGGATCTCGCGACCTCGGGCCGGAGCGCTCGCCAACTGTCCCCCGCGGAACAGTTTGTTGTCCCGCATGGGACACGAGCGCAGCCGCCGACCGGTGGTAGGCTGCTTCGTCGCATGCGTCGGGGCCCCGAGGAAGAAACCCATCGCGGCGCGCCGCTCTCGTCCAACGCCTCCGCCGGGCCGCTTCGCGACGAGCCCCTCGTCGCGATCGTGACCACGTCCGCCGGTGGGATCATTCTCCCGGTCCCGGAGCGGTCGCCGTTCATCGTGGGTCGCGCTTCCGACTGTGAGCTCGCCATCCCCGATCTGAGCGTGTCCCGCCGGCATCTCCGGGTCTCGGTCGGCGACGATCTCCGCGTCGAAGATCTCTCGAGCGCGAACGGCACCTCCTATGACGGCAGGCGTCTGCGCCCCTACGAGGAGACGGTGATCGGGCTCGGTCAGGCGCTCACCATCGGGTCGGTCACCGTGTTCGTCCACGCCGCGCAGGCGGTCGTCGCGCCCGGCCGTGCCGCCGGGCCCGGCGTCCTCTTCACGCCTCCGGTCGTCGAGATCGTCCGCGACGAGGCCTCGAAGCGCATCTACGCGACGATCCCCACCATCGCGCCGAGCCCGCTGAGCGTCCTCGTGCTCGGGGAGACCGGCGTCGGCAAAGAGGTCTTCGCCGACGCCATCCACCGCGCCTCGCGCCGGGCCCACAAGCCGCTCCTCAAGCTCAATTGCGCAGCCCTGCCCGAGTCGATCCTCGAAGGCGAGCTCTTCGGCTACGAGCGAGGCGCGTTCAGCGGCGCCGTCGTCGCGCGGCCAGGGCTCTTCGAATCGGCCCACGAGGGAACCATCTTCCTCGACGAGGTCGGCGAGCTTCCGCTCCATACGCAGGCGAAGCTCCTGCGGGTGCTCGAGAGCGGCGAGGTGATGCGGCTCGGCGCGCGCAGCGCGTCGAAGATCGACGTTCGCTTCATCGCCGCGACCAACGTCGATCTGCGCGCGGCCATGGAGCGCGGGGAGTTCCGGCGCGATCTCTTCTACCGGCTCGAGGGCATCCGGGTAGAGATCCCGCCGCTCCGTGCGCGGCCCGAGGACGTCGTCGCGCTCGCCGAGTTCTTCCTCGCGCGGCTCGCTGGTCGCATGGGCCTCGTCGCCCCTCAGCTGACCGAAAGCGCCCGCGACGTCTTGAAGGACTACGCGTGGCCGGGAAACGTCCGTGAGCTGCGCAACACGATCGAGCGCGCGCTGGTCATGAACCCCGAGGCCGAGTTTCTCACCGAGAGCGACCTCGTCCTGCATGCCCCGGAGTCGATCAGGCCGCCGCCCCCGAGCCTGCCCATCCACAACACCATCGAGCTCGCTCGCGTCGAGGCGCCGCCCGTAACACGGGCACCGGCGCTGACCCTCCGCTCGTCGCTCGATGAGATCGAGGAGAAGGCGATCCGCGAAGCGCTCGCGAAGACCAACGGCAACCAGAGCGCGGCCGCCCGACTCTTGGGCATCGGCCGCCACGCGCTGATCAAACGCATCGAGGCCTACGGGATCGGCCGGCCGCGAACGCGGACCTGACCACCCGCGCTCATCGTCCGTAGCTAGTCGCGCCCGCTTGGCCTTGCGAATCTTCTGCTCGATGGCCTCCCGCTCTGCGTGCGTGCGGACCGCCGCAAGGCCGAAGCTAGCGACCGAAGCGGGCGACGTAGTGCCAGACGCGTTTCAGCGCGTCGAGATCGTAGCGCCCGCTCCGTGCCGCATCGCCGATCGTCCTCGGCGTGAGGAATCCGTCGTCCGCGAGCGCGACGCCGTGCGCGACGTGCTCGGGGCCGCGGTACTCGGGTGGCGCTGGAGCTCCTCGATGGAGAGGCGAAACCCGTCGTGCCATTCGACCGCGCACGGGAGCTCGCGCGCGGCGTGCTCGACGTCGGTGCCGCGGTACGACGGGTCGAGGACCACCGCCGCCGACGTAGATGCGCGTGTTGCTTGCGTCGTACGCGACGCCGTCGAAGCGCGCGATGCCCACGGGGATGTCGCTGATCGTGCCGTGCCACGTCGCTCCGTCGGCCGTGAGGTCGTCGGAGATTGGTGTCGGGATGTTGTCACCCGACACCGTCACGGCGACGCGCGCGACGTCCGCGGCCGAGAGCGCGGCGCTGCGGCGCGTCACGACCTCCACGGAGCCGGAGCGGCCGTCCGACGCGGGTGAAGTGCAGGCAGTGACGCCGACGCAGCCGAACGAGAGCGCAAGAAGACCGAGTCGACGAAATCGCATGTGAGAGAGCTCCTCGAATGCCCACCAGGACGCACGCAGTCGACGAGGTGGGCGGAACCTCTCGGGCGCATCGTGATGGCGATCACGATGTCTCTCCTAACAACCCGACGGTAGATGTCGTTAGGGGCCGCGGTCACGACGTCATGCTGCGGTCCGGCGCGCGAGCAGCCGCGGATCTCGCGACGTGCCGAGCTCGTCGCGACAGTAGCGACAGCGGAACGCGATCCAGTCCGGACGCGGCGTGATGCCGAAGATGCTCAGCATGATCCAGCCGAGGAAGCCGTACTCGGGCTCTTGCTGGATGGCCGGATCTCCATGGCGATGGCCGCAGTGGCACGCTCGGTCGCTTGCTCTCTTCTTCATCGTTCCCGTGCATCGCAAGCGTCAGGCCACCACGATCGGGCGTAAAAACAGCGCATTCATGCGCGGGCTGCCGAATTTTCGGCAGGCCCGCTTCTGCCCGTCGTGCCTGGGCCGGAAGATGAGCGCGACGGCGGCAAATCTCGTGGACTACGTGGTGCCGAAGGTTCTCTGCGCCAGTGGGTTTTGACGGTGCCGTTCGCGTGCCGAAGTCGCCTCGGGTTCGACGGGGCGCTCCTCGGCGCGGTCGTGCGGAAGTTCGCCGATGCGGTGCTCGCGTTCTACCGGCGGCGGCTCTCCGAG
>JAQBQJ010000153.1 GCA_028287065.1 Labilithrix sp. | reverse complement strand
TCTCCGCGGTGAGCACCGTCATCGCGATCGCCAACAACGTGTTCTCGGTGCGCGTCGGCGAGGGGGTCGCGCGGGATCTGCGCGAGCGCCTCTTCCGGAAGATCCAGCACTACTCCTTCGGCAACCTCGATCGCCAGAAGACGGGCCAGCTGCTCGTCCGGCTGACGAGCGACGTCGCCGCGGTCAAGGCGCTCACCCAGGTCTCGCTGCGGATCGGGACGCGCGCGCCACTCTTGATGGCAGGCAGCCTGGTCCTGATGTTCACGACGAATCGCCGCCTGGCGTTGACCATGCTGCCGCTTCTCGTCGTGACCTCGCTCCTCATCGCGTTCTTCGTCGTCCGCATGGAGCCTCTCTTCCGGCTCGTCCAGCAGCGGCTCGATGCCGTGAACAACGTGCTCCAGGAGAACATCGCAGGGGCGCGGCTCGTGAAGGCGCTCGTGCGTGCGGATCACGAGGGCGATCGCTTCGAGGTCGCGAACGAGGCGATGACGGTCCGCTCCGTCAAGGTGATGCAGCTGATGTCGTCGATGACGCCCGCGCTCACGATGTGCATCAACACGGGCGTCGTGATCGTCATCTGGCTCGGCGGGATGCAGTCGATCCGCGGCGACCTCTCGGTCGGACAGATCGTCGCGTTCACCAACTACCTGCTCACGACGATGTCGCCGCTCGTGATGATGACGGTGCTGTCGAACACGTGGGCAGCCGGCCTCGCGTCGCTCCGTCGCATGGACGAGATCCTCGACAGCGTGCCCGAGGTGCTCGACACGCAGGGCGCCGTGCCCGTTCCTGCGCAGGCACCCGCCGAGGTGGCGTTCGACGACGTCACGTTCACGTATGCGCGCGACGCCGGCGACGCGGTCCTCCGTGACATCACCTTCGAAGCGGCGCCGGGAAAGACGATCGCGATCCTCGGCTCGACCGGCGCAGGCAAGTCGACGCTCGTGAACCTGATCCCGCGGTTCTACGACGTGACGAAAGGTCATGTGAACGCCTTCGGCCGCGACGTGCGCGAGCTCACGCAGGACTCGCTCGTCTCGCGCGTGTCGCTCGTCCCGCAGGAGACCGTCCTCTTCTCCGGGACGGTGCGCGACAACATCCGCTACGGACGGCCGAGCGCCACCGACGACGAGGTCGTTCGCGCCGCGCGCGCCGCGCAGGCGCACGAGTTCATCGAAAAGCTCCCCGACGGCTACGGGAGCCGCGTCGAGCAGCGCGGGAGCAACTTCTCGGGCGGACAGAAGCAGCGCATCGCGATCGCGCGCGCGCTCCTCATGGACCCGAGCGTCCTCATCCTCGACGACAGCACCAGCGCCGTCGACGTCGAGACCGAGACGAAGATCCAGCGCGCGCTCGCCGAGAAGAAGAGCGGGCGCACGACGTTCGTCGTCGCGCAGCGGATCAGCACCGTGCTCGACGCCGACACGATCCTCGTCCTCGACAAGGGCCGCATCGTCGCCGAAGGCACGCATGCCGAGCTCCTGGCGAAGTCCGACGTGTATCGCGAGATCTACGATTCGCAGCTCGGAAGAGGCCCGAGCGGCGGGGAAGCGACATGAGCGCGCAGCCCTCCCCCGGCGCCGGGATGCGCGGCGGCATGCGCATGGGCGGCGGCATCGGCAACATCGCTCGCGCGAAGAACCCGCGAGGCACGCTCGCGCGGCTCGTCATGTACTTCGGCGATTACCGCGCGCGCCTCTACGTCGTGGGCGTGACCATCGTGGTCTACACGCTGCTCGGCCTCGTCGGCCCGTACCTGATGGGCGTCGCGCTCGATCGCTACATCGCGACGAAGGACGCGGAAGGTCTGGCGCACATCGCGCTGCTCATGCTCGCCGCGTTCCTCGCGAACAACCTGTTCCAGGGCATCTCGAGCTGGCTCATGGCGGGCATCTCGCAGCGTGCGCTGAAGAAGCTGCGCCGCGATCTGTTCCGGCATGTCCAGACGCTGCCGATGGGGTTCTTCGAGCGCACGTCCTCCGGCGAGCTGATGAGCCGGCTGACCAACGACATCGACGCGGTGAACCAGGCGGTCGCGCAGAACGTGACGTCGCTGCTCGCCAGCGTGCTCAGCATGGCCGGCATCCTCGTCGCCATGTTCGTGCTCGATCGGTGGCTCGCGATCGCGTCTCTGCTCGTCGTGCCCATCATGATGTGGTTCACGCGCTTCGTCGCGGTGTTCACGCGCAAGGGCTTCACGGAGCTGCAGAAGCACCTCGGGCGCCTCAACGGCATCATGGAGGAGTCGATCGGCGCGCAGAAGATCGTCACCGTGTTCCGCCGCAACGAATCGGTCCTCGAGAAGTTCCGCACCGAGAACGAGAACGTGTATCGCGCAGGCATCTACGCGAACACCTACGCGCTCTTGCTGATGCCGCTCACGACCGTGCTCGGCAACCTGTTCGTGATCGTCCTCGCGGGCCTCGGCGGATGGCTCGCGCTGCAAGGGCTCGTGAGCGTCGGCATCATCGCGACGTTCATCAACTACGGGCAGAACTTCGTCGCGCCGCTCCGCCAGCTCTCGAACCTGTACAACACGCTGCAAGCCGCACTCGCAGGCGCCGAGCGCGTGTTCGAGATCCTCGACACGCCGTCCGAGTCCGACGACGCTCGTGCGCCGCGCAAGCTCCCCGCGGTTCGCGGCGAGGTTCGCTTCGATCACGTCACGTTCGGGTACCGGCCCGGCACGACGGTCATCGACGACATGTCGCTCGAGGCCAAGCCGGGTCAGATCGTCGCCCTCGTGGGACCGACCGGCGCCGGAAAGACGACGATCATCAACCTGCTCACGCGCTTCTACGAGATCGATCGCGGCACGATCGCGATCGACGGGACCGACATCCGCGATCTGAAGAAGAGCGACCTGCGGCGCATGCTCGGGCTCGTGCTCCAGGACACGTACCTGTTCGGCGCGAGCGTCATGGAGAACATCCGCTACGGCCGCCTCGACGCGACGGACGACGACGTGATCCGCGCCGCGCAGATGGCCGATGCCGATCACTTCATCCGCCAGCTCCCCGACGGTTACCAGACGGTGCTGTCCGAGCGCGCGGGCAACCTGAGCCAGGGGCAGCGGCAGCTCCTCGCGATCGCGCGCACGCTGCTCGCCCAGCCGAGCATCCTCATCCTCGACGAGGCGACGAGCAGCATCGACACGCGGACCGAGGCGCGCATCCAGAGGTCGCTCTTGCGGCTGATGGAAGGCCGCACGAGCTTCGTGATCGCACATCGTCTCAGCACGATCCGCGATGCCGACCAGGTGCTCGTCGTCGATGCGGGCAAGATCGTCGAGCGCGGCACGCACGACACGCTGCTCGAGCGTCACGGCCTGTATCACCAGCTCTATACCAGCCAGTTCAAGGGCCACGCGCTCTGAGGCCGACACGGCACGTGTGGTGCACGCAGCTCGCGAGGAGGCGAGCCATGCACGCACCCGATCCGAATTCACCCCAGCCGGACGAGCCCGACCCGACGCAGCCGGTGCCGGTGCAGCCCATCGAGCCGCCGCTGCCGGTGCAGCCGATCGAGCCGCCGCTGCCCGATGCCACGCCCGAGGAGTTCCCGTTCACCGAGCCCAAGCATTACCCGATTCACCCCGACATCCCGCCGCAGCCCATCCACGAGCCGACGCCGGAGCGACCGATCGCGTTCACCACTGCGGGATCGAGTGCTCGAGCGTGACGAAGCCTGCGGGCGAACCGCCGTCGTCGCCGCTCCGGAACAAATGCACGTACTCGAACGAGACGGAGGAATATCCCAGCACGGACGGCGTGGTCCGCACCGGGAACGCGCCGGCGACGCGCTGCTCGATGGGCGACGAGAAGATCGTGATGCCGGCCGAAGGACCGTGCCACGCGGCCTTGTCCTGACGACCGGACTCGAGCGCGAAGATCGCGTGATACCCGACGGTCGGTCCGAGCGACGACCACGGCGCGCGAAGCATCGGCACGGTGATGTCGAGCGAGAGACCGACGTCGCAACACGCGATCGTGGGCTCCCGCTCGCCGCGCAGCTTGCCCGCGCGCGCGCCGAATTCGAAGGCCGGCGCGACGACGACCGCGTCGCCGATCACGGTCTTCGACGACGAGCGGAGCACGCCGACCGAGCCTTCGTCGGAGTTGCCGGTCGCACTGACGCCGGCGTAGCTCGCATGCCTGACCGGCGGCAGCCTCCAGCGCGGCCTCTCGACGCCGGGCTCGGCGAGGACGACGTCGAGCGGGGCGCCACCTCCGCTCACCGGCACGCGAACGACGATCTTGCGACGGAGACCGGGCTCGTCGATCGGGACGGTCGAACGGAACGCGACCCATCGCGTGGCGGTGCCGCCGGGCTCGATGGTGAGCGGACCGAGCACGGCGTGCGAGCCGTGAAGCGGGATCGACGAGGGCGCAGGGCCGGAGCCGGACGCCGTGATCGGCACGACGACGTCGGGCAGCTCGCCGCCGGGATCCGACATGACGAGCGTGGCTTGCGGGATCTCGAGGACGTACGCGACCTCGCCGCTGCGGTTCGTCGCGACGAGCGTGGTCGCGAGGACCGACCAGTCCCCTCCGCGCTGCGTGAGGAACGCGGGGCTCGCAGACGCGACGTTCACCTCGACGGTGAGATCGCCGCTCGCGCTGACGGCGGGTCGCGTGAGCGGCATCGTCTCGACGGGCACGCACGCGGGCGCCGCGAGAGCAGCGAAGATCACGGCGAAGGCGAGCGACGTGACGCGAGATCGGTGCGTGGGGCTCATGGCGGAGGCCGGGTATTCCACACGCGGCGCCGTGATGCACGTACCAGCATCGTCGCGCGGTGATCCGATCGATCGCTGGGTGCGGTAGCGCATAGCGCCCCCGACCCCGACCCCGACCCCGCCCGCGACCCCCGACCCCGCCCGCGACCCCGCCCGCGACCCCGACCCCGACCCCGCCCGCG
>JAQBQJ010000145.1 GCA_028287065.1 Labilithrix sp. | reverse complement strand
GAGAGTGCACGGGGTACGTTGCCCTCGAAATGATTGCCTTTTCGCCCCTTGACCGCACCTGTGCCGCGTTTTCGACGGTTTCGACGCTGTTTCCGCCACCGCGCTACGTGACGTCATCGTGGCGGACCCTTGAAAGCTGGTCCTTTCGCGGCAGGCTTGGTGTAAGTTCCGGGCCTATGAAGATCCTCGGGAAATCGAGAGGCGTCGCGGCCGTGATCGCCGCCGCCATCGGCCTCTCTGTGGGGACTGCCGGCGTCACCGTCAGCACCACGGCTTCGGCCCAGCTCGCGCCGACCGGCCTGCCGACCCCGCCGGCCCCGCCGTCGCCTTCGCCGCCGGCCAAGCCCGGTCCGGCCGGTCAGCCCGCCACGCCCGCCGCCGCCAAGCCGACCGCTCCGGCCGCAGGCACGGCAAAGCCCGCCGCGCCGGCTGCGCCCGCCGCAGGTGCCGCTCCCGCGAAGCCCGCGGATCCGAGGGCGCTCATGGCCTCCGGCGAAAAGAAGTTCAAGGCCGGCGACTTCGCCGGTGCGCTCAGCGACTTCGAAGCCGCGAACACCGCGAAGGCCTCGCCCGAAGCGGACCGGTTCATCGGTCTCAGCCAGGACAACCTCGGTCACTTCCCGGAGGCCGTCGTCGCGTACGAGCGGTTCCTCGCCAACGTCCCCGCCAAGATGAAGGAGCAGGGCGACGAGACGAAGAAGCGCGTCGAGGCGATCAAGGCGATGCCCGGCAAGGTGCACGTCGAGACCACGCCCGCGGGCGCTCAGGTCATCGTCGACGCCGCCGCCGCGAACCCGAACGCGCCTCCCGCCACGCATCCCACGCCTGCCGATCTCGATCTGGCGGCGGGTCATCACACGCTGAGGATCACCGCGGAGGGCTTCGCGCCGGCCGACAAGGAGATCGACGTGACGTTCGCGTCGAAGCAGGACGTCCGCATCGAGCTCGTGAAGAGCGAGCCGCCGCCTCCTCCTCCGCCGCCGGTCGTCGCCGAGGCGCCGCCGCCCGCGGCTCCTCCCCCGCCTCCTCCGCCCGAGCCGCGCAGCAAGGTGCCTGCGTACGTGACCGGAGCCGTCGCGATCGTCGCGACCGGCGTCGGCATCGGCTTCGGCGTGAAGGCGCTCTCGCAGTCGAGCGACTTCGACAAGAACCCGACCACGAAGAAGGCCGACGACGGCGAGAACAACGCGCTCGTCGCCGACATGATGTTCGGCATCGCGATCACGTTCGGCGTCACGAGCGCCGTCCTGTTCCTCTCGAACGACGCGCCGGCCACGGCCAAGGCCGACCCGAAGAACACCGTCCGCGCGGCACAGGCTGCGCCCGTGAAGAAGGCGCCGGCGAAGATCACCGTCACGCCCGCACCGTACGTGACCCCCACAGGCGGCGGCGCGAGCGCCCTGGTTCGGTTCTGAGAGGACGACATGAAGGTCAGCAGCATTCGTAAAGGAGTCGTCTTCGTCGTCGTGGCGGGCACGCTCGCCCTCGGCTGTGAGCTCATCGTCGACTTCGATCGCACGAAGATCCCCGTCGAAGGCAACGACGGCTCGGTCGTCTTGCCGGACGCGTCGCTCGACGCGCCGCTCGACACGAGCGCGCCCGACACCGGCATGCCCGACGCGGCCGATGCCGCCGAGACGTCGACCGACGCCGCCGGCGAAGCCGACGCGCCGGACGGCGACTAGCCTCACCCCCCCAGGTTTTTCACGACCACGTCCACGTCCGGGGGCAGCGGGACCGGGACGTTCGCGAGCGGGGTGGGGACGTCCGGGAGCTTGCTCTCGTGGTACGCGAGCTTCAGCTCCGTGAACTTCAGCGCGCTCGCGGTCGACACGACGACGACGCGCTCGCTCGCTGCGATCACGCCGCGGTCCCGCAGCTTCCGCGCGCACGCGATCGCGACGCCCGTGTGCGGATCTGCGTAGAGGCCCGTGCGATCGGCACGGGCGCACGCGTCGGCGAGCTCCGCCTCCGTCGCCTCTTCGACGACGCCGTTCATCCCGCGCAACGCCGCCATCGCGCGCGGCGCGCTCACCGGATTGCCGATGCGGATCGCGCTCGCCTGCGTCGGCTCCGCGACGACCGGCGTGACCTCGTCGGTGCCGGCGATGAATGCACGATACATGGGATTGGCCTTGGCAGCCTGCGCGATGCAGAGGCGAGGAAGGCGATCGACCAGACCGAGCTCCTTCGCCATCGTGAAGCCGGCGAAGAGCGCGGCGGCGTTGCCCATGTTGCCGCTCGGAATGACCACCCAGTCGGGCACGGTCCACGCGAGCTGCTGCGCGATCTCGAGCGCGACGGTCTTCTGGCCCTCGATCCGGAGCGGGTTCATCGAGTTCGCGAGGTACACGAGGCCGCGCTTCGCGAGCTCACGCACGACCGCCATGCAACCGTCGAAGTCCGTCTCGAGCGCGAGCACCTTCGCGCCGTGCGCGAGCGGCTGCACGAGCTGCGCGACGCTCACCATCCCGCGCGGGAGCAGCACCACGACGGGCAATCCGGCCGCTGCGCCGTACGCCGCGAGCGCCGCCGACGTGTCGCCTGTGCTCGCGCAGGCGATCGCGCGCACCGAGAGCGCGCCCGTGCGCATCGCGTGGTTCACGACGCTGACGAGCACGGTCATGCCGAGGTCCTTGAACGACCCGGTGTGCGTCGTTCCGCACTGCTTCACGAAGAGCTCGCCGAACCCGAGCTCCGTCGCGAGCCGCCGCGCCGGATAGAGCGGCGTCATGCCTTCGCCTGTGGTGACGATCGCTTCGTCGGGGATCTCCGGCGCGACCCACTCGCGCTTCGTCCACACCCCGGAAGGCGGCGTGCCGGCTGCGTTCGAGACCGGCGCCCAACGCGCGTCGAAGAGCGCGCGCCACTCGGCGCCGCTCGTCTTGCGGAGCACGTCGAGATCGTGCGCGACCTCGAGCAGGCTGTCGCACGTGGGACAGCGATAGATCGCTTGCGTCAGCGGGAACGTGCCCGGACATCCCGAAAAGCAGCGGAAGCTCGCGGTCGGCTGCGGCATCATCTCCTCGCGACGCTCAGGGCTTGGGCACGCAACGGAGCCGCGGCGTGCCCGTCGAGGGCCTGCACGTTTCGTTCGAGGTGCAGTCGGCGTCGGTCGCGCACACGTTCAGGCACTTCTTGAGCTCACCGTCGCAGTAGTCGTACTGGCAGTCGCTGTCGTTCGCGCAGCTCGCGCCGTTCGCGAGGCCGGGCGGCGTGGACTTCTGGCAGTACTTGATGAGATCCGCGCCGCTCGTGCCGTAGCGGCAGTGCCCGTTCACGAACGGGGTGAGCGCGACGCAGCTCGCGTGCCCCGAGCAAGACGGCACGCAGATGCTGCCGATGCACGTGTCGCTCTTGCACTCGGCAGGCGCGTTCGTGCACGCGGCGCCGGAGGCGCCCGTCGCGCCCGTCTCGACCGCCGCACACACCCACGTGTCGTGGTTGGGGCCGGGCGCGCCGACCGCCTTGATGCGGCACACGCTGCCGCTGCCGCACTGGCCGTCGGTGCAGCACGTGTCGAGGCACCGTTTCGGCGAGCCGGTGCACAGGCCCGAGCGACACTCGGTGTTCGACGAGCACGTGGTTCCGCCGCCCTTGCCGCCGCTCGCAGGGGGCATGCGCTGCGCGAGCGACGCGGGCACGCAGTAGCCGCCGCCGGTGCCGCCGTTGAAGCACACGAACGAGGGCGCGCAGTCTTCCGAGCGGCAGCACGTGCTCGTGCAGATCGGCCCGCTGGATGCGGTGATCGCCGCCGTGAGGATGCTGCCGGAGCCGCAGAGCCGGCTCTTGCATTCGTTGTCCACGCGGCATTTCGAGCCGTTCGGGAGCGGGCCCGCGTCCGCTTCTTTCCCGGCGTCGCGCACGTCCTCGAGGGGCGCGTCCTCGTCGCCGGCCTCGGTCGGATCGATGCCGCCCTCGTCGACGACGCAGCGCGCGTTCGGGCCGCACGTCATCCCGGTCGGACACGCCGACGCGGTCCCGGGCAGGCACTGGAACTCGGGCACGTCGCCCGAGACGATCAGGCTGCATCCGCCCGCGGCGAGCCCGAGCACCACCGCCGAGGCGGCGAGCCTCGCGGCGCCGAGCCGCCGGTTCGTCGAGCCGATCCTCATCGGAACGAACCACCGAGCATCAGCACGCCGCCCGAAGGCACGGGCGAAGCCGACGGAACGAAGGCCGCGCGCTTCGGCTCCTGCGGATTCTTGCTGCGCCCGAAGTACAGGTACGCGGTGACGAGCGCCGCGGCGATGCCGATGCCGAAGCCGACGTCCGCGACGATCGCCTGCGTGTGCGCGTCGTCGTTCTTCGACTGCAGCTTGTCGAACGTGCCGTCACGTCCGGTGACGAAGCTCGAAGGCCTGTTCGAGAGCGCGAGGATCCCGAACGCGGCGCCGACACCGAGGCCGACGATGGCGACCGAGCCCGCGGTCACCGTGGCGGCGTCGATGCGTCCGTTCCCGGTCTCCTCGGGGGGAGGAGGAGGAGGCTCGGCGGCGGAGCTGCCGCTCGGCACGGGCGCGACCGGCACCTCGCGCTTCGCGCCCTCGATGCGCTTGATGATGTTCTCCGCCTTCGCGCGCTCCGCGGCGCCGACGGTGTCCATCTCCATGTACTGGCGGAAGTACGCGATCGCCTCGTCGAACTTGCCGAGCTTCTCGTGGACGATGCCGAGATTGAAGACGAGGTCCTTCGCCTTCGGGTCGAGGCCGCGCGCGAGCTCGAGCTCGGCGATCGCCTCGCGATACGAGCCGGCGGCGTAGAGCTCCTTCGCGCGCTGGAAGTGCTGCTGCGCCTCGAGCTGCTCTTTGGTCTTCGGCTCGGTGCTCGGCGACTCCGGCGCCAGGCTGTTGGACGGCTGCTGGGCAAGCGCCGGCAGGGGCACCGCGAGCGCCGTAGCACAAAGAAGGATGCGCAAGCAGCGCGTCATCGCTCGGAAAGAATAGCCGATTTCCTCTCGGACGTGGCCGTCGATCCGCGTGCTGTAAGCCGTTGGCTCCGCCGGCGTTGATCCCGTCGTGATGGCAAGGAACCTCATCAAGCTGGGTCTCGGATTGGTCGTCGTGTCCGCGTGTCTCGTCGTGCGCGCCCCGGACGCGCGGGCCGACGACGATGCGACCGTGACGGTCGGAGGACGCTTCTCGGAGCCGCCGGACAACAATCCGCCGCAGCAGAGCGCGCCGATGGTCCTCGACGAGCCGCGCTTCGACAGAGATCCCCGCGAGCTCCATCGCTCGCCGTTCCGCCTCCAGCTCGGCCCGCAGGGCGTGACCACGGGCAGGGGATTCGGGATCGGCGTCGGGATCGGCGCGGACTTCGGGACGGGCTCGGTCGGCGGCCGGCTCGCTGCGTCGTGGCTGCGCGGCGAAGGAACGAATTCCGCCGGAACGAGCACGCCGACGGGCGACTCGATCGGCATGTACACGGGTGAGGTCACGCTCGACCTCCACAAGCGCGGCCCCATCCATCCGGTGATCGGCATGGGCGCAGGCCTCCTCCACGTCAGCCGTCCCGACGCGAGCGGCGTCGCGGGCGTCGGAACCGGCCGGCTCGGGCTCGAGTATTCGCTGGGCCTCGAGGACGCAGACGTTCGCATCGGCGGGAGCGTGACGGGCGGCCTCATCGGTCCCGTCGACACGGACGTGAAGGACCTTCGTGCCTACGCCCTCGTGGGCGCGCACCTCGCGATCGGTTTCTGAGCGGCTATAGTGGCTCTGCCATGGCGGAGAGCCTCGACGAGAAAGTACGTGCGATCTGCATCGGTGCCCGCAAGGCCTCGCGGAAGATCGGACCGAAGCCGCGGGCCGCGAAGGACGCCGCGCTCGAAGGCATCGCGCGGGCGCTCGAGGCCGGTGAGCAGCGGGTGATCGCGGCCAACGAGGCCGATCTCGAGGCTGCGCGAGCCAAGGGAATGACGGGCGCGATGCTCGATCGCCTCATGCTCGACGAGCGACGGATCGCCGCGCTGGTCGAGAGCGTGCGTTCGATCGCCGCCCTGCCCGATCCCGTGGGCGAGGTCGTGACGCGCACCGTGCGACCGAGCGGCATCGCCGTGACGCGCGTCCGCGTCCCGCTCGGCGTGGTAGCGATGATCTACGAGGCGCGGCCGGGCGTGACGATCGAAGCGAGCGCGCTCACGCTCAAGGCAGGGAACGCGGTCGTGCTGCGCGGCGGCTCGGAGGCGGTTCGCTCGAACACGGCGCTCGCCGAGATCGTGTCGGCCGGCCTCGAGGGCGCAGGGCTCCCGCGCGAGGTCGTGCAGGTGGTCCCGTTCACCGATCGCGATGCCGTGCGCGCGCTCGTCCAGCAGAGCGAGCTCGTGGACCTCGCCATCCCACGCGGCGGCGAGGCGCTCATTCGCTTCGTGACGGAGAACGCGCGCGTGCCCGTCGTGCAGCACTACAAGGGCGTGTGTCACCTCTATCTCGACAGCGGCACGGACCCGGCGACGGCCGCGCGCATCGCCGTGAACGCGAAGATGCAGAGGCCCGGCGTGTGCAATGCGCTCGAGTGTCTCCTCGTCGACGCGCGTGACGCAGAGCGACTGCTCCCGCCCGTCGCGTCGGCGCTCGTCGCCGCAGGTTGCGAGCTCCGCGGAGACGAACGCACGCGCGCCCTCGTGCCCGAGGCGACGGCCGCGAAGCCCGACGACTACGGTCGCGAGTTCCTCGACACGATCCTCGCCGTTCGCGTCGTCGACGGCATCGATGCGGCGATCGAGCACGTGACCGAGTACGGCTCGGGGCATACCGAGGCCATCCTCACGCCCGACGCCGGGCACGCCGAGCGCTGGCGTCGTGAGGTCGACGCCGCGTGCGTCGTGGTCAATGCGTCGACCCGATTCCACGACGGCGGCGAGCTCGGCCTCGGCGCCGAGATCGGCATCGCGACGAGCCGCCTCCACTGGCGTGGGCCGATGGGGCTCGAGTCGCTGACGACCATGAAGTGGATCATCGAAGGTGAAGGGCAGATTCGTCGCTGAAAAGCCACGTTCGTCGCATCGCGGAACCGCTCGGAACGCCGTAATCGCGATTGACGCCGAGGTTGCTTCGGGGACACGATCGCCGCGGTAGGAGATCCATTGGCCGCGAACAAACGTCCCCCCCCGAAGGGCCCCGAGCGGCCGATGCTTCGCACCTCTCACGGCGCGCCCGGTGCACGCGGAAAAGCGAGTGAGGAGAAAGAGCGTCCTGCGCGTCCCGCACGGTCGGCTCCGGAGCGCACGCCGCGCGCTGCAGGCGAAGGACGCACGCGCGCATCGGCGGGTGGTGCGCCTTCGCGTCGAGGCGCGGGCAATGCCGCCGCCGCCGCCGAGCGCGCCGAGGACGACGGCTCGCGACTGAAGAAGACCTCCGGCGGTCGCGTCCCGGGCGCGACGAGCACGGCGAGCGACGAGTCGCGCGAGGTCGCGATCCTCATCGCCGTGGCCGGCATCGAGAAGAAGGCGTCCGGGCTCGAGGTGATCGACGTCGCCGGTCGTGTCGACTACGCGGACTTCCTCGTGCTCATGTCCGGTCGGAGCGACCGTCACGTCACGGCGCTCGCGAGCGCGATCGAGGACACGCTGCGAAAGCGCAACAAGCGCGCGCTCGCCGTCGAGGGCCTGCCGCACGCCAACTGGGTGCTGATGGACTTCGGCGACGTCGTCGTCCACGTCTTCCAGGACGACGCGCGGTCGGCCTACGACATCGATGCGCTCTGGATGGATGCGCGCCGCGTGCCGGTGCCTCTCGGTGAAGGCTCCAGCTGAAGATCGGCGCAGCGGTCGTCGTCGTCGTCGTTGCGCTCGGCGTCGTCGCCGCGTCGCCGCGTGAAGCGTCCGCGCTCGACAAGCAAGGCAGCGCGCACGGCGGCGAGGTAGGCGAGGGAGGGGAGGAGAACCTCTTCGACATCGAGGGCGCCGCGATGATCGGCGTCGCGCTCGTGAACCCGAGCTACGCCGCGCGGCCGGACAACACCGGCCACACGCTGATGCGCTACGCGCTCCACGCGGACATCGACCTCATCGGGCGGAAGCTGTCCGTGCCGCTCGACGTCAACCTGTTCACCGACCGCGATCGCAGCGGAGCCGGGAAATTCAGCCCTACGGAGCTCGACGTCATCACGGGGCTCACGACGACGCAGCGGCTCGTGAAGGGCCTCGACGGCGAGGTCGGTGCGCGTGTCGAGCACGACCGGCCCGTCGATCGCGGCGGCTTCACGCAGACGTACGCCGACGTCCGCGCGCGCGCGCTGTACTCGCTGGCGGACGTGGTGCCGTCGCTGAGGCGCGACCTCGTCGACGGCGACATCTCGGGCTACGTCGGCCTCGGCTGGTTCGTGCTGAACCCGACCTATGCGGCGCGTCCGGACAACACGGGCAACGCGCTGCTCCGCTACTCGGGCCACACCGAGCTCAGCGTATGGAAGGACCGCGTGTCGCTCGGCTTCGACGCGACGTTCTTCACGGACCGGCGCGTGAGCGCGCTCCGCCCGTCGGAGCTGGATGCCACGTACGAGATCATCGGCCACGAAGGCCGCTACGAGGTCCACCTGGCGTACGAACGCGACATGCCGGTCGACCGTGGCGGCAAGGTGCAATCGTTCGTGTATGCGCTGTTCGTGATGAACTTCGACCTGATCCACGACGCGGAAAAACCGGTCGAAGGCCGAGGCACGATCATCTCTCCTTGAGATCGAGAGCGAGAGATTTGCCGCCAAGACGCGAAGACGCCACGAGCTTTGCCGGCTTCGCCGGGGAGAAGAGCCGCGTGGTCGTCGCGTGTCTCGTCTCCCGCGCGAAGCGCGCCCCTCCAATGGCGTCTTTGCGCCTTGGCGGCAAAATCTCGTCTCGGATCAGTCGGCGGGTTTTGGGTCGTCGCGGCGTTTGGCGACCAGGAACGACATGCCCACGGACAGGAAATACAGCGCGATCAGGGCTGCTGCGACGATGAACTGCGACGACATCTCCGGGCCCGGCGTGATGAACGCGCCGATCACGAACGAGGCGATGATCGCCCACCGGCTGAACCGCACCAGCTGCATCGGCGTGACGATGCCTGCCAGCGCCAGGAACGAGATGAACAGCGGCAGCTCGAAGATGAACCCGAACGCGAGGAGCATCCGCGTCGCGAAGTCGAGGTAGCCCTCCATCGTGTTGCGGCTCATCAGCACGAGGCCGCCCGGATCGCCGACCTGACCGTGGAGCGACAGCGAGAAGCTCCAGAACGACGGGAAGAATGCGTAGTAACAGAACGCGATCCCGAGCCCGAACAGCGTCGTCGAGAAGAGGACGAACGGGATGATGTACCTCTTCTCCTTCGAGTAGAGGCCCGGGCTGATGAACGCCCACAGCTGGTAGAAGATCACCGGCGCGGCGAGCACCACGCCGCCGGTCAGCGAGAGCTGCATGTAGTTCACGAACGCGTCGATCGGCGCGAGCGTCTGCAGCTCGACCGGCGTGTTCGGATAACGAACCTTCCACGCGGCCTCGAACGGGCGTCCGATCCAGTCGAGGAGCTTCTCCTTGAACGTCCAGCAGAGGATCGCGCCTGCGAGCAGCGTCACGCCGGCGCGCACGATGCGCTTGCGGAGCTCGCCGAGGTGCTCCCAGATCGTCATCTTCACGTCGTCCTCGGGATCGACGTGCGAGAGCTCGGGCTCCACTTTCTTGTCGTCCTCGTCCTCGGGAGGACGCAGAGGCTGCGTCGCCATCAGTGTGCCTCGCTCGGACGCTCGGCGACCGCGGGCGGATCCTGCGTCTCCGCTTCGGACGGGTCGAGGCGCTCCGGCTCCTCGTCGGGCGCGCTCTCGGCCGCGACGATCGCAGGCGCCGGCGGCGGCTCGGGCTCGGGCACGACGCCGTTCGGATCTCCGAGCACGTACAGCGGGTCGCGCGCCAGCTTCGACTTGGGGAGGCCTTCGGCGTACACGATCGCGTTGTCGGGCAGCGCGCCGTACGCGTCGGCGCCGTCGCGCGGGTACTCGCGATCGCGCACGACGTAGAAGTCGTCGTTGTAGCCCGACGTGATCTCCGCCGGCTTCGTGCTCGTCCCGGTGTCCACCGCCGCGCGCTGCACCGCGTCGAGCTCACCGCGCGCGAGCTTCCGGATCTCGGCGATGTCGTCGGCCAGGCCCTCGGTCCGGAGCGCCTCGTCGATGCCGCTCTGCGCGCGGAGGTCCGACGCCATGCGGCGGAGCTTTCCCGCGTATTGCCCGAGCTTCCGCAGCATCTTGGGCAGATCCTTCGGACCGATGACGACGAGCGCCACCACGATCACGACGATGAGCTCCGAGAGGCTGAAGCCGAACACCGTCACCGAGGGTACCACAACCTGACACGGCTCCTCGTGTCTGCTACGAGCTGCGCCGTGGGGCTTTCGCTCGACCGAGAACGGCTTCCCCTCCAGGGCGTCACCGCCGAGGAGCTCTGCGCGGCCGTTCCCGGCGTGGCCGTCGAGGACGCGCGGCGGATCGTCGCGCAGGTGCACCGCGACGAGGATCCAGCGACGCCGAGCTCCGGGATAAGGCGCAGCGCACGCGACGCGGTGCTCGCACGAGGGTACGTGCCGCAGCTCGCGATCGTCGCCGAGCGGCGCAGCCGGATCGATCCCTTCGTGAAGTACGCGCTCCGCACCGGGGACGATCACGTCATCGAGACCGTTCGCATCCCGCTCGAGATCGCGGGTCGGTTCGTCGTCTGCGTGAGCTCGCAGGTGGGGTGCGCGCTTGGCTGTACGTTCTGCGCGACCGGTCGCAGGGGGCTCACGCGCAACCTCGAGACGTGGGAGATCGTCGAGCAGGTCCGGGTCGTGCGCCGGGGCCTCGAGGCTGAGGGGGCCGCGCGCAGCGCGGGTGAGGTGAGAGCCCGCGTGCACGGCGTCGTGTTCCAGGGCATGGGCGAGCCGATGGCGAATCTCGATCGCGTGCTCGCGGCGATCCGCGTCCTGAGCGACCCGAGCGCGCTCGCGATCGACGCGCGCAACATCACCGTGTGCACGTCCGGCCTGCCCGCGGGCATCCGCAGGCTCGCCGCGGAGGCTCCGAAGGTACGACTCGGCCTCTCGATCGCGTCGGCACGGCGCAACGTACGTCGCTCGCTCATGCCGATCGATCGCGCGCATGACCTCGCCGACATCATGGAGGCCGCCGCAGAGCACGTAGCGCTCACGCGCCTCGCTCCGATGTGGGCCGTCACGCTGCTCGCCGGCGTGAACGACACGATCGACGACGCCCACGCGCTCGCCGATCAGGTGCTCGCGTTCCGCGAGCGAACCGGCACCAATCCTCGGCTCAGCATCATCCCGTACAACGCGATCGACGACGGCCCGGAAGGCCAGGCGGATCCGTTCGCCCGAACGTCCGACGCGGACGAGGACACGTTCCGCGACGCTCTGCGCGCTCGCGGCGTTTTCACGCACAAGCGTTACAGCGGCGGCGGAGACGTTGGGGCCGCCTGCGGCCAGCTCGCCGCGCGAGCGTAGTGTTCTTGAAAGAGCGAATGTCGCGCGCTCCCATGGTCGGGGTGGGTGCGATCGCTGCAGGCGCGATCACGTTGCTCGCTGCGCGATGAGCTCCTCCGGCGGTTGCCGGAGCTGCGCGAAGCCCTCGCGCCACGTCGGGATCGAGGGACGCCACTCGAGGTCTCGAAGCGCCTTCGCATTCGATGCAGCACGTGCTTCGGTCATCATCACCACGGCGGCGTTCCCCATCGCGAGCCGCGCCAGCCACCGAGGAATCCACACCGGAGGCTTCGCGTTCAGGTCGCGCGCGAGCTCTCGCAGCCAATCGCCCATGCGCGCGGGCTCGTCGTCGACGATGTTGTAGATGCCGGTCGCCTCGCGCTCGATGGCGGCGACCGTCGCCCGCGCGGCATCTGCGACGTGGACGAACGACCACATGCCACGGCCCTTGCCGACGATCGGGATCTGCTGTGCACGCACCGCCTCGACGACGCCGCCTCCGGTCGCGATCGACGTTCCTGGTCCATAGAATGCGCCGTAGCGGAGGACCACGCCGCGAACGCCGTGCGCGGAGAGCACGGCGTGCTCGAGATAGCGGATCGCTTCGATCGTGGAGTGCAGCTTCGCCGGCGGGTGCGGGTCGAGCTCGTCCTCCTCGGTCTTCACCTCGCCGCCGGTGCGCCCGTACGGCCATCCCGCGAAGCTCTGCGCGACGAGCTGGCGCACGCCCGTGCGCTCCGCCGCCTCCACGAGGTTGTCGGTCCCGCGTACGCGGAGGTCGTTGGTCGCGGCGAACGTCTTGTCGAGGTGCCGCATGTCCATCGTGGCCGGCAGGCTCGTCGCTTCGTGGACGATCACGTCCGGCGCGGCATCGTCCACGACGTCGAGGACCGAATCGCGGTCGAGGAGATCGGCCGCGACCGGCTCCGCTCCGAGTCGCCGGCTCAGCTGCCCGCTCTCGGCGCTGCGGGCGATCGCGGTGACCTCGTGTCCCTTCCGGACGAGGAGCGGCACGAGCTGCCGGCCGATGGCCCCGGTAGCTCCGGCAATCAGGATCTTCACGGGGCACCTCCTTCCTTCGCTGACTTAAGGACGGGAGCCGCCGCGCGCATGTGACATCCGCGACCGATCGGGCGCCGGAGATCGCGCCAATCATGGTATTCCGGCGGCGGATGCGGGCGGCGGATCGCAATGGGCGAAGAGCCCTCTGGAGGGCAGGGGCGCTCGCGTGCGCGCTCTCGCTCACCCCGCGTTCGGCGTCGGCATCGCCCGAGGACATCTTCGGTTACGGCGGGCGCTCGAGCGCGATGGGCGCCACCGGCACCGCGTTCGCGGGTGGCTACGAGTCGGCGTGGCACAACCCTGCGCTCGCGTCGGACGTTCGTGGTCCGAAGCTCACGCTCGGCTATACGGGCGCGGTCCTCCGGCTCGACGCACGCGGCGAAGGCTTGCCGGGTCGCACGTCGACGCAGCCCGTGAAGGGCACGACGATCGGCGCCGAGATCCCGGTGCCGCTCGGGGGCAAGCTCGCGCATCGTGTCGGCATCGCGCTCGCGTTCTACGAGCCGACCGACGTCGTCGTCCGTGGTCGCGTGCTCTATCCCGAGAAGACGCAGTTCCCGATGATCGAGAACCGCGCGCAGTCGGTCACGATCCGCGCAGGCGTCGGCGCGGACATCGGCTACGGCGTCCGTCTCGGCGTCGGCTTCGCCGCGCTCGCCGAGATCGTCGGCACCGTCGTGGCGGCGACCGATGCGACCGGCCGCGTCGGCACACGCGTCGAGGACCAGCTGGTCGCGACGTATGCGCCCACGTTCGGCGCGACCTACGATCTGCCGCTGAAGGGGCCCGAGACCTGGCGCATCGGTGTCACGTATCGCGGCACGCTCGCTGCGCGCTTCGCGGTGGTCATCGACGGCACGAAGCTCAGCTCGCTGCAGATCCCGCTCTTCAACATCTCGGGGCTCGCGCAGTACGACCCCGCGCAGGTCGCGCTCGAGGTGGCGCGCCGCGAGGAGCTGAACGTCCTCGCCGCGCAGGTCGTGTACAAGCACTGGAGCAGCTTTCCCGGCGTGCTCGAGCCGACGGTCGTGTGCACCGAGGGCGGCGCGGGCGCATGCGGGCTCACGCCTCCGAAGATCGACTGGAACGACACGTTCGTCGTACGCCTCGGCGCCGATCAAGGCTTCCGCGTGGCGCGCGGCGCAGTCCTGCATGCGCGTGGAGGCGGCTTCTTCGAGACCACGCCGCTGCCGGGCGAGATCCCTGGCTCCGAGGCGTACAGCCAGAGCGCGAAGGGCGTCGTCCCCGTGCCCACGCGTTACTACGACAGCGATCGCATCGCGCTCACCGCCGGCACCGGGCTCACGCTCGACAAGCCGCTGCCTCCGATCGAGCTCGATCTGTTCGCGCAGTACCACATCCTCCTGCCGCGCACGGTGAGCTCGGTCGATCCGAGCGGCGCGGTGCTCAGCAAGGGCGAGTCGTCGGGCCACGTCACGGTGTTCGGCATGACCGCGGGGTTGACGTTCTGATGTGGCGCCTTCCGCGCTTGCGCGCTTCTCTTTGCGTCTCGGTCTTTCTCGCTCTCGCATTCGCAGCGAGCGATGCCCGCGCCAATCCCCCCGACACCTACGGCTTCGGCTCGCGCGAGACCGCGATGGGCAACGCCGCGGCCGCCGACTCGCGCGGCTTCGCCGCGAACTACTACAACCCGGCGAACCTCGCGCGCTCGCGCGGCCTCGAGATCGCCGTCGGCTACTTCCGCGCGGATCACACGCTCGAGATGAACGGGCGCGACAACGGCATCGATCCCGTGAAGGGCATCAACGGCGGGCTGGTCGTGCCGGGGCGTCTCTTCGGGATCCCGTTCGCCTTCGGGCTCGGCGTGCACCTGCCGGACGATCGCATCTCGCGCGTGCGCGCGCTCCGCCAGGAGCAGCCGCGCTGGGAGCTCTACGACAATCGCAACCAGCGCCTCTTCCTCGCCGCGAACCTCGCCATCGAGCCGGTCCCGTGGCTGCAGATCGGCGGCGGCCTCTCCTTCATGTCGTCGACCACCGGAAAGCTCGACATCTCGGGGAGCGCGAACGTGATCTCTCCGGACGACTCGCAGCTCCGTCACGAGGTCGACGCGGACCTGACGGCGATCCGCTATCCGCAAGCAGGCATCCGCGTGGCGCTCTCGGATCGCGTCGCGCTCGCCGCCGTGTACCGCGGCGAGTTCCAGCTCGGGCTCGACCTCAGCGCGCATCTCTCCGGCGACATCTCCGGGCTCACGACGGCGCTCTACGATCTCCACACGCGGAGCGTGAACAACTTCCTCCCGCAGCAAGCGGTGCTCGGCGGATCGTGGCTGCTCACGCGCGACGTGCGCGCGTCGTTCGACGCCACGTGGATGAACTGGGCCGCCTACGTGCCGCCGGTCGCGCAGCTCGACGTCCTGCTCGACATCCCTGCGCCCGCCGGCGGATGGCCGGCGTCGATCACGCCGCCGCAGACGCCCGCGTCGACGCGCATCGAGCCGCTGCGCATGCACGATCGGTTGATCCCGCACCTCGGAGCCGAGTGGCGCGTGGTCGATTCGCGCAAGCTCCAGGGCTTCGTGCGCGGCGGCTACGAATACTCGAAGTCGCCCATCGAGCCGCAGACGGGCCTCACCAACTACGTCGATCGCGATCGGCACACGTTCTCGCTCGGTCTCGGCATCACGGCGCGCGCGTTCGCGCGGGAGCTGCCGGCGTCGATCTCGCTCGATCTCCACGCGGCGCTGAGCGAGCTGATCGCCGCGACGACCTACAAGGCGAACGCGTCGGATTTCGTCGGCGATTACACCGCGCGCGGGCGCATCGTGAACCTCGGGCTCGTGCTGACCGTCGCCTTCGACGGCTGGGGCGTGCCGAAGGAGGAGCCGTGATGCGCTTGTTGCGCACGTTTGCCGTGATCGGAGCCGCGGCGCTCCTCGCGCTGTCGTGCGCGACGACCGGCGCGGAGGGGAAGGGGGACCAGAACCTCCCCACCGCCGGCGTCGGGCCGTTCCGCAAGCTCGCCGGCGACGAGGTGCCGGGCATCGCGCCGTTCGTGCTCGACGACCGCGTGGCGATCTATCGCGAGCCTGCGGTGCTCGCGCCGGCGATCGCGACGGACGACGAGCCGACGATCCTGTTCGCCGTCGCGAAGCGCATGGGCGCCGACGTGATCGTGCGGACGCGCGCCGACGACGGGCGCGCGTTCTTCGGCACGAACGGCGACTTCGGCAAGACGCCGCCGGTCGTGCTCGCCGCGGACGTTCCGTGGGAAGGCGGCTCGGTGAACGGGCCGTTCGTGCTCCGCGTCAACGACGAGGTCCTCCTCTACTACGCGGCCGCGGGGGGCATCGGCGTTGCGCGCTCGATGGACGGCTTCGCGTTCCGGAAGGAGCGCGGCCCGATCTTCGCGCGCGATCCGTCGTCTTCGTGGGAGACGTCCGAGGTCCGCGCTCCGAGCGTGTACGTACTTCCGGACGGTCGCGTGCGCATGCTCTACGCGGCGGGCTCGGCGATCGGCGAGGCCGAGAGCATCGACGGCGTGCACTTCGTGCGGGTCGATCCCGATCCGTCGACACCGGCAATCGAGCCGATCCTCGCCCCCGCACCGCCCGCCGCGCCGGGCTCGCTCTTGCCCAACGAGCGCCCGCCGTTCGACACCGCGCGCGTCGGCGATCCGTGCGCGGTGCTCCGCACCACGCCTGCGGGGCGCCTGCACGTGCGTGTACTCTACACCGGTGCCGACGCCGCGGGCGTCACGGCGGTCGGCTTCGCGGCGCGCTACGGCGAGACCGGACCGCTGTCGCGCCAGACCGCGCCGGTTTATTCCGTCTCTGCGAAAGAATCCGCGCCGGCGCTCCTCGAGCTGCCTTCCGGCTCGTATCTGTACGTCCAGCAGGATCGACGCGTGGACGCGAGCCTGACGTACACGGCGATCGCGGGCGCCTTTGCTCCCGGCTCCGTGAAGCTTGCGGCGCCCGCGCCGTTTCCCGAATCGCCGTAGCCTGCTACGTTTTTCTCGATGCTCGTGGGCTTGGTTCTCGGCGTTCTCTTCGTCACGCCGATCGTGCTCACGTACCTGTTCTTCATCCGCTGGGTCGATCGCTTCGAGCCCGAGCCGTGGTGGCTCATCTTCGTCGCGTTCACGTGGGGCGCGATCTTCGCGACGCTCGGCGGCGGCATCACGTCGTCGATCGCCTCCAGCCTGACGACCGCGGTCTTCGACGCATCACCGAAGGACATCGACGTGATCGGCGCCACGGTCTTCGCGCCGATCTTCGAGGAGGGCTTCAAGGGCCTCGGCGTATCGCTGATCGCGCTCGCGAGCGCGCTCGGCCTGCGCGAGCTCGACGGCCCGCTCGACGGCGCGATCTACGGCGGCGTGGTCGGTCTCGGCTTCACGTTGACCGAGGACATCCTCTACGTCGCCAACCAGTTCGCGACGAGCGGGTTCGGCGGGTTCGTGTTCCTCCTCTTCCTTCGCACGGTGCTGCTCGGCCTGTCGCACTGCACGTTCACGGCATGCACGGGCCTCGGCTTCGGCATCGCCACCGAGGCGAAGAGCTGGTGGCTGAAGGTCGCCGCGCCGGTGATCGGCTTCGGCGGCGCGATGATGATGCATGCGATGCACAACGCGCTCCCGACCATCTTCGGGGACGGCGGGCTCATCCTGATGCTCCTCGTGTCGTGGGGCATCGACATCCTGTTCTTCGTGCTGCTCGCGCTGCTCGTCATGCGTGACCGCACGATCGTCATCCGCGAGCTGTTCGGCGAGGTCGGCAACCTCCTTCACCCGAAGGAGCTGCAGCTCGTGTCGAGCTACTTCGCGCTGGGCATGAAGAACTGGGGCGTCCTCTTCTCGAAGGGCTGGGCGGCGTTCCGCCTTCGCCGCAAGAAGCAGCTCCAGCTCGTCGAGCTCGCGTTCATCAAGAGCCGCCGCCGCCGGGGCGAAACGGGCGCCGACCTCGATCGGAAGGAAGCCGCGCTCCGCCACGACATCGGCAACGCGAACCGCCTGGGCGTGTGGATCGGTAGCTGAGCGATCAGCTCAGCGTGCGAGCGTGTTCGCGAGGCCTGCGACCTGGACCGTGGTCCACGTCGAGGCGAGCTTCGCGCGGGCGATCGGCGACGCGACGCCCTTCACGGTCGAGACCTCCGGCGCCGAGGGCACCACGAGGATGCCGCCCGGGAGGTGGTCGTACGGATAGAAGTGCGCGGTGTGCGTCCCGAGCGCGTGGCCATCGGGGCCCGCGAACGTGGCGAGCATCTTCTTGCCGTCGGTCGGCTCTTCGTCGAGCTCGATGTCGTTCGTCCACGAGACCGAGCCGTCCGCGGCGACGTTCGCCATGCGGAAGACCTGCGGAGCCGCAGCCGGAGCCGCCTGCGACGCGGCCGGGCTGGTCGAGCCGGTGGCGCCCGAGAGCGGATTGCTGTTGAGCGACGCGATGCGGTCGAAGAGCGCCGTGTACGTGTAGTCGCTGACCCACTCGTTCGGGCAGTAGCCCATCATGTCGCGGCCCTTGGTCGGGCTGAGGAACGTCTTCGCGAAGATGTCGTAGCCCCACGTGCCGATCTGGCCGCCCGAGTACGGGAAGTCCGCGTCGACGCCCTGCGCGCCGCCGCACGGAGCGTGGTTGCGGCCGTGCGCGTGACCGACCTCGTGGGCCGCCGTGTTGACCGAGTCGTTGCCGGAGTAGCCGACGCCGACGCTGGCACGGAGGAACGACGTCTTCGGGCTGTCGACGACGGCGCTGAGGCCGGTGACGCAGCCGCCGCCGCAGAACGAGTTGAACGACGACGTCGGCGCGAGCGCGCCGTAGTAGTAGACGTCCGCCGCGGCGCCGTCGGTCTTGCGCAGGTTCGTGATCGCGTTCAGCACCTGCGAGAAGCCGCTGCCGTTCGCCGAGATCGTCTGCGAGTACGAATACGGGGCGCGCGCCGTGACGACGACCTCGCTCGCGGGGTAGCGGGCCATGAACGTCTGCTTGTAGCGCGCGAGCTGCGTGGCGCTGACGTCGGGCGTGCGGCCCGAGCCGTCGGCGTCGTACTTCACGGGGACGATGAGGACCTTCAGCGTGCCCGACTTCATCGTGTCGAGGCTCTGCACGCCGCCGTCCTTCGGGAAGCGCGCGTCGTTCGCGCCGCTCGGGACCGTGCCGCCCTTGGCCGTGAGGAGGACCTGGTAGGTGACGCCCGGCGGGAGGCTGTCGGCGGGGACCTCGAAGTTGAACGTGGACTTGATGTCCTCGTCCGTCGACTTGCCGCTCAGCGTCTTCGTGTCCTTGATGACGGGCAGGCGGGTCGTGCCGTCGACGAGCCGGAGCTCGGCGGTCACCGACGTCGCGGTGTAGCCGCTCGACGGCGAGACGTAGGCGCGGATGAGCGCGGGGCGGTTCGCGACCACCGGCGAATTGCGCTTGCTCGGCACGACGACCTTCCCGCCGGCGACGACGGGGACCTTCACGGCCTGGAAGACCGCGACGTCCGTGATCGCGAGCCCCGCGACGAGCGGCGGCGCCGGTGCGTCCTTGTTCGTCGGGTCACCCTGCGTCGTCGGGTCGGGCGTGGTGCCGTCGTTGGTCGTCGTGGTGGTGCCGGCGCCGGGATCCGTTGCGTCGACCGGCGTGCCGTCCGCGTTCACGTACTGCGTGGTGGTGCCCGCAGAACATGCCGCGGAGCCGATAATCAACGCGATGAACGCGAACCCCGACACGTTGCCAACCGAGCTGCTCGATCCGATCGTTCGCATGGCTCTCTCCTCCACGTTCGTGTGTCCGTGTCCGATACCGCGCGTGCCGATCGTCGAGTGTCGAGCGACCCGGCGCCGGTTGTGCGTGCTCCCCAGCTCCGCGACAACCCGCCCTTCGGACAATCCGTGTTTCCAACTTGGAAACGCTGGATTGGCCTGTCTGGATCAGACGCTGACCGTGGTCAACGACGGCCCAGGCGCGGCCAGGCGTTCATAGCACTGGTCGCTCGAGGTGCCATATCAATTTTCAACATAGATTCGTATGTTTGGAGCGAGCTGAATCCTGCAGTGAACATGGAAGTTTTCACTACAGCGGCTTACTCGAGGCAGCACCTGCGTCCCCACGCACGCTGGGCGCGGGACCCCACGTAGCCTCGATGGCAAGAGCGGGGACGCCGGCCTTCGTCGCCGCGGGAAGGGTGCTCGCGCGGAGTGGAGCGAGGATGCATTCGAGCGCATTCGCCGCCACGGGCCCGCCCGGAGCGAGCCGGATATCGGTGACTTCGCCGGTCCCGCGCGAGCCGGTCACGGCCACGAGCTGCACGGCGCCCTCGACGAGATCGCCGCGTTGCTCGACGACGCGTGCGCACGACTCGAGATCGTCGGCGATGCGATCGACGATGCGCTGCGCGTCCGCATCGCTCATGAAATGAGCGCCGACGAGACCGACCGCGCCGTGCGGCCGGCGCGCGACGTACGTGTACGGTTCCTTCGAAGGAGATGCGGAAGCGTCGGGCGCCGCGCCGCGGACGTCATGCGTCTCCGGCACGACGTCGCGGCCCGACGGCGGGCAGCCGGCCAGCGTGAACAGCGTGCACGCGCACGCGAGACGAGCCCGCACTATCCGAGCAGCTGCTTCGCGATGACGAGGCGCTGGATCTGCGCGGTGCCTTCGTAGATCTGGAGGATCTTCGCGTCGCGCATCAGCTTCTCGACGGGGTACTCCTTCACGTAGCCGTTGCCGCCGAACACCTGGACGGCGTCGATCGCGGACTGCATCGCGGAGTCGGCGCCGTAAGCCTTCGCGAGGCTCGACGTGAGCGGGTCGCGGATGCCCTTGTCGAGCGCCCATGCCGCCTTGTGGACGAGGAGCCGCGTCGCGTGGATTCGGATCGCCATCTCGGCGAGCATCGCCTGCACGAGCTGGTGGTTCGCGATCGCCGTGCCGAACGTCTTCCGCTCCTTCGCGTAGGCGACGGATTCGTCGAGACAGCGGCGCATGAGACCGACCGCGATCGCGCCGATGTCGGGGCGCGTCTGGTTGAAGGTCTCCATCGCGACCTTGAAGCCTTGGCCCGGCGGCGCGAGCACCTGCGCGGCGGGGACGTGCACGCCGTCGAGCATGACCTGCGCGGTGTCGCTCGCGCGCTGTCCGAGCTTGTCCTCGTGCTTGCCGACGCTGAGGCCCTTCGCGTCGCGATGGACGATGAACGCGCCGATGCCCTTGTGACGAAGCTCGGGGTTCTCGGTCGCGAAGATGACGAAGAACGACGAGAGGTTCGCGTTCGTGATCCAGGCCTTGGTGCCGGTGAGGACGTAGCTTCCGTCCGACTGCTTCACGGCGCGCGTCTGCAGACCTGCGACGTCGCTGCCCGCGCCCGGCTCGGTCGTCGCGTAGCTCACCTGCGTCGGCTCGCTCATGAGCCAGCCGAAGTACTTCTTCTTCTGCTCTTCCGAGCCGGCGAGCTTGATCGGCGTGAGGCCGAGCGTGTTCGCCGTCATGCTGGTCTGGATGCCGCTGCATCCGTACGCGAGCTCCTCGGTGATCATCGCCGAGTCGAGATCGCTGAGCCCGGGCCCGCCGTACTCCGCGGGGAGCGTGGGGTTCACGAGGCCGATCTCCCAGGCCGCCTTGAAGACGTCCTTCGGGAACTCCGACTTGCGGTCGCACTCGGCGGCGATGGGAATGATGCGCTCCTTCGCGAAGCGCCGAGCGGTGTCGATGAGGGCTTTCTGCTCCTCGGTGAGCTCGAAGTCGATCATGGCCAAGTACCTAGCACAGAGGGGGCTCGGCTATGCGAGGCGCCTCGCGATCTCGGCGTGGAAGTGCGCCAGCGCGTGCTCGAACGCGCCGAAGACGACCTCGTCGTTCGCGCCGGAGGCCAGGCCGCGCTGGATCGACTCGCCGAGCGCGAAGTCCTCGTTCGTCGCGCCGTAGAGGATGGCGTTGTTGGCGTCCCAGTAAGCGCGCGCCTTGTCCGTCGTCGGCGGCTCCGGCACGGCCGTGTACGAGGTGAAGCGCACGCGCGCGGGCCCATCCGGAAAGGCGTGGAACACGGCGGCGTGGTCGGGCTGGACGAGCACGAGCGTATTCGGGAAGAGGTGGAAGAGGACGTTCGCGTGCTTGCGCAGCGTCGTTCCGAGGACCTCGTCCGGCTGGGTGGCGAGCTCGCGGATGCTGCGCTTCGGGAACACGGTGCGGCGATGCGGTCCGATGCGATCGACGAGCCCGATGTTGTCGAAGAAGATGCCGTAGATCGAGGCCTTGTGCGCGGAGCGCAGGTGGTAGGCCTCGAGGAAGATGTCGAAGGCCAGCTTCCAGTTCATCTCCTTCGTGTACGTGCGCTGGTCGTAGACGTGCGCCGACGCGAGGCCGAAGCCGTCGAGATCGTCGGCGAGCGTGCCGAGGAAGGCGCGGGCGTCGAGGTCGGCGTCGGCTTCGGAGGTCGCGCGCGAGGCACGCACCCAAACGAGGCCGGAGGCCTCGCCGGCGGGGACGCGCACGAGGCCGCGCGTCGTCTTGTCGATCCCGGCGAAGCCCTCTTCGTGTGGAATGCCGAGGAGATGGCCGTCGCGTGCGTACGACCACGCGTGGTACGGGCACACGAACGCCTTCTTGCCGCGGCCGCACGGCAGGTCCTCGACGCGCGTGCCTCGATGACGGCAGACGTTGAGGAACGCGGAGACCTTGCCGTCGTCGCCTCGGACGACGAGGAGGGGGACGCCGCCGAGGTCGTGCGTGACGAAGTCGCCGGGCGAGGGGAGCATCGACGTGTGCGCCACGGCGACGGGGAGCGAGCGGAAGAGGCGCTCCTGCTCGAGGCGGAGGCGTTCCTCACCGAGGTACGTATCGGCGCGGAGCGTCGTCGGTGCGGCCTCCGAGTCGGTCGTTCGCGCTGCGACGTGTGCGAGCGCGCGCTTGGCCAGCGTGATCTGTCTCTTCGCTTCCATGGATTCTCACCTCCGGCTCGAGGGCCAGGAACATGCGGCGGGCGAGCGAGATCGCCTCGCGCTCGTACGAGGACGTCATGTGGCGCTCGCGTGCGGCGCCGACGATCTTGCGCACGGTCGGGCGCGCCGCGACGACGTAGCTGACCGCGCCGACGAGGTGGAGCACCGCGGTCTCGGGGACGACGCGCCGGAACGCACCCGCCCGCA
>JAQBQJ010000140.1 GCA_028287065.1 Labilithrix sp. | reverse complement strand
CTACACGCTCTTCAACCAGCACCCGGTCGGCAAGCACCAGGTGTGGGTGTGCCGCACGTTGCCGTGCGCGCTCCGCGGCGCGGGCGAGGTGCTCGAGCACTGCGAGAAGCGCCTCGGCATCAAGCCGGGTGAGACGACGAGCGACGGCAAGATCACGCTGCGCACGGCCGAGTGCCTCGCGAGCTGCGGCACCGCCCCGATGATCCAGGTGGACAAGACCTACCACGAGAACCTGACGCTCCCGCAGGTGGACGCCATCCTCGACCGTCTCCAGAAGACCTGAGCGAAGACCAGCGAATGCTCAAGCAAACGAATTACCTCACCAAGGTCTACGGCCTGCCGAACGGCTGGACGCTCCCCGTCTACGAGCGCGAGGTCCGCGGCTACGAGACCGCGAAGCGCGTCCTCACGACGATGGCGCCGGCCGACGTCGTGACAGAGGCGAAGAAGGCGAACATCCGCGGCCGCGGCGGCGCAGGCTTCCCGATGGGCGTGAAGTGGAGCTTCATGAAGCCCCACGCCACGAAGCCCGCGTACCTCGTCATCAACGCCGACGAGGGCGAGCCCGGCACGCACAAGGACCGCACGATCATGGAGGAGAACCCTCACTCCGTGATCGAGGGTTGCATCATCGGCTGCTACGCGATCGGCGCGCACGTCGCGTACGTCTACGTCCGCGACGAGCTGCACCTCTCGAAGGAGCGCCTCTGGCTCGCCATCAAGGAAGCCAAGGCGAAGGGCTACCTCGGCAAGACGCCCTTCGGGAAGGCGTTCCCCGTCGACGTCGTCATCCACACCGGCGCCGGCGCGTACATCTGCGGCGAGGAGACGAGCCTCCTCAACTCTCTCGAAGGTCGGCGCGGCGAGCCGCGCCTCAAGCCGCCGTTCCCGGCGCAGGCCGGCGCGTTCGGTTGCCCCACGACGGTGAACAACCTCGAGACGATCGCCGCGGTCCCCACCGCGTTCATGCTCGGCTGCGAGGAGTTCTCGAAGCTCTCCTCGATCCATCATCTCAACGACGGCGGCGTGCGGCTCTTCGGCGTCAACGGTCACGTCAATCGTCCCGGCGTCTTCGAGTGCGCGGTGGGGCTCACCCTCCGCGAGCTGATCTACGACCTCGGCGGCGGCATCACCGGAGGCAAGGCGCTCTACTGCGTCATCCCCGGAGGCTCGTCGACGCCGCTGCTCCGCGCCGAGGACGTCGTCCACGCGCCCGACGAGAAGAGCCCGCTCCACGCGTGGCACGGCAAGAGCGTCCTCGACGTGCCGCTCGGCGTCGACACGTTCCGCAACATGGGAACGATGCTCGGTACGTGCTGCGCGACCGTCATGGCCGAGGGCACCGACCCGATCGCCGCGTTCCACAACCTGATGCAGTTCTATCGTCACGAGTCGTGCGGCCAGTGCACGCCGTGCCGCGAGGGCTCCGGTTGGCTGTTCCGCATCGCGGACAAGCTGATGGAAGGAACGGCCTCGATGGAGGAGCTCGATAGCCTCCACGACATCGCGAACAACATCATGGGCAACACGATCTGCGCCTTCGGTGAAGGCACCGCGATGCCGGCGCTCGGCTTCCTCAAGAAGTTCCGCAAGGAGTTCGAGGCCTACGTACGCGGCGAGCGGAGGGGCAAGGACGCAAGCCTCGTCGTCGCCCCGCTCTCTCCCCCTTCCCCTTCGAGCGTCTGAGCAAGCCGAGGAAACCATGAACTCGACCGAGCTCGCACTTGGACAAGCGTACTTCTGGGTCTGCGCCGCGCTCGCCGTCGGAGGCGCCATCTCCACCGTCGTCGCGAAGAACCCCATTCGCAGTGCGATGGGGCTCCTCATGATGATCCTGGCGATCGCCGGCATCTACCTCGCGCTGCACGCCCAGTTCCTCGCCGCGATCCAGCTGATCGTCTACGCCGGCGCGATCGTCGTCCTCTTCATCTTCGTGATCATGCTGCTCGGTCCCGACGCGACCCCGCCGCACGACAAGCGAGGACAGGTAACGAGGACCGCGGGCGCCGTCGTCTTCGGTGCTGCAGGCATCGCGGCGATGTCGCTCATCGTCCGCACCGCGCCGCCGATCGCGAAGCACCGCCTGCTCGCGGACGCGCCGACCGACTTCGGCAGCGTCGAGGCGTTCGGCCGCATCCTCTTCACCGACGCGCTCGTGCCGTTCGAGCTCTCGAGCGCGCTCCTCATGGTCGCCATCATCGGCGCCGTCGCCGTCGCTCGCGGCCATCACAAGTCGGATGCGCGCCGCGCTCGCGAGGCGACGCCCACCGCAGCCGCTCCCGCCCTCGGGCTCACGCCCTCCGCCGACCTCCTGCGCCAGCCCGGCGCCGCCACCAATCCTCTCACCAGCTCGGCGCAGACGACCGAGCAGGGGGCATCCACGTGATCCCCGTCGAGTACTACGTCGCGCTCAGCGCGATCCTCTTCACGATCGGAGGCATCGGCTTCCTCGTGCGCCGCAACGTCCTCGTGACGTTGATGAGCATCGAAATCATGTTGAACGCGGTGAACGTCGCGTTCGTCGCCTTCAACAGGAACCGGACCGACGCCCACACGGGCCAGATCTTCGGGTTCTTCCTGATCGCCGCGGAGGCCGCCGAGGTCGCCGTCGGCCTCGCCATCGTGCTGTCGCTGTTCCGCGTCCGACGCACCGTCCGCTCGGACGAAGCCGACCTCTTGAAGAACTAGAGCCGATGAAGGACTTCCTCTCTCTCTTCCCGGCGAACGACTTCTCGCTCATCGCCGTCATCATGGCGCTGCCGCTGCTCGGCGCGTTCGTCAACGGCGTCTTCGGACGCCGCCTCGGCAAGGACGCCGTTCGCCTCATGACCCTCGCGGTCACCGGCGCGAGCTTCGCCGCGGCCATCGCGACGTTCATCGCGCTCGACGGCGCCGTCGCCGCCACCAAGACCACGGAGATGATCTCGGAGCACGGCGGCGCCGCGCACGAGGTCGTCAAGCACGGTCACGCGAAGCTCGCGTGGACCGCGTGGGAGTGGATGCGCACGAGCGGCCTCCGCGATGCGAGCGTGCCGATCGAGCTGAAATTCAGCGTCGACGCGCTCTCCGGCGTGATGATGCTCGTCGTCACCGGCGTCGGCTTCCTGATCCATGTCTACGCGAGCTCGTACATGGAGAAGGACAAGGGCTACTGGCGCTTCTTCTGTTACCTGAACCTCTTCGTCTTCTCGATGCTCGTGCTGATCCTGGCAGACAACCTGCCGGTGCTCTTCATCGGGTGGGAAGGCGTCGGCCTCTGCTCGTACCTGTTGATCGGCTTCTGGTACGACAAGACGCCCAACGCGGCCGCCGGCAAGAAGGCGTTCATCGCGAACCGCATCGGTGACTTCGGTCTCCTCTGCGGCATGTTCCTGCTCGTCTATTACACGGGCGCGCTCGACTGGACCGGCATCGCGAACGGCGCGCAGAACCTCGTCTCGCCGACCGACGCCGCGCAGGTCCACCTCTGGCCGATCGGCGGCGGACAGTTCCAGGACGCCATGATCGGCGGCCTCCGCATCCCGCTCTCGTGGCTGCAGCCGAACAAGGCGTGGACGATCACCGGCGCGACCGCGGTGAGCATCGCGATCTTCCTCGGCTGCACCGGCAAGAGCGCGCAGCTCCCGCTCTACGTCTGGCTCCCGGACGCGATGGCCGGTCCGACCCCGGTCAGCGCGCTCATCCACGCGGCCACGATGGTCACGGCGGGCGTCTACCTCATCTGCCGTCTCTCGTTCGTGTTCGTGCTCTCGCCGCCGGTGATGATGATCATCGCGTTCACGGGCGCGCTCACGGCCCTCTACGCGGCGGCGATCGCGCTGACCCAGAACGACATCAAGAGGGTGCTCGCCTACAGCACCGTGAGCCAGCTCGGCTTCATGTTCCTCGGTGTCGGCGTGGGCGCCTTCACGGCGGGCTTCTTCCACGTCTTCACGCACGCGTTCTTCAAGGCCTGCCTCTTCCTCGGCGCCGGCAGCGTGATCCACTCGATGCACGTCCGCGTGCACGACGACAATCGCGCGCAGGACATGCGCAACATGGGCGGCCTGCGGAAGTTCATGCCGCTCACGTTCGGGACGTTCGTCGCGTCCACGCTCGCGATCATCGGCTTCCCGCTCACATCGGGCTTCTTCTCGAAGGACGAGATCCTCGCGCACGCGCTCGTGAACACGCCGGTCAATCCGTATGCGGATCGGCTCACCGCACGTCACGTCGAGGTCTGGTCGGCGCCCGGCTGGATGAACTGGCTGCTCTGGGGCATGGGCGTCCTCGCTGCGACGCTCACCGCCTTCTACATGTGCCGCGCCGTCTTCATGACGTTCTTCGGCGAGTTCCGCGGATGGACGATCGGACGCCCTTCGCAGCTTATGAAGAGCGGCAAGGCCGGGCACGCCGAGAACGAGGACGAGGACGACGACGATCACGGCGATCACCACCACGAGGAAGACCTCTCGACGCCGGGCGCGCCGCCCGCCGAGTCGCCGCGCGCGATCACGATTCCTCTGATCATCCTCGGCACCGCCGCGATCGTCGCGGGCCTCTTCAACCCCGGCATGATCAAGCTGCTCAACGAGCACTTCGACTTCCTGCCGATGGACCACTGGCTCGAGCCGGTGTTCGAGGAGGCGTCGAAGGGCGTCCACTACCCCGAGACCCACACGCTCCACACGCGTGAGTGGCTCTCGACGGCGGCGGCGTTCCTCGCGTTCGCCGTCGGCACGTACGGCGCCTACTGGATGTACATCGTCCAGAAGGGCAAGCACGAGGCCGGGTACATGAAGAACGCGACGAAGCTCGCGGCCGGCTTCAGCGGCGTCATCTTCGTCGTGATCGGCGGCCTCATCCTCGGCGTCAACGCCAAGGAGGCCTTCACGGCCCACATGATCGTGCCCTGGGCGCTCGTCGCCGGCGGCGCATACCTCGCGTACCACTGCGTGCAGCAGCGCGCGGTCGGTCTCGACTACGTCTACGACCGCTCGATCGTGGTCGGCGTCGACGCGCTCGCCGACACGGCGGCGTCGGTCGATCAAGGGCTCGTCGACTTCGTCATCGCGCGGCTCACGGCGCTCGTCGTCTCCGCGCTCGGCACGCTCCTCCGCGTCGTCCAGAACGGCGTCGTCCACGTGTACGCCGCCATGATGGTGCTCGGCCTCGCGCTCGTCGGCTGGTTCTTCATCCAGCCGCACGCCGACGCGACCGTCGCCGACGTCGGCAATGGCGACTACGTCGTCAGCGCCGCGCCCGGCATGGCCTACGGCTATCGCTGGTACCCCGACGCGAAGGGCGCGCCGCAGAACGAGAAGTTCTCGACCGTCGACAACCTGAAGGTGCACCTCGACGAAGGCACGAGCAAGACCGTCAAGGTCGAGGTCCGTAACGCCTTCAGCAATGCGCTCGACCTGCCCGTCGTGCGATGGCTCCTCCCGCCGAACCCGGTGAAGGAGGTCACGCTGTCGCGACCGAAGATCGAGAAGCCCGTAAAGCTCGAGCTGGGAGAGCGGTGACCGACATGGCTTCCAAGACCTCCCCCACGACACCCTCCTCGAATCCCAACGGCCGTCCTTCCTGGGTCGCGCCGACGTTCTTCGTCCTCGCGCTCCTCATCGTCGTCGTCGCGCTCACGCAGCTCCTCGGCGCGAGCAGCGACAAGGATCGCGCATCGTTCAGCGCGGCCAACGCGGCCATCGGCGCGATCGTCCCGGTGCTCGCAGCGTTTGTGGTCGGCGCGCTCATTCCGCGCGGTCAGGCCTGGAACGTCCGCTTCCCGCTCGCGGTGATGTCGGCGCTGTTCGCGATCTTCGTGATGCGGATGTGGCCGAGCGCATCGACCGCGATCGCCACCGGCGAAGGCGCGGCCACGTCGCCGGAGTCGACGACGCTCCTCTCGTGGCTCATCGGTCTGCCGCTCGCCGGCGCCGTCGCGATCCTCTTCTTGCCGCGTCAGACGCCGCGCCTTCTCAAGGGCACGACGTTCTTCGTCATGATCGGGACGCTCTGCGCGACCCTCCCGCTCATGCGCGCCGACATGGGGCGCACGTATCACTTCAACCAGGACATCGTCTGGATCGAGCGCTTCGGCATCCACTATCACGTGGCCGTCGACGGGATCTCGCTCTGGCTCGTCATCCTGACGGCGTTCATCGTCCCGATCGCCGCGTACGTGTCGTTCGGGTCGATCAACACGCGCATCAAGGACTGGTGCTTCGCGCTGCTCCTCCTCGAGGCCGCGATGATCGGCGCGTTCGTCTCGCTCGACCTCTTCCTCTTCTACGTCTTCTGGGAGCTGATGCTCATCCCGATGTACGTGATGATCGGGGTCTGGGGCGGCACGAACCGCATCAAGGCGTCGCTCAAGTTCTTCCTCTACACGATGGCGGGCTCGATGCTCATGCTCGCCGCGATCCTGTACCTCGCGTACACCTACGGCAAGGTCACGGGCGGGCCGACGTCGTTCGACTACTTCGAGCTGCAGCGCGTGGTGCTCCCGCGCAACGTGCAGATCTGGCTGTTCGCAGGCTTCGCGGCATCGTTCCTGATCAAGGTCCCGATGTTCCCGGTGCACACGTGGCTGCCCGACGCGCACACCGAGGCGCCGACCGCCGGCTCGATCATCCTGGCGGCCGTGATGCTCAAGATGGGCACGTACGGCTACCTGCGCTTCTGCATGGGGCTGTTCCCCGAGGCGTCGTCGGAATTCGCGGCCACGCTCGCGGGCGTCGCGGTGCTCGGCGGCATCCTCTACGGAGGCTTCTGCGCATGGCGGCAGGACGACGTGAAGCGACTCGTCGCGTACTCGTCGGTCGCTCACCTCGGGTACGTCATGCTCGGGCTCTTCGCGGCGACGCAGTCGTCGCTGGAAGGCGCCGTGCTCCAGATGGTGAACCACGGCATCTCGACCGGCGCGCTCTTCCTCCTCGTCGGCGTCATCTACGACCGACGCCACACGCGCATGCTCGACGACTTCGGCGGCCTCGCGAAGGTCATGCCGGTGTACGCCGCGCTCTTCGTCATCGCCACGATGGCGAGCGTCGGTCTCCCCGGAACGAACGGCTTCACCGGTGAGTTCCTGATCATCACCGGCACGTTCGTGTCGAACAAGCTCGGTCACGTCAACGGTATCCAGGCCGTCGGCGCCGCGCTCGGCGTCATCATCGCGGCGCTCTACATGCTCACCGCGGTGCAGAAGATGTTCTTCGGCCCGATCACGCGCGACGAGAACAAGCATCTCAAGGACATCAACGCCCGCGAGATCCTGGCCGTCGCGCCGCTCATCATCGCCATCTTCGTCATCGGTCTCGCGCCGAACATCCTGCTCTCGCAGATGCGCGATGCCGTCGCTCGGACCATCTCCGACGTGAATTCGCGCATCGAGGCGAACCCCGCGCCCTCGTACTACCGCGGCCCCATCAAGGTCGTCGCGCGCAGGCCCGATGCGCCGAAGCCGTTGGCTGCTCCGGCCAGCGCTGCAAACCCCACCAACGCGGCACCCTGACCGAGGCCCGACGAACATCATGGCGCTCGCGTTCATTCTCTCTCCTCTCCTCGTCATCGCCGCCGGCGGCATGCTCCTCATGCTGGCCGAGGCCTTCGCCAAGCCGGGTCGTCGGGGTGGTCTCGCGCTCGGCGCGACGATGATCTTCGCCGCCGGCTTCGCCTTCTCGATCGGCGTGTGGATGTACGGCGTCGAGGACGTGCCCGAGCGCGCGATGCTGGCGCCATGGCTCCAGATCGACCGGTTCACGATCTTCTTCGACGCGGTCCTCTGTCTCGGCGGCGCGCTCGCGGCGCTGCTCGCGGGCGGATACCTGCCCGAGCACGAGCTCGAGCGCGGCGAGTTCTACGTGCTGCTGCTCTTCGCGACTGTCGGCGCGATGATGCTCGCCGCGGCCGGCGACGTGCTGATCGTGTTCCTCGGTCTCGAGACGATGTCGATCGGTGCGTATGCGATCACCGCGTTCCGCCGCACGTCTCCGCGCTCCGCCGAGGGCGCGCTCAAGTACTTCCTGCTCGGCGCGTTCGCGGCTGCGCTCCTGCTCTACGGCTTCGCGCTCCTCTACGGAGCGACGGGCCACACCGATCTCGCCGGCATCGGCGAAGCGGTGAAGAAGGGCGGCGAGAAGACGCCCATGATGATGATCGCGCTCGTCCTCGTGCTGGTCGGCCTGCTCTTCAAGGTGAGCGCGGTGCCGTTCCACATGTGGACGCCCGACGCGTACGAAGGCGCGCCCACGCCGGCGACCACGTACATGGCCGCGGTCGTGAAGGCCGGCGGCTTCGCGATGCTGCTCCGCGTGCTGCTCACGTGCTTCGGCGACAAGGCCTCCATGTCCTGGGCCGCGGGCTGGCCGCCGGCGCTCGCGTGGATCGCGGTCATCACGATGACCGTCGCGAACCTCGTCGCGGGTCAGCAGGAGTCGGTCAAGCGCATGCTCGCGTACTCGAGCATCGCGCACGCGGGCTACCTGCTCGTCGGCGTCGTCGCGTGCATGCACTCGCCGTCGCAGGGCGTGTCGAGCGTCCTCTTCTATCTGCTCACGTACACGGTCTCGACCGCGGGCGCGTTCGGCGCGCTCATCTACTGCGGAAGCCGCGGCAAGGAAGCGGTCACCTACGAGGACCTCGCGGGCATCGGTCGCCGTCATCCGCCCGCGGCGCTCGCGTTCTCGCTGTTCCTGATCTCGCTCGCGGGTCTCCCGCCCACCGCCGGATTCTTCGGCAAGTGGTTCGTGTTCCGCGCGGCGATCGACTCGGGCTTCTACGCCCTCACGGTGGTCGCGTTCCTGAACAGCGTGATCGGCGTCTACTACTACCTGCGCGTGATGGTGTTCATGTACATGCGCGAGCCCGCCGCGGGCGCGCCGGTCGCCACGCCGATGCGCTCGGGCTACGTCACGGCCGCGCTGCTGCTGTCGGCCATCCTCGTGATCCTCCTCGGCATCGTCCCGAACCAGTCGCTCGATATGGCCATCAAGGCCGCGTCGGTCTTCGGCGGCTGACGAGACGAGCGAGACTCGAGAAGTCTGGAGAAAATGCGCGAAGGGCGCGAAGCAAAATGAATACCCTTCGCGCTTTGGCGCTTTTCTCAGGCTTCTCGATCGCTGCGCTCGCGGGTTGCGAGGACTGCAACAAGGGTGGAGCTACACCCGTCGCGACCGACGCCGGCGCGCCGTCGTCGCCGCTCACGGTCGTCGACGGCGGCACGTCCGCGTTGCCCGAGGGCGGGACCATCAACGCGACGCCGCTGCCGACCGCGAGCGTGAAGGCGATGGTGAATCCCGATCAGCTGCCGCCCTACACGGGTCCGACCGGCAGCGTCGAAGGGACGATCACCGTCATCGGCGATCCCGCGCCGGCCACGCCCAACGACTTCTCGCGCTGCCCCGACGCCGAGAAGACGTGGGGACACGCGTTTCGTGAAGGGCCGCCCGGCCCGAACGGCGCGCGACCGCTCGCCGACGCGCTCGTCGTGGTCACCGGATACAAGGGCTTCTACCTTCCCGAGAAGAACGAGGCGAAGGAGATCCGCATCGAGAACTGCGCGTACACGACGCGCGCGCTCACGCTCACGTTCGGACAGCGCATCGAGGTGCGGAACCTCTCGAAGGACTTCTGGACGCCGATGCTCGAGCCGGGACCGAGCCTGGTCCTGATGATGGCGACGCCCAACGGCGATCCCACGAAGATCTACCCGAAGAAGCCCGGCCACTTTCTCTTGCTCGATCGCGATCGGAAGTACGTCTCGGTCGACGTCTATGCGTTCCTCCATCCGCTGCACACGGCGTCGTCGACGACCGGCTACTACCGCATCGACGGGCTGCCCGTGGGCAAGGTGAAGGTCTCGACCACGCACTCGCAGATCGACTCGACCGCCGAGGTGGAGCTGAACGTGCTCGAAGGCGTCGTCCACAAGGTCGACCTCCAGCTCAAGAACGTGAACAAGGAAGCCGGCGCTCGCGCGAGCGATGCGGGCGGCGACGCCGCGCCTCGCCCGCTCCGCTGACCATGTGACCGCGGGTTCTCTATGGCGTGCGCGCAGGCCCGTTTCTCGCGAATGCAGCGCGGAACACTGGTTGCGTGGATCGAGTGCATGATGTCCGCGTTTCCCACATTGAATATCCTCGCCGGTGTCCTCGTCGCCTCGATCGCAAGCGCCGGCTGCCTCGCCGCTTCCAAGGACAACAGCGGGCCCACGACCTGTCCGGCCGACGGCTACGAGGCCAACGATACGCAGGAGACGGCGAGGGACCTCGGCGCGTTGAAGGACGACCCGAACACGAGCGACGCCATCTCGTCGTCGGTCCATACCGGCAAGGACGTCGACTGGTTTCGGTACCACGTCAGCGACACAGGCTTCGGCGGCGACCCGGTCGTGACGGTCGCGGTCTCGTCCGGATTCACGGTCACGACGTGGTACGCGTGCGATACGCGGAGCACCGCGGCGTCGCAGTGCATGCACGGTACGTCCGATCCGACGCGCATCGGCGACGTCGAAGGCTGCCGCGGCGAGCGCGTCGAAGGCGCAGCGGAGGATGACGACGTCGCGACGACGACCACCGACTGCGAAGGGACGAGCTCGGACGACGGCACGCTCTACATTCGCGTGGAGCGCTCGCCGTACACCGAAGTGGCGTGCTCGTATGAGCTGAAGGTTGGCGTCGAGTAGGCGCGTCCACGCGGTAGGATGCGAGGCATGAAGGTCTCGCTCGAGCGGCTCGATGCGCGCGCGCTGCGCGTGGAGCTTCCGGGAGCGGGCGGTGATGCCATCGCCGTGGCCTCGGCCTCGGGGCTCCGCGGCGTGCTGCATCACGAGGACGCTCGGCTCGTCCTCTCGGACGTCGCCGCGGAGAGCGTCGAGCTGGATGCGCTACGTCTCGCGTTCGACACGCTGGTCCTGTCGACCGAGTCGTCCGTCACTCTGGCGGGCGTGAGCCTAGCGCTCGAGCAGACGGAGACGACGCTCGCGCTCGATCTCGGCGCGATCTCGCTCGCTGCGGCAGCGCTCGCGGTCGCCGTCGACGACGTGCTGGTGCGAGGGCGCGCGGTGCTGCATGGCGCGAGGCTGTCGGTGCGCGGCGCCGAGGGCTCGCTGTCGGCGGCGCGCGTCGAGCTCGATGGATTCTCGCTGCGCATCGGCGACGTGAGCGTAGAGGCGGAGTCGCTCGCAGGGGAGTCCGTGCAGATTGCATGGGGTGCGGCGGGGTTTCGGCTCGTCGCGGCTTCGATCGCCGGGACTTCGCTGGGGGTGACCGCGAAGGACGTGCGGATCGACGCACGCGGTGTGGCGGCCAGCGCGCTGTCCGTCGCGGAAGGGTGCATCACGCTCGATGCGCTGAGCGCGGACAGTGCGCAGACCGCCTTGGTGATCGCGAGCACGAGCACGAGCGCCAGCGCGACCGGCGTGGACGAGCCGCTCGTCGATTTTCGGTTTCTCGATGCGCTCTCGGGGCAGCTCGACGTCGACGTCGATGTCGACGTGACGGTGCCCATCATCGGGCATCGCAAAGCAACGCATCGGCTGCGCGTGCCGATCGCCGAGGGCGCCATCGACTATCGCGCTCTCGAGAAGAACCTCGCGAAGCTCGAGGACGCGCTCCTCGACTTCTCGGTTCGCGACGGCGCGCTCGTCCTCGAGCGCGTGAATCCGCTTTTTCCGAAGCGCGGCCACGGAAAGCCGATCGTCGTCTGGGACGTCGACGCGGCCGATCACGAGCTCGCGGAACGCGACCGCGTGCGGCTCGCGGTCCTGCCGCGCGCGCGCCTCGCGACGAGCGACGACGCCCCGTCGGGCGAGCCGAGCGCGATCGCGCTGCGGTCGCTCGCGCTCTTGCGGATCAACACGCGCCTCGAGCTCGCCGAAGTCGATCGCCCGCTTGCCGGCCCGCTGTTCGGCCAGCTTCGCCCGCGACACATCGCGTCGCTCGTGCTCGGCGGCAACGTGTTCTACGAGCCCGGCACCGCGGCGCCGCGCGACGGAGCCCTGCTCGGTGAGGCCAAGGATCTCGCATTCGCAATCGTGGGACTCTCTCTGGGTACGAGCCGTCTCGACGTCGGGAGCTTCGGCGCGGCTACGGTCGCGCCGATCGAGCTCGCGTTCTCGGGCGCCGCGCCGAAGAAGATCGAGCTCGGCATGACGGCGCTACGCGTGGAGCAGGTCGCCTTGAACGATCACCGCGCCGTCTCCCGTCCTTAGTTCCGTCGCTGCGCCGTCTCCCGTCCTTCGCGCCGTCTCCCGTCCTTAGTTCCGTCGCAGCGACGGAACTAAGGACGGGAGACGACGACGGGAGACGACGCTATTCGGCCGCGTGCGCGCGCTGGACGGAGGCACGCAGGTCGGCCGGCAGATCCGCGACCGGCAGCACGCCCCGCGACGCGAGATCGAGAGCGAGCGGACCCGCGAGCGGATCGCGCGGCGGCATCGGCGTCCGCGTGATGCGCGCGAGCCACTGACGCGCGACATCCGAGCCCGCCGCGCTCGCCAGACGATCGGCGAACACGAGCGCGCAGATCTCGGGCGGCTGATCGGTGACGTGCGCGCCCATCTCGCGCGGCGGCGATTTTCCGTTCGTATCCTTCAGCGAGGCCTTCACCATGGCCGCGCCGCTCGACCCGGGGTCGGCGTCTCCGGCGAACGCCGCGACGGTCGCCGCGATGTCCTTCTTGTCGAGCAAGAGCGCGCGCGCCGCCACCTCCGGCAGTGACACATGCCCGCGCGTTGCACGAGCGAGGGCGGTCTTGCTGTCGCCACGCGCGAGCGCCTCGTCGACGGCGAGACGAGCGACGGTCGCGTCGCGTGGGCCGATGACCGCCATCTCGCGAGGCGAATCCGCGACGGCGGATGCCACGCGCCGTGCGAGGAGCAGCTCGCCGCCCGCGAGCAACGCGAGGGCGCCGCGCTCGAGCTCGACGCTGCGTGCGGGCGCTGCGCGAACGAGGCCTTCGAGGCCGCGCGCAACGAGCTCCGCGTCGCGATGGCCGCGTCCCCATGCGATCAGCGCGTCCCAGGCGGCGGCGTTCTCGCCGTGCGCGAGCGTCAGCGCGATCGCGCGCTCGCGCGAAGCAGGATCGGGCCGCCCGGCATCGGCACGAACGACGAGCGCACCGATCTCGACGTTGGTCGGGTCCTGGGCTGCCGCGCGACGCGCGAAATCGGCGGCCTCTTCGGTGCGACCGCGCGCGAGCGAGCATCGAGCCTTCGCCGCGAGCGTGCCCGCGTACGTCGGATCGAGCTTCAGGGCGCGTTCGAACGCGCGATCGGCGACGCCGTCCTTCGGATCGAGCTTGCAACGGACCTCGCCGATGCGCGTGAAGACCTCCGGGTCGTCGTCGTCGTTCTCCGCTACCATCGCGTAGGCGGTGAGCGCGCCCTTCAGATCGCCGCCTTCCTCCGCGAGGGCGCCGCGCATGAATGCGGCGTAGGCGTCGGGCGATACGTAGCGACCGAGGACGATACGACCGTCGTACACGCGGACCACGCGAGGCTCGGCACCGCAGCCTGCGAGCGGCGCCGAAGAGACGAGCGACGCGAGCGCGAACGCCCCGAGAGACAGGCTCGACAGAAGCGAGCGAGCGCGGTTCATCGTCACTTGTCCGGCTTTACCTTTGCGAGCGACGCGAGCAAACGTTCGTGCTGCGCGTCGTCGCCGATCGTGATGCGGAGCTGCGAGCCGAGACGCCCGCCGCTCTTGTGGAAGCTGCGCACGAGGATGCCGTCCGCGGCGAGATGCGCGACCGCCTTCTCGGACGGGATCGGCGTCTTGACCCAGAGGAAGTTCGCGGCGCTCGGCGTGACGACGAAGCCTTCGAGCTGCGCGATGGCGGCGGCGAGCTTCTCGCGCGCAGCGACGACGCGTGCGACGCCGGCCTGGACCTCGTCCCATGCGTCCTCGAGCACCGCGGCCGCGGCGGCCTGGCTCGTGGCGCTCACGTTGAAGGGCTGTCGCGTCTTGTCGATCTCGGCGACGAGCCCGGCGTCGGCCTCGAGCCACCCGACCCGCAGCGCCGCGAGCCCTATTTTACTGACCGTTCGTAGGATCCCGAGGTGCGGGTACCGCGCGCGCCATCCGCGCACCGACGCGTCTTTCCCCGAGTAGTCGACGTAAGCCTCGTCGACGATGACGAAGGCGCTCCCTTCCCCTCCCTCGGTCCCGGTCGCGCTCAGCATCATGGCGGCCATCGCGGTCTTGGCCTTCTCGCTCGTGCCCGTGCCCGCCGTGCCCGTGCCCGTGCCCGGACTCGCCGTCCCGCCCGCAGCCTTCACGATCTCCTCCAGCCGATCCACGCTCATCCGATTCCCCGTCGGATTGTTCGGGCTCGCGACGAACACGACGCTCGGCTGCATCATCGCGATGGCCTTCTTCGTCATCCCCACGTCGAGGTCCCAGCTCGCATCGAGCGGCACCTCGACCGGCTTCACGCCGTGACCGCGCGCGGTGATGCGATACATCACGAACGTGGGCGTGGGCGTGAGGACCACCGCCTGCGTGTTCCTCCGCCTTGGCCACGCCATCGCGTTCGTGACCAGCGCGATCGCCTCGTCGGAGCCGGTCCCCACGAGCAGGTCGTCGACCTTCGCGCCGGTGCGCTTCGCGATCGCCTCCTTCAAGCGCAGCGCACGCGGATCCGGATAACGCTCGAGCGCGACGCCGGCGACGGCCCGCGCGACGACCTCGCGCACGGCGGCGGAGACGGGCGGCGCCTCGTTGGCGTCGAGCTTCACCTCGATGCCGGGCGGATCGTGCGGCACGTAAGCGACGAGCTCGGCGAGCTCCGGGCGGAGGAGCTGACCGAGGGACTCGAGCGCTGTCGCGCGCGCGTCGGACCCAGCGGCGCCGTCAGCGGGCTCGGTAGTCCCCGGCATCGCTCAGATCCGCATGGCTGACGTCGTCCATCGACTCGAGCGCGGGCGGCCCCGCGTGGTGCGCTTCGGCCTCGCGGAGGCGCTCGGCGATCTCGATCACGCGGCGCTCGACGCGTCCGAAGACGCTCGAGGCCGGGAAGCGGCCGGACGCGTCGCGCTCGCCGGCGGGAACGCCGGTGAGCACCTCGATGCCCTGCGCGACGGTCGCGACGGCATAGAGGTGGAACTTGCCGTCGGCGATGGCGCGAGCGACGTCCTCGCGGAGGACGAGGTGCTCGAGGTTCGAGCGGGGCAGCACGACGCCCTGCTTGCCGGTGAGACCGCGCGCGCGGCAGAGATCGAAGAAGCCTTCGATCTTGGCGCACACCCCGCCGATCGCCTGGATTTCGCCGAGCTGGTTGACGCTGCCCGTGACCGCGATCCCCTGATCGATGCCGACCTCGGAGAGCGCGGAGAGCACGCCGAAGAGCTCGCTCGACGACGCGCTGTCGCCGTCGATCTCGCCGTAGCTCTGCTCGAAGGCGATCTGCGCCTTGATGCTGAGCGGGCGCTCTTGCCCGAAGATGCGCGAGAGATAGCCGCGGATGATCGCGACGCCCTTCGTGTGGATGGCGCCGCCGAGCTGCGCCTCGTGCTCGACGTCGACGAGGCCTTCGCGACCGAGCGCCACCACCGCGGTGATGCGCATCGGCTGGCCGAACTCGACGTCGCCTGCAGAATACACGGACAGGCCGTTGACCACGCCGACGCGCGAGCCCTCGGTGTCGAGCGAGACCTCGCCGCGGATCGTGAGCTCGCGGATGTGCCGCTCGGCCGCGCCCGCGCGGTCACGACGCTCGCGCCAGGCGATCTCGATGTCCTGCGCCGTGACGACGCTGCCCTCGGGCGTGGTGGATGCGTGGAACGGCAGCGGTCCGGTCGAGGCGGGCCCCTTCTCGTCCCAGTCGTTCTTCTCGGAGGCGCGTGCGGCAGCGAGAGCGCTGGCGAACGCGGCGGTCTCTTCGAGAGGCGCGAGGCAGAGCGACACCTTCTGCCGATCGCCGGCGAGGCGCGTCGCGAGGTCGAGCAGCGTCGCTCGCGCGCTCCGGTCGAACTTGCCCCACTCGCGCTCGCGCGCCATCTGCATGAGGTAGGCGTCGAGCGCGCGGAGGTTCTCGGTCGTGCGCGGGATCGACGGCTCGATCTCGACCTTCACGCGGAAGAGCGCCGCGAAGTCCGCGTCGGCATCGAGCAGCGCGGCGTACAGATCGGGCGGACCGACGAGCACCACGCGGACGCGGATCGGCACCGGCACGGGACGGAGCGTCGTCGCGTAGAGACCGAGCGGTCCGAGCGGATCCTCGGCGCCGATGCGGCGCTCGCGCATGATCCGCTTCATGCGCTCCCAGATGATCGGATCGGTCATCAGGTCCGCGGCGCGGACGACGAGCACGCCGCCGGAGGCCTGATGCAGCGAGCCGGGACGGATGCGCGTGAAGTCCGTGAGCAGGGCGCCGAAGCGTGCGCGGCGCTCGAGGTACCCGAACAGGTTCGGATACGTCGGGTTCGTCTCGTACACGACGGGCGGAGGCGCCTCTTCCTCGTGCGCGACGAGGAGGTTCACCTTGAAGCGACTGAGCCGGGTGGCGTGCTCCGGATCGTGCTCGGGCGTGCCCTGGGCCTCGGCCTGCTCCTCGGTGATCTGCTGCGGCGGTCCCTGCTCGACGAAGTCCGACCAATCCGCGATGAGCGCCTTCTCGACGCTGTCGAGGTACGAGAGGACGTCGCTGCCGAAGTCCGACAGGAGCTTCTTCAGCTCGCCGAGCGCGCGCTGGATGACGGCCTCGGAGAGGCGCGACATCGCCTCCTCGCGTGCGGCGTCGAAGCGCGCGTTCTGATCGCGTACGAGGACCGCGGCCTTCTCGACCTCGGTCGTGAGGCGGTCCTCCGCCTCGCCGAGCGCCTTCTTCGTCGACTCGTCGAGCGCGGTGAACTGCTCTGCGGAGAGCGGCTTGCCGTGGAGGATCGGGAACGTCTGCACGCCGCCCTGCACGGCGCGGATGCCGAATCCCAGGGTTTTTGCGGTCGTTTCGAGGCCGGTGAGGACCTCGCGGTTCTTGCCTTCGAGCTCGTGGGCGAGCTTCTGCGTCGCCTTCCGGACCTCCTCGTGCTGCGAGAGACCGGGGATCTCGTGACGGAGGCGATCGATGAGAGCGTCCATCGCGGCGACGAGCGTCGCGCCCGCGCCCGCCGGCACCATGAGCGGCTTCGGCGCCTCGGGCCGATCGAAGTCGTGCACGTAGACGATGTCGGGTGGTGTCTCGCGTCCCTTCGCGAAGCGCTCGGCGTAGCGGACGATGTCGTCCTCGATCATCACCTGCGGCGATGCGGCGACGTAGACGTGGAAGCTCGGCTCGCGTGCGGCGAGGCCCAGCGTGAGCGCGCGGCGGGCGACGGTGCCGACCATCTCGAACAGGCCGCCGCTCTCGGCCTCCGTCTCGGCGAGGATCGACGGATCGGTGTGCTGCGCGACGAGCTCGGCGGGGATGCGGAACGGCTCACGCCCCTGCCCCGGCGCCGGCGCGCGGTTCGCGTCGAGCCAGGCGCGGACGGGACCGGCGATCGAGGGCGGCGGGCTGTCGGAGATCGGCGTGTGCGCGCCGTTGGTCACGGCCTCGGCGTCACGCTCGCGCTCTCGCTCGCGACGAGCGGCCGGCGGCGGGTTGGAGAGCGTCTCGCGGCGGCCGGTCGGCGGGCGCTTCGCCTTCGCGGCGAGCTCTTTGTCCTTCGCGGTCGCCTTCGCGGAGGACGGACGGTCCTTGGCCTCCTTCGCGTTCGCGTCCTTGGTGTCCTTGGCCTCCTTCGCATTCACCGCGCGCGAGGACGGGCGATCGACGCTTCGAGACGACGGACGGTCACGCTCGGGCATACCTACCTGAGCGTACCAGACCGATCAGGGCGAGGGGGCGAGATCGGCCGCGCGACCGGAACGCCGTTCCACGACGTCATCCATCGCGGATCTATCGCCAAATGCGGTTCGCTTTATCGCTGTGCGACAGCAGAGGCTCCCGGTACGATGCGAAGCAGCGATGGTGCAGCGATGGCGCGTTTGATCCTCGCAACGGCCGAGGGACAGCAGGCGATCGAGCTGCGCCCCATCAATAGCCTCGGCCGCCATCCGAACAACTCCATCCAGCTCCTCGACAAGATCGTGTCGAAGGAGCACTGCATCCTCGAGCAGCGCGACGGCGGCTTCATCCTCCGCGACCTCGGCAGCCTGAACGGCACCTACGTCAACGGCGAGCGCGTCCGCGGAGAGATGCCGCTCCGTCACGGCGACGAGATCGCGCTCGGCTCGACGCGCGCGCGCTACGACGACGGGCACGGTCCGGCGATCGACTTCAACGCGCCTCCGCCGTTCGCGCACGGCGGTCCCGGTCCGATGGGCGGCGTCGGTCCCGGCGCGGTCGCGCATCCGCATCACGCGCCGAACGCCGGTCCGGCGAACCAGCCCAACATGGGCATGCAAGGACAGCAGCCCACGCCGTGGCAGAAGGGGCCGAGCGTGCCTCCGCCGTCGATGGGCATCGGCATGCCGAGCGGTCAGGGCGGGCACGGGATGCACGGGCCCGGCGGCACGATGGGCATGCCGGCGCAGCCGAGCGTGATGCCTCGGCCTTCGGGGCAGAACTACCAGCAGCAGCCCGGCTATCCGCATGGCGGACACGGCCAGGGACAGCAGGGCTATGGACAGCAGGGCGGGAACCAACCCGGCATGGGCGGCCCTCCCCCGCTGAACCGCGCGGCGCAGCGGCCGCCGAGCTTCGGCGGCACGCGCGTCGACGTCCTCGACTCCGCGCGCGCGATCGGCACGCAGATCAACGCACAGACGAAGGGCTTCGTCCCGTTCGATCAGCTCCAGCACGATCCGCAGCAGCTCCGCGTCGACTACGAGCGCCTCCGTCTCACGTGGGAGCTCACGCGCGACATCGGGCTCGAGCGCGACCTCGATCAGCTGCTCCACAAGATCCTGATGTCGCTGTTCAAGTTCGTGAACGCGGACCGCGCCGTCATCTTGCTGCGCGAAGACGACGGAAAGCTCCTGCCGCGCGCCGCGCATCGCCGCGACGGAACGGACGCGCCCATCCAGGTCAGCTCGACGATCCTCGAGCACGTCATGACGGAGCGCGCGGCCGTGCTCACGCACGACGCCTCCATGGACTTCGCGTCGTCGAAGGGCAAGTCGATGATCCTGAACCGGATCTCGAGCGCCATCGTCGTTCCTCTGCTGCACGAGAAGGAAGTCCTCGGCGCGCTCTGGCTCGACTCGGAGTCGCTCGCGCAGTTCCAGCAGAAGGACCTCGAGCTCGTCACGACGGTCGGCAACCAGGCCGCGATGTTCATCGAGAACAACCTCCTCGGTCGCAAGATCGAGAAGGAGATCATGACGCGCGAGCGCTTCAGCCGCCTCCTTTCGCCGAACGTCGCGGAGCAGGTCATCTCCGGCAAGCTCGAGGTCAAGAAGGGCGGCGTGCACGTCCCCGAGTGCACGGTGTTCAACTCGGACATCCGCGGCTTCACGCGCATGAGCGAAGGCGCGACCGCAGGCGTGATCAACGAGCTCTTGAACGACTACTTCGAGCTCATGGTCGAGACGATCTTCAAGTACGAAGGCACGCTCGACAAGTTCATGGGCGACGGCATCATGGCGTTCTGGGGCGCTCCCGCGACGCACCCCGACGACGCCGTGCGTTCCGTGCAGTGCGCGCTCGAGCAGATGGAAGCGCTCGGCAAGTTCAATCGGAAGCGCGTCGAGGGCGGCAATCCTCCCCTTGCCGTCGGCATGGGCCTCCACACGGGACCGCTCATCGCGGGGTACGTCGGAAGCTCGAAGGCGATGAGCTACACGGTCATCGGCGACACCGCGAACACGAGCGCGCGTCTGTGCGGCATCGCGCTCGCGGGTCAGGTCATCGTGAGCGAGTACACGCTCGCGAAGCTGGGTCCTCGCTTCGAAGTCGAAGAGCTCCCGCCGGCGCATCTCAAAGGCAAAGAGAAGCCGCTGCGGATCTTCAACATCAAGCGCGAAAAACCGACCGCCGTCGCGAAAGTCGGCTGACGCCTCTTCGAACCCCGGTTCGTCCCGAGAGGACGAGATTTGCCGCCATGCACGCCAAGGGGAGACGAGAGGAGACGCCAGGCGTTGCTCCTCTTTCGTTCGCAGGACCCTCGTTGTTTCGAGCAGAACGCCCAAGCGCTCACCATTGGTTCCATCTTGCGGTGCGGACGACGGTCCAATTGTTGCATAGTGCATATAGTTCTTTCGAACTAAGCCGAGGTGCGGTTCTGTCGCGGGATGCAGATCTCATGGGCCGAGGAACAGTTTGGGGCGGCGGATCTCGGCGACGTGCGGCGTACGCGGAGGCTCGTCGCGATGGCCGCCATTGCGGAGCGGCGGCCGTCGGGCAAAGTTACGGCCGTGTACGAACGAACGGCGGAGCGCGAAGCTGCCTACGACTTTCTCGAGAACGAACACGTCAAGGCGGACGCAGTTGCGGAAAGCCTATTCCAGGCGACCGCTGCACGAGTCGCTAGAGAGAGCACTGCGTTCGCGTACGTCACCGTCGATGGGACGACGCTCAGTCTCGCCGACCACGGCGCTGAGAAAGGCTTCGGACCCATCGGCAGCGGCAATCGGCCGACGCGAGGTCTTTGCGTGATGAGCGCCTACGCCGTCAGCAACGTCGGCGTGCCGCTCGGTTTACTCGCGCAGCACTTTTGGGCGCGTACTTCGGCGCGGAAGCTCACGCGGAAAGAAGCGCAACGTCGGAGCCACGCGTTGTCGTTCGAGGACAAGGAGCCTTTCCACTTCGTCTCGGCCACGCGAGAAGCCATGAAGCGTCTCGACGGAAGCGGAATCCAGCCGTGGATCGTGATCGATCGCGAGGGCGACAACCGAGACATCTTGGCAGCGCTCAGCGCCGAGACCTGTACCTTCACCATTCGTGCGCGTGGCAAACGAAAGGTCCGCGACGGAGCGGAAGATGCGGACGCAAACGTACGGGCTCAGCTTGCCGCCAGCGAACCTCTCTGTCGCAAAGACATCGAGCTCCCTCGCCACGGCGGTCGCGCGGCGCGACATGTCACATTCGAACTACGTGCCCGCGTGCTAAATGTGCAGCTGAAGCACTGCACGCCGCGCAGCAGAACGGAGTGGCTTCCGATCGGCGCTGTATCGATCCGAGAGACGAGCGAGAGCGCGGGGAAGAATGAGCCTCTCGATTGGATCCTCTACACGAACGCGTTGGTCAGCTCGGCGGCCGGCGTCCTCGCCGTTCTGGCGAGCTATTGCGCGCGCTGGCGTATCGAGGAATTTCATCGGACGTGGAAGTCCGGCGAGTGCGACGTCGAAGATACGCAACTCGCCTCCATTGAAGGCGTGCGGAAGTGGGCCACGATTCTCGCGGCTGTTGCTGGTCGAATTGAACGACTCAAGTACCTGGCGCGGCACCAACCCGACGCGCCTGCATCGCTGGAGCTGTCGCCGGGAGAGATCGAAGGTCTGAAGCTCGATCGCATTGCGCGAACACCGGCAAGGCATCCGAAGCTACCGGTGATGCCGTCGATGGTTGTTGCGACGGAATGGATTGCCGAGCTCGGAGGCTGGATCCGCGCCAACGGGCCGCCGGGCTCAATCACGCTAAGCCGCGGCCTAGAGCGACTCCGCTACATAGTCGATGGCGTGGAGCTCGCTCGCAGACCGACACGCGAGACATGAGTCCAATGGTGAGCCCAAGCGCGTTCTGCTCGATGGGGTTTCTGCTGCCCCGACCTGCAACCGATCGCGCCCTACCGACCCTTGTTTCGAGCATCTGCACTCCGCATACGAAGTGGCGGATGCTCGAGTCGAGGGTCGGTAGGGCGGGCGACGTTGCCGGTCGGATCGGGAGATGGAAATCACCGAGCGAAAGGCGCTTTGGCCTTTCGCTCGGAACGACGAGGGTCCAGCGAGCGAAGGAGAGGCAACGCTCTGTTGGCGTCTCTTCTCGCCTCCCCTTGGCGTGCATGGCGGCAAATCTCGTCTCGTCCTGAAACGAACCGGGGTTCGAAAACGAACCCGGGTCAGGGCTGGATCCGCTGTGATCCGGTTTACGGCGGCGGGCCCGGGCCGCCCGCACGGGAGGTCTACTTTTACGCGGTGGGGTGGATGTGGGTGCTGGTACGACAAATGCTGAAGGAACGGCATCATGCCGCGCGCCTCGATCCAGGCCCTTCCGCTTCTCCTCCTCTCTGTAGCCCTCGCGGGCTCCACTGCCTGCAGCTCCCAGACGAGCGACGGGTCCGAGACCGGTGACGAGAGCGATCTCACCGAAGGCTCTGCCGAAGCACGCGCGGTCCTCGCGCTCGTCAACGACGGCGCCGTCACCCCCGACGAGCTCCTTCGCGAGGCTCGCCTGACGCTCGACGTCGGCAAGGCGATCATCGCGCACCGCGACGGCGCCGACGCGCAGCCCGGCAGCGCGGACGACGATCCCTTCGACACGCTCCGCGAGCTCGACGCGATCCCCGGCATCGGCCCCGCGACCATCTCGCGCCTCTTCGAGTACGCGAAGCGCAAGGGCCTGATGGGCGCTGCCACGGAGGTGATCTTCTCGCCGGCGCCCGCCGACGCGAGCCACCTCGTCCGCATCGCCAAGGAGATCGACCTCGCGCAGAAGTCGATCGACATCGCCATCTACTCCTACTCCGACGCGAAGATCAGCGACGCGCTCACCCGCGCCGTCGCGCGCGGCGTGAAGGTCCGCTTCGTGTTCAACGACGGCGGCGCAGACTCACGCGCGCCCGTCGCCTCGCCGCCGAAGACCACGAGCGGCAGGCTCGAGCAGGCCGGCGTCGACGTTCGCTTCATCAACAAGATCATGCACCACAAGTTCATGATCGTGGACGGACCCCGCGACGAGATGGCGCGCGCGAAGACCGCCCATCTCGTGACCGGCAGCGCCAACTGGTCGAGCAGCGCCGCCCGCACCTTCGACGAGAACACCGTCTTCTTCCAGAACCAGGAAGAGCTCGTGCTGCGCTTCCAGCGCGAGTTCGACAACATGTGGGCGCACTCGCGCGACTTCGTCGGCAAGGAGCTGCCCTACGAGCTCTCGACCACGCAGATCCCCGACTCCGCGATCCCCGACGCGCCGAACACCGACGTGCTCTTCACGTCCTACAACTTCAGCGTGAACAACACGACGTTCTCGACGACCGGCAAGAGCACCGTCGCCGACGGCCTCGTCGCCGGCATCGACTCTGCCACGCGCTCGATCCATCTCGCGTCCGGACACCTCCGCTCGCGCGAGGTCGCCGAGGCGCTCATCGCGAAGAAGCAGGCGAACCCCGCGCTCGACGTCCGCGTGTACCTCGACGGTCAGGAGTACATCTCCCAGTACACGCACCAGGATCAGGTCGCGAAGGTGCAGACGTGCCTCGCCGCCGCCGGCGACTCGGCCGCGAAGAAGCGCGACTGCTTGGACAACGACTTCCTCTTCGGCTACCAGGTCGGCGCCGCCGGCATCGACGTCCGCTACAAGTACTACGCGTACCGCTGGGACTTCACGTACGCGCCGCAGATGCATCACAAGTTCATGGCCGTCGACGGCGCGACGCTCTATTCGGGCAGCTACAACCTCTCCGACAACGCAGAGCACGACACGTTCGAGAACATGCTCGTGCTGAAGGGCGCCGAGCACGCCGCTCTCATCGAGGCCTTCGAGGCAAACTTCGAGTCGATCTGGAAGACCGGACGCGACACCGACAAGCTCGCGGCGGTCACCGCGCGCATCGAGCAGGGCGGCGCGTTCCCGATCGTCTTCGACCCGATGGCGCTCACGCATGCCGAGGTCACCGCGCTGAAGAACAAGATCCGCGCAGCGTGCCCGTCCGTCGACACGCCGCTGTTCCGCAGCGCCGCCGCGTCGCACACGGTCTGCCAGCAGAACCCCTGAGGTCTACCCCTCGCCCGCACGCGCCTTGCTTGCGGACGACGGCATGGTCCCCACCCTCTTCGCGTCCGCGTTGGTGTCGTGCCCCAGCTGCGAGGCCGGCCGGCTCGCGCGTGCCGAGTTCTTCGACCCGCAGATCTTCGGCTGGCTCGCCGTGGCGGCGATCCCCATCGTGCTCATCGTCGGCGTCGTCGCGCTCGTCTGGCGCCGGGCGCCGCTCGCGGCCGCAGGGATCATGCTCGGCACCGGCCTAGGCGGATTCGTCGACGGCATCCTGCTGCATCAGCTGCTGCAGTGGCACAACATGTTCTCGACCAAGGTCGCTCCGAACGACCTCGTGTCGATGAAGCTGAACATGATCGGCGACGGCGTGTTCCACGTGCTCACGTGGCTCAGCACGGCCGGCGGCATCGCGCTCCTCTGGCGTGCAGTGAAGGCCCGCGAACCGGTCCTCGCGACGCGCACGCTCGTCGGTTCACTCGCGATCGGCTGGGGCGCATTCAACCTGCTCGAGGGGCTCGCCGACCATCAGATCATGTCCATCCACCACGTGCATCCGGGCGCCGGCGAGGCCGCGTGGGACGTCGCGTTCCTGCTCTCCGGCGTCGTCCTGATCGCGGGCGGCTACCTCGTCGTTCGGCGCGAAGGACGCGAGCACGGCTTCACCACGCCCGCGCACGCGCCTGGATGAACGCGTAGAAGAACACGCTGTTCGGATCGCGAGCGACGCGAGCGAGCTCCTTGCGCATCCCTTCGACGACGCCCTCCTCGACCTTCTTCGCGTCGAGCAGCGCAGGCGCGCCCGACAGCAGCAGGTCGGACCAGTATGCGAGGAACTCCGAGCGCTCGACCGGATCGCGATTGTCGAGGTGAAACGTCTTCACTTCGGTCTGTACGTCGCGGAAGCCGACTGACTGCAGCAGGTTGCCGAGCTTCGCGCCGACGAACGGGTCTCCGCCCACATCCATCTGGTGCTCGTTGAACGCGGTCCAGTAGCGCAGCGTGTCCGGACTGTACGGATCGATGAAGAACGTCGCGTTGAGCACCTCGCTGCACACGACCGGGCTCCCCGGCACGAGGACGCGGCGCACCTCGGAGAGCACGCGCGCGGGATCGCCGACGTGCTCGAGCACCCAGCACAGGAACGCTGCGTCGAAGCTCGAAGGGCCGTACTCGAGCTGCGTCGCATCGGCCTTCACGATCGTGTAGCGGCCTTCGGCCCACGGCACCGTCGAGAGGAACCTTCGCGCCTCCGAGAGCTGCGCGTCGTTGATCTCGATGCCCGTGACGTGCACGTCGGGCCAGTGACGAAGGAGGACCTCGGTCTGCGCGCCGACGCCCGAGCCGACCTCGAGGAGCTTCCGGCGCCTCCGGAACGGCAGATGCTCGTGCACCATCGGCTCGAGAAAGCGCGCCTGCCGATGCAGCCGATCACGCTCTTTTTCGCTGTATCCGTGGAGATAGCCCGTCGGTGTGCTGGTCACGAGGGAAGCGTAGCGCGCCGGCGATGCTGAAGTATGCTGCGCGCCGCATGCGCCTCCGCGTACTTTCTCTCGCGCTCCCGGCGCTGCTCGCGGTCGCCGCATGCGGCGGCAGCGGACGACCCTCGAGCAACGCGCCCGACGGCGCGCTCACCATCAACATCGCGCTTCCGATCGAGGAGCTCGACCTGCCGAACGGCCTGCACGTCGTCCTGCACCAGGAGCGGAGCGCCTCGCTCGCGCTCGTCCACGTGCGGTATCACGTCGGCTCGAAGGACGATCCGCAGGGCCGCTCCGGCTTCGCTCACCTGTTCGAGCACCTCATGTTCCGGGGCTCGAAGAACACGGGAACGAAGGACTACCAGCAGTGGCTCGAGGACGTGGGCGGCATCACGAACGCCGAGACGGATCTCGACACGACCGACTACCACGCGTACGTGCCGCCCGGGGCGCTACCCCGTGCGATCTGGCTCGAGGCCGATCGCATGGCGTATCCGCTCGCGCCCCTCGACGAGGCGGGCTTCGCGCACGAGCGCGACGTGGTCAAGAACGAGTGGCGCCAGCACTACGAGGACGTGCCGCTCGGCAATCTCGACTCGATCGCACGCGAGGCGATCTACGGAATCTCGCACCCGTACGGCACGTCGACGATCGGCCGCGCCGACGAGCTCGACAAGGCGACGCTGGCCGAGGCTCGCGCGTTCGCCCGCGCGTACTACCGCCCGAACAACGCGACGCTGATCGTGTGCGGTCTGTTCGACGTCGCGAGCACGCGCGAGCTCGTCACGAAGTACTTCGGAACGATCCCGGCCGGGCCGGCGCCGGCCGCGCGGTC